>NZ_CAKLBX010000001.1:600000-777500 GCF_920987055.1 Novosphingobium sp. CECT 9465
TGCCCAGCACCTGTCTTGCCGCGCTGGATCGCGATCCGCCGCCATGGCTCCCTGCGCTGCATGCCGCGATGGGGCGGCAAATGGTGCAGGACCAGCGTCGCGCCAATCGCCACCTCGGCCGTTCACTCGCGCTTGATCGCTTCAATCACGCGGGGGAGACCGCCTGATGTGCCGCATCGTCAGCTATCTCGGCAGCCCGGTCCTGCTCGGCAACCTCCTCTATGCGCCCGATTCCTCGCTGCTGACCCAGACCATCGGTGCGCAGATGCTACACATGCTGAATCTGGCGGGCTTCGGCATGGCGGCGTGGGACACGGCCAGTCACGAACCGCACCAGCCGTTCCGCTATCGCACCACGCAAGTCGCGCTGTTCGACCGTAACCTCAAGGCGCTGGCCGACAAGCTGCGTCCTTCCGCCCTGCTCGCCCACATTCGCGGTGTGCCTTATAACTCCTCGGTTCAGGTCAACGAACAGAACTGTCACCCCTTCCGGTTCGAAGGGGTGCCGCTATCCATGGCGCACAATGGCGATCTGGCGGGGTTCCGCGACATGCGCTTCGATCTCGTTCCGCATATCCGCCCCGAATTCGCCCGGCAGATCGAGGGATCGACCGACAGCGAATGGATCTACGCGCTGGTCGTCTCCGCGCTTGCCGATCCGCACGAAATCAACGAGCCTGACGCCATCCTTTCCGCGATCCGCCGCGCGCTGGCCGTGCTGCGCGAAGTACGGGCGCGGCACGGCATCACCCGGTCGAGTTCGGCAAACCTGATGTTCTGTGATGGCGTCAATCTGGTTGCCGTGCGCTTTACCTTCGATTTCGGCCGCTTCGATGCCGCACAGTTGCAAGGCACCAGCGAATACCTTTCGATGTGGTACACCTTCGGCCGCGATTACGGGTTGCACGATGGCGAATGGAAACTGACCGGCGGTGCGGCAGGCGCAGACAGCGTGATTGTCGCTTCCGAACCGCTCACCCGCGATTTTGCCACATGGATCGAAGTGCCTGAATATTCGGCGCTTCTCGTGCGCAGGGACGGGTTGCGACGCAGAGCGGAGATACACGCGCTGGAAGTCTGACCGGCGGGTGCTATCGTCGCCGCTCCTTTGAAGGGGGAATAACCATGAGCCTGTTCGATTCGATCCTTGGCCAGGTCGCCAGCAATGTCGATGTGAAGAACCTTGCCGCAAAGGTCGGCATCGATCCCGATCAGGCCGAAAGCGCGATTGCCGCGCTCGCAGCCGGCCATCAGGCCAAGGGTGATACCATCGAAACCGCCGCCGCGAATTCCGGCCTCGATGCCTCCAAGCTGCAGGAAATCGTCGGCCATATCGGCGGAGAAGGCGCACTCGGCAATTTCGCTGCGATGCTGGGCCAGCACCCCGATGCCTTGCAGAAGGTTGCGGGCTTCCTCGACAAGGATGGCGACGGCAATCCGATCAATGACATCGCCGGTATGGCCAAGGGCCTGTTCGGCGGCTAACGCGCGCGCATGCTCGACGTTGCGCTCTCCCTGCTGATGCTCGCCGCCATTGCGCTTGTCGGTGGTGCGGTGTTCCTGTTGCGGCGGGGGGAGCGCCAGCGCCCGATCCTGATGCTGACGCTGGCCGGGATCATGGTGATCAACCTGATCATCTGGACCTTGCCCGGCAAGGGCGGTGAAACGCTGGCGGGTGCAGCCAAGGCGGGTCCTGCGCAATAGGGCATCTGCGCGGAAATCATCACGCAGCGGCCTTTATTTATAACAATTGTTACGGTATGTCCCAAGCAGGAAGGGCCGACAGAGCCTTGACCGGATGCTTTGGGAGACGTGATGAACCGCCTTGCGCTCTATGCCGTGCTTGATCGCTTTCTGGCAGCGCTGAACGCTCGTGATCCCTGGTCGCTGGACTGGGCGCCTGACGTTTATCACAGCGAAAACAACGTCATGCTGGCAATCGGCGATGGCGTGTGGGGCACCATTGACCGGCTTGGCGAATATCAATTGCGCTTTGCCGATGAGCAAACCGGGCAGGTCGGCTATTTCGGCACGGTGATCGAACCGATCGAGGAATCGGCGTTCACGCTGCGCCTTGCCGTAAACGCAGCAGGCCAGATCAGCGAATGCGAGATGCTGATCGTGCGCCAGTCCGACAGCGGCATCAAGTTCGAAAACTGCCGCTACTGGGACAAGCCGATCCTGCATCAAAAGCCCGAAGCGCCAGCAGACCGCGCGGAAATGATCCGTCTGTCCGATGGCTATTTCGATACGCTTCAGCGCAACGATGGCACCATCCACACCAGGTTCCACCCAGATTGCAACCGCGTGGAAAACGGCGTCCAGACCACGCGCAATCCCGAATTCGCCAAGATCGTACCCGTTTCGGCGCTGGGCTGCGAAGAGCAGTTCCGCATGGGCAATTACCGCTATGATGACGATCTGCGCGCGCGGCGTTTTCCGCTGGTGGACGAAGCGCGCGGGCTGGTGCTGGCGTACGGGTTCATCGATCATTCGGGCCGCTTGCGCGAATATCAGCTGACCGATGGCCGCACCGTCAAAAGCCCGGTCCTGCGCCCGCACAGTTTCTACATTTCCGAACTGTTCAAGATCGATCACGGGATGATCGAACAGATCGAAGCGAACTTCATCACCGTGCCATATCGCATGCCGTCGCCCTGGGACTCGCTGTGATGCGCAACCTCTTGGCAGGCCTGCTCCTCGGCCTCGCCGCCTGCTCGCTCGGTGGCGCAACCCCGTTGACCGAAGGCGCGGGCAGTCAATGGACCAGCCCCGGCGGCGATAGCGGCAAGACTCACCATTCGCGCCTGACCGCGATCAACGCCGAAAATGTCGGCACAATCGGCCTCGCATGGGCGGCAGACCTCGGCACCCTGCGCGGGCAGGAGGCGACGCCGGTCATGGTCGATGGTGTGCTTTACACATCGGGCACCACCGGCCGCGCCTATGCCTTCGATGCCGCCACTGGAAAGGAACTCTGGCGGTTCGAACCTGAGGTCGACATGCAGGTCAACCGCACCGTGTGCTGCGACATGGTCAATCGCGGGGTGGCCGTGGCGCGCGGCAAGGTATTCGTCGCGGCGCTCGATGGCTGGATGTATGCGCTGGATGCCCGGACCGGCGCGGTAGTGTGGAAGACCGATTTCATCGAAGACCGCCAGCGCGGCGACAATTCAACCGGTGCGCCCGAAGTGGCGGGCGATGTCGTGATCGTGGGAATGAGCGGCGCTGAATACGACGTGCGCGGTTATGTCACCGCGCTCGATCTGGACACCGGCAAGCTGCGCTGGCGCTGGCATGTGGTGCCGTCCGATCCCAGGCTGGGGCCGCAGGAATCGCCGGAACTCGAAGCCGCGCTGAAGACGTGGGACGTGGGCAGCCGCTGGGATATTGGAGGCGGCGGCTCGCCGTGGGACGCGATTGCGTTCGACCCGGAAACCGGCTTCGTGCTGGTCGGCACCGGCAATGGCGGGCCTTATGCGACATCGAAGCGCTCGCCTGCGGGGGGTGACAACCTCTATCTCGCCAGCATCGTCGCGCTCGACCCGAAAACGGGGCGGATGAAATGGCACTATCAGGAGACGCCCGGCGACAACTGGGATTTCACCGCCACGCAGCCGATGATCCTGACGCGAATGTCGATCGACGGGCAGGACCGACCGGTCGTGCTTCACGCGCCCAAGAACGGCTATCTCTACATTCTGGACAGGCGCGACGGCAAACTGCTGCGCGCCAATCCGATCGTGCGGACGAACTGGGCCAAGGGCATCGATGCGAATGGGCGTCCAATCCTTGACCCGGAAGCCGCCGATTACACCACCGGCCCCAGGATCGTGTTCCCCGCCACCACCGGCGCGCGCAACTGGCATCCGGCCAGCTACGATCCTGCCACCGGGCTATATATCGCCGCAGTGCTGGACATGGGCAACCTGATCTTCATGACCGATGGCCAGAAGCCGTACAAGGCGCGCGGATTGAACAACGATGCCGCGCTGATCTTCACGCCCGATGTCAAGGAAGCGCTGGCCACATTCCCGCCCGCGTTCGGCGATGCGGTGCGCAAATCGCCCGCCTATGCCGAGGCGCTGAAGAACCCCGCCAGCGCGCAAGTCCGCGCCATCGATCCGCTGACCGGCAAGACGGTGTGGGCCGCCGATACGGCAGGCTGGCAGGATCGGGGCGGGGTGCTCACCACCGCCAGCGGCCTCACCATTTATGGCGGCGTTACCGGCAAGCTGTTTGTGCGCGAGACGCGCACCGGCAAGCTGCTCAAGGAGATCGAAACCGGCACCGCGATCATGGCCGCACCGATGACTTACGAAATCGGCGGCGTGCAATATATTGCCGTCATGGCAGGGTGGGGCGGCGGCGGCTATCCTTTCGTGCCGCGTTATTCGGCGGCCTACACGCGCAGCAACATGAACCGGCTGCTGGTGTTCAGGCTGGGCGGCGGCAAGGTGCCTATGCCCGATATGCGCCCTGCGCTCGAAGTCGCGCCTGCCGCACCGGCACAGGCGCCCGGCGTCACCGCGCAAACCATCGCGCGGGGGCAGGGCCTGTTTTTCGGCAATTGTGCGATATGCCACGCCAACCAGCCGCGATCGATCACCCCGGACTTGCGCCGTATGCAGCAGCCCACGCACGAGCTGTTTCGCGAAATCGTGCTCGAAGGTCTGCTCGTCCCCAATGGCATGCCGCGCTGGAACGACCTTCTCACGCCCGACGATGCCGATGCGATCCACGCCTACCTGATCGACCTGCAGGGCCAGACCCGCAAGGACGAACTGGAAAAGCAAAAGGCCGGAAAGCCGCTCGACGGACCAAGCCTGACCATTCTTTCGAACTATTGATGTGCTGCGCCGCCGCTATCGCCACCGCCAACACACAGGTCCCCCCGGATGGCGAAGAGTATGGCGCGACTTGAAAGGAATTGCTGAATGGATTTCTCCACACTTGACAATCCCCGCCTCGAATTCGCCTTTGCCTGCCGACTGCGCTTCAGCCGCGTGCAGATGGTGCCTGATCTGCCGTCAGGCGGAATGCGCAGCGCGGTCTATGTCGACGAGGGTGAATTTGAGGGGCCACGGTTGAAAGGCAGGGCGGTGCCCAATTCGGGCGGTGATTATGCCTTTTTCCGTCCCGACGACACCGCGGTTTTCGACGCGCGCTATGTGCTTGAGGTCGATGACGGCACCCTGATCTACATGCAGAACAAGGGCTTCCTGTGGGGCCGCGAGCCGGGCACGATGGACCGGCTGCGCGCATGGGCCTTTGCCGACGGAGCGCCGGTGCCGCACGCCGAATACTATCTTCGCGCCCAGCCCAGCTTCGAAACCAGCATCGGCAAGCACGATTGGTTGACGCGGTACGTGTTCATTGGCGTGGGCGAGCGCAGGCCCGATGGAAATTTCGTGAAGTATTACGCGCTGACGTGAGTCAACTAAGCCCCCTCCTCTGGAGAGGAAGGGGAGAAAGCTTGACGCAAACCTCATCACACAGCATAACAATAACAATTGTTAGAAAAATACATGGGAGAATCCGTCCGGTGAAGCTTCACCTTCCCCCCCGCGTCAGCCCCAGACAGTTCCAGTCCGCGATGACCGCCTTTGCCGGCGTCGTCGGCAAGGACTGGGTGATGAACAGCGACGCCGACCGCGATGCCTATGCCGATACTTACGCCCCCGGCAGCACCGAAGAATGGCCTGCATCGGCCGCCGTCGCGCCTGTCAGCGTGGACGAAGTGCGCGCGATCGTGCGGCTGGCGAACGAATACAAGGTGCCGCTGTGGCCGGTCGCGCGCGGCAAGAACCTGGGCTACGGCACGGCTGCCCCGCGCATGGAAGGCAGCGTGGTCATGGACCTGGGGCGCATGAACAAGGTGCTCGAACTCGATCATGGGCTGGCCTATTGCGTGGTCGAACCGGGCGTCGGGTTTTTCGATCTTTATGACCGGATACAGCGCGAAAAGGCACCGTTATGGCTTTCGGTTCCGGGCAATGCCTGGGGTTCTGTGCTGGGCAACGCGCTGGAACACGGCATTGGCTATACGTCCTACGGGCTGCACGCGCGCAATCTGTGCGGGATCGAGGCGGTGTTGCCCGATGGCGATCTGCTGCGCACCGGCATGGGCGCGATGAAGGACAATCCCGCGTGGCACCTGTTTCCGATGAGCTACGGCCCGACGTGGGATCTGGCGTTTTCGCAATCCAACCTCGGTGTGGTCACAAAGGCGGGCGTGTGGTTGCAGCCTGCGCCGGAGACATCGCTTGAACTCGTTTGGGATATTCCCAAAGTCGATGATATTTCATGGGTGATCGACACGATCACGCCGCTCAAGATATCCGGCCTGATCGACCAGAACGTGTTCATCCCGTCATGGCTGGGCAAGATGGTGCTGAAAGGCCAGCGCCGCGACTTCTGGGACAAGCCCTCCGCCATTCCCGAATGGCGCGTGGCCGAACTGCTCAAGCAGTACAAGCTGGGCTACTGGCAGGTTGCGCTGCGCCTTTATGGTGAAGAGCCGGTGGTCAAGGCGCGTGCCGAAGTGGTCAAGGCCGCGATGAAGCGGCACCTTGACGCTTCGCCGCAGGAGAACTGGTGGCGGCAGGGCGATCCCGTAGGTCAGTATGAAATCACGATGGGCGTACCATCAGCGGTGCCCTTGCAGATGTCCGACTGGATCGGCGGACGCGGGGCGCACATGGGCTTTTCGCCCGTGGTCCCTGCTACCGGCAAGCATGTGCTCGATCAGATGCACCGCAGCCGCAAGATCATCGCGGATTTCGATGTCGATTTCTACGCCAGCTTCACCATCGGCGGACGCTTTGCCAACAACGTCAACATGCTGATGTACGATCGCGACAACGCGGACGAAGTGCTCAAGATGCGCAAGCTTTTCGATGCGCTGATCGTCGACACCGCCAAGGCGGGCTACGCCGAATATCGCACGCACCTTGGTTGGATGGACCCGGTGATGGAGACCTTCGATTTCAACAGCCACGCCTTGCGCCGCTTCGACGAAAGGGTGAAATCCGCGCTCGATCCCAACGGCATCATTGCGCCGGGCAAACAGGGCGTCTGGCCTGCAAATTACGCGAACATGCGCGGGTCTTCCTACAAGGGAGGGCAGTGAGATGAAGCGCATCGTTCTGGCCGCCGCGGTCCTTGCGTTCAGCGCCGCAGCTTATGCGCAAGGTACGGCAGCACTCCCTCCACCCCCCGGCGGTCCCCCGCCGATGCCGCCGTACATCTTGCGCCCGCTTGCGCCTGATGGCGATCGCCTGAAGCCAGGTCGCGATGGCAAGGCGCTGTTCGAAGTACATTGCGGCTACTGCCACCTTGTCGGCGGGATGGGCACCAACCTGTTGACCAAGCAGCAGATGCTGGCGGGCAATCCGCCGGAAAAGGGCCTGCTTTCCAACCGTGACGATCTGACCGCCGAGTACGTCAAGTCCGTGGTCCGCATGGGCAAGGGCGCCATGCCGCAGCAGACCAGGGTGGACCTGACTGACGCGGAGCTTGATGCCGTGGCGGTATATCTTGGAAAGGCTGGCTGATGCGGGTTTCAAGGCGCGCGATGCTCAAGGGCGGGGCGCTGGCCGGCTCAGCCATCGCCATGCCGGTCGTCGCTGGCGAAATGCAGCGCTTGCCGGTGATCGTGTTCGACAGCGGCATTGCCGAATCTGCCGCTTTTGCGACAAGCCGGGCGGGATTGCGCCACATCGACCTTGCCGATGGTGTCGAAGCCGGGTGGCGCGCGCTGGGACAGCCCGATCGTGTTTCCGGGCTGACACGCTGGAGCGATTGGACCGCCTTGCGCGGTGCGCTGGAGGAACAGGGCCTGCGCGTGGTGCACGAGGCGCGTGTCCCGGCTCCACTTTCCCACCGGGATCATCTGTTCCGCTGGACGATGGCCGTCCGCTGACCGCGCTGGCCCTGCCCCATTTGCCGTGATCTCAGATTGCGCGTGGTGAAATGTGTATTGTCGGCGCATGTTTGTGAGCGCGAACAGGGCTTATCCATCGGCCTGACAAAATGTCTGGCATGCGGGCTTGACCCGCGCTCCCGCTGAATTAGTATGTGTTACTAACAAATTCCGATGCAATCGGAATCGGGAGAGAGGTAAGCGAGCGGATGGACGAAGTAGCCCTCTATCATTGGGAACCCAACGCCAACTCCGGCAAGCCGATGCTGGCGCTGATGGAAAAGGGTGTTCCCTTTGTCAGCCACTACACGGACATGCTGCAGTTCGATCAGCACAAGCCGGAATATCTCGCGATCAATCCGCAGGGCACGATCCCGGCGATGACGCATCATGCCAAGGATGGCAGGCGCGTGCTGACCGAGAGCACCGCAATCATGGAATACGTGAACGAGCAGTTCGCCGGGCCAGACCTGATGCCGGGTGATCCGCAGGACAGGTGGCGCGTCCGCTGGTGGATGAAGTTCATGGACCAGTGGCTTGGCCCCAGCTTCTCGATGATCGGCTGGAGCGTGTTCGTCGGCCCGATGGTGCGGCAGCGCGATCCTGCCGAACTCGAAGCCGCGATTGATCGCATCCCGATGCCCGAACGGCGCGTGGCCTGGCGCAAGGCGATCAGCGGCAGCTTTTCGGAAAGCGAAATGGCAGAAAGCCGCCGCCGCGTGGCGCTGGGCATTGCCATGCTGGAGGAGGAACTGGGCAAGCGGCCCTATGTCGGGTCGAACCAGTACACGCTGGCCGACATCAACATCTTCAACAGCACTTATTCACTGCCGATGTCGCAGCCCGATCTGGCGGGCAAGGAGAAGACGCCGAATATCATGCGCTGGCTCAAGCGTGTCTATCAGCGCGATGCGGTGAAGCAGACATGGGCGATGGGCAAGACGGACCTTGCCACGCGCTACGGCCTGATCATGGCGGAGATCGAAGCATGAGCGCTGTTCTTTATCACGGCGAACCCAACGGCGCATCGCTGACCGTGCTGGCCGCGCTGGAAGAGGCGGGCCTTGCGCTGGAATGCCGCCACATCGACCTGCTTGCGGGCGAGCGTCATGCCTTGCCCGGCGTGACCGAAAATATTGCCATCGACCTTGGTGTCGAAGGCGAAGGACCGGTGCTGGTGGCCAACGGAGAGGCGATGACCGAATCCGTGTTTCTGGCGCAATATATCGACGAAGCCGCAGGTGGTGCAGGGCTGCAACCGACCGATGCCTATGCGCATTGGGAAATGATGATGTGGTGCCGCCAGATCACTGAGCGGCTTTCGCCCGCTGCGGCGCTGCTCGGCAATCTGGCGACGTCGCAGGCCATGATTGCGGCGATTCCGGCACAGGATTTCGCCACGCTGACATCGCGCATCGTTTCGGACGACTTGCGCGAACGCTGGCAGGCGCTGCACGACGATGCCATCGACGCAGCCCAGATTGCCGATAGCGAAGCCAAAGTCATGGCAACTGTCGAGCGCTGCGAAACGCAGCTCGGCGATGGCCGCGAATGGCTGATGGGGCCGTTCTCGATTGCCGATCTTGTTACTTATTCATGGCTGGCGGGGATGCGCCTTTTGCGCCCCGATGCTTTCGACAATGCTGCGCGCACCAACGCCTGGCTTGATCGGGTCGCCGCGCGGCCAGCGGTGATCGCCGCGCTTGCCCGCAGCACTGTTTCAGAACCGCTTCGGGTCTTTGCACCGGGGCCAGAAATCAACCGTTGGGGATAACCTGTGCGCGCCATCGATTATTTTGACCGCGGCCATGACCGCAATCCGCAGCGTCTTGCCATTGTCGATACCGAGAATGGCCTGAAACTTACTTTCGCGGAAACCAGGGCGCTTTCGCAACGGATTGCCGCGGCGCTGCAAAAGGGCGGTTTCGAGAATCAGGACCTGCTCGGCCTATATGGTCCAAACGATGGCATGCTTCTGGTGGCCCTGCTGGCGATGTGGCGCGCCAACGGCAAATGGGTGCCAGTCAACACGCGCAACGCGATCGATGCCAATGCCGCCTATATCAACTATGTCCGCCTGAAATGGATGGTCTACCATTCGTCGAAGGCCGATGAAGTGGATCAGCTGAAGGCCCTGTGCCCGACGCTTCGCCACTTCGTCTGCCTTGACAAGCGCATGGGCGATGATCCCAGTCTTGAGGAATTCATCGCAGGGGTTTCCGAGGTGGACTTCGTGGAGCCGGAAGTCGATGCGTTCGGCAACCTGATGGACATGGTCGGCATCTTTCCCACCGGCGGCACCACCGGCCCATCGAAGGGCGCGAACGTCACCAACCTTGGCTGGGGCACGATGATCGAAACCGCGGCTGACGGCATGGGCGGGCGCACGGATGATCCGGTGGCGCTGGTCTCTGCTCCGATCACCCATGCGGCAGGTCCCATCGCGCTTTCGACGATGAGCCTTGGCGCAACGCAGGTGATCCTGCCCGGCTTCGATGCAGATGCCGTGCTCAGGACGATTGGCGACTACAAGGTCACGCACATGTACCTGCCGCCAACGGCAATGTACCAGTTGCTCGCCTCGCCTGAGATCGACAAGCACGATTATTCATCGCTGAAAATCTTCATCCTTGTCGGATCGCCGTGCAGCCCGGAAAAGCTGCGGCAGGCGGTGGAAATCTTCGGTCCGGCCATGTGCCAGTCCTATGGCCAGGTGGAATGCCCGATGATCGTGGCCTGGTTCCCGCCAGAGGACGTGGCGCGGTTTGCCACTGCGGCTCCTGAAAAACTGGCATCCTGCGGAAAGCCCACCCGGTCGATCCGGGTGGCGTTGCTGGATGACGACGGCAAGGAGGTGCCCTTGGGCGAGGCGGGCGAGATTTGCGTACGGGGCGCGCTGGTCACCCATTCCTACTTTGAAAAGCCGGAAGAAACCGCCGAAATCCGCAAGTTCGGCTGGCACCATACCGGCGACGTCGGCAAGCTGGACGAGGACGGTTATCTCTACATCGTCGACCGCAAGAAGGACATGGTCGTATCGGGCGGATTCAATGTGTTCACGGCAGAGGTCGAGGCTGCCGTTACCGAACTCGCAGCCGTGCGTGAGGCTTGTGTGTTCGGCATCCCGCATGAAAAGTGGGGCGAACAGGTTCATGCCGTGGTTGTGGCCGATGGCATCACCGATGCGGAAATCATCGCTTATACAAAGCAGCGCCTGGGCGGGGTGAAGGCGCCGAAATCTGTGGAATTTGTGGAATCCATTCCGCGCACCGCAGCGGGCAAGATGGACAAGAAAGCGCTGCGCATCAAGTATTGGGGCGATGTCCAGCGCATGGTGAACTGAACACGCACAACAAACGGGGTGGACCGAGCCGGGGAACCGGACGGTCGGGCCGGATGGCCGGGAGAGGATGCAACATGAAACGGGATCGCAAGCTGAAACTGGCCCTTGCCGCAACGCTGGCAATCGCCCTGCCTTTGACGGCATGCAGCGTGAAGACCAGTGCCGAAGGTGGGGTAAACGCCCAGTCGATCATCATCGGCAATGGGGCGAACTGGCTGTCCCATGGTCGCACATATGATGAGCAGCGCTTCAGCCCGTTGAACCAGATCACGCCCGCCAACGTGGGGAATCTGGGCCTTGCATGGTTTGCCGATATGGACACCGCGCGCGGGCAGGAAGCCACGCCGCTGGTGATCGACGGCAAGATATACTTCACCACCGCCTGGTCGAAGGCCAAGGCCTATGATGCAGTATCGGGCAAGCTGCTGTGGGAATACGATCCCAAGGTGCCCGGCGAAACCGCCGTCAAGGCGTGTTGCGATGTCGTCAATCGCGGCATGGCGGCGTGGGGTGACAAGCTGTATCTCGGCACGCTCGATGGCCGCCTTGTTGCGCTGGATCGCGCCACCGGCAAGGAAGTCTGGTCCACGGTCACGGTTGACCAGACCAAGCCTTACACCATCACAGGTGCCCCGCGCGCGATCAATGGCCTGATCATCATCGGCAATGGCGGCGCGGAAATGGGGGTGCGCGGCTATGTGACGGCCTATGACGCGCAGACCGGCAAGCAGGTCTGGCGGTTCTACACCGTGCCGGACAAGCCGGGCAACAATGACGAGGAATACCTCAGGAAAGCCGAAGCCACCTGGAAGGGCGAATGGTGGAAGCTGGGCGGCGGCGGCACCGTGTGGGATGCCATGGCCTATGATCCCGAACTCGATCTGCTCTATATCGGTGTCGGCAACGGCAGCCCGTGGAATCAGGCCTACCGTTCTCCCGGCGGCGGCGACAACCTGTACCTGTCATCCATCGTCGCGATCCACGCAAAGACCGGCGAATATGCCTGGCATTTCCAGCAGACGCCTGGCGAAACGTGGGACTTTACCGCCACGCAGCACATCATTCTGGCCGATCTGGAAATCGATGGAAAGCAGCGCAAGGTGCTGATGCAGGCACCCAAGAACGGCTTCTTCTATGTGATAGACCGGACCAACGGCCAGTTCATTTCGGGCAACGCCTTCGTCCCGGTCAACTGGGCCAAGGGTCTCGATCCGGTGACGGGCCGCCCGATCGAACTGCCTGAGGCGCGCTACGACCAGACCGGCAAGCCGTTCATCGGATCACCCGGCGCAGGTGGCGCGCATAGCTGGCATCCGATGGCCTATGACCCCACCAATCGCCTGGTCTATATCCCGGCGCAACTGGCGGCCTATCCCTACTTTCCGGCAAAGGACTGGAAGCCGCAGGCTGTCGGCTTCAATACCGGAGTGGATGGCGCGGCAGGGGCCATGCCCCCCATCCGCGAGGCGCGCGAGGCGGCGCGGGCCGCGACGACGGGCGCCATCGTGGCATGGGACCCGGTGGAGAAGAAGGAACGCTGGCGTATCAACTTTCCGGGGCCATGGAACGGTGGCATGCTGGCAACGGCGGGAGGATTGCTGTTTCAGGGCAACGCCAAGGGCCTGTTCGCAGCCTATTCTTCAAAGGATGGCAAGGAATTGTGGTCGTTCCCGGCGCAAACCGGGGTCGTGGCAGCACCGATCACGTTTACGGCTGGCGGCGAACAATACGTCGCCGTACTGGCCGGGTGGGGCGGCATCTGGCCGCTGGCGACCGGCGTTCTGGCCGACAAGTCAGGGCCGGTGCGCAACATCAGCCGGTTGCTGGTGTTCAAGATCGGCGGCAAGGCGAAGCTGCCCGATGCGCCGCCGTTCGAGAAGCGCCTCCTTAATCCGCCGCCGATGGCAGGGACGCCCGAAACCATCGCCTTGGGCAACACGCTCTACGGCCAGTATTGCAACGTCTGCCACGGTGATGCGGCTGTGGGTGCCTTGCTGCCCGATTTGCGTCACAGCGGCGTCACGGCTGATCCTGACACTTGGCAATCGGTTGTCCATGACGGAATCCTGAAGGACAACGGCATGATTGCGTGGAGCAAGTACATGACGAAGGACCAGATCGAAGCGATCCGCCACTACGTGATCAAGCGCGCGCATGAAGACAGTGCGCTTGAAGACAGTGCGCTTGAAGACAAAGGTGGCTGACAGGGGCGGCTGACACTGCACGGGAATCTGATTCCGTGCGGGATCGGGCTTTCGCACTCACATAAATATGTTATGACTCATTACAAAATCCGCATGGAGAGGAGTCGACGATGAACGACATGACCACGATCTCGCGCGACCAGCGCGATTACTCGGATGCCGCCAAGGCGTTTCTCGCGCGCAAGCCGCAGCTGTTCATCAACAACGAATGGGTCGATAGCAGCCACGGCGCGGTGATCGAGGTGGAAGACCCATCCAATGGCAAGGTCGTTGGCCACGTGGTCGATGCCTCGGACAAGGATGTAGATCGCGCGGTTGCTGCTGCGCGCGCGGCTTTCGACGATGGCCGCTGGTCGAACCTGCCGCCGATGGTGCGCGACCGCACGATGAACCGCGTTGCCGATCTGCTTGAAGCCAATGCCGATCTGTTTGCCGAACTCGAAGCGATCGACAACGGCAAGCCCAAACGCATGGCTGGTGCGATCGACATTCCCGGCGCTATCAGTCAGTTGCGCTTCATGGCGGGCTGGGCAAGCAAGGTGGCGGGCGAGACGACGCAGCCCTACACCATGCCCAACGGCACCGTATTCAGCTACACGGTCAAGGAGCCGGTGGGCGTCTGCGCGCAGATCGTGCCGTGGAACTTCCCGCTGCTGATGGCCTCGCTCAAGATTGCGCCTGCGCTGGCCGCTGGCTGCACACTCGTTCTCAAGCCTGCCGAGCAGACCTCGCTCACCGCGCTCAAACTGGCCGATCTGGTGGTGGAGGCGGGCTTCCCGGCGGGGGTGGTCAATATCATAACGGGCAACGGCCACACTGCCGGCGATCGCATGGTCAAGCACCCCGATGTCGATAAGGTGGCCTTCACCGGATCGACCGAAATCGGCAAGCTGATCAACCGCAATGCCACGGCCACGATGAAGCGCGTGACATTGGAGCTGGGCGGAAAATCGCCAGTCGTGGTCATGCCCGATGTCGATGTGGCGCAGACCGCGCCCGGCGTTGCCGGTGCGATCTTCTTCAACGCAGGGCAGGTCTGCGTGGCCGGATCGCGGCTTTATGCCCACCGTTCGGTCTACGATCAGGTGCTGGAAGGGATGACCCAGACTGCACCGTTCTGGGCGCCGCGCGCCTCGCTCGATCCCGAAGCCCATATGGGACCGCTGGTCAGCAAGGAACAGCATGACCGGGTGATGGGCTATATCGATGCGGGCAAGCGCGATGGCGCCAGCGTGGTCATGGGCGGCGATGCCCCGACGACCGATGGTGGTTACTATGTGAACCCGACGATCCTTGCCAACGTGAACCCGCAGATGTCGGTGGTGCGCGAGGAAATCTTCGGCCCGGTCGTGGTCGCGCAGCGTTTCGATGATCTGGACGAGGTGGCGAAGATGGCCAACGATACCTGCTTCGGCCTCGGCGCGGGCGTGTGGACGCGCGATGTGGCGGTGATGCACAAGCTGGCCGCGAAGATCAAATCGGGCACCGTGTGGGGCAATTGCCATGCCATGATCGATACCGCGCTGCCGTTTGGCGGATACAAGGAATCGGGCATGGGCCGCGAACAGGGCCGGGCGGGTGTCGAGGCTTATCTCGAAACCAAGACCGTCATCATCCAGCTGTGATGACATGGGGGCGGGCCTGCGTGCCCGTCCTGCATTTCAGGAGTTCCAATTGTGCCCATCGACCTTTCCAGGATCAAGGCGATCGACGTTCACGTCCATGCCGAAATTTCGTGCCATGATCCCGAAGATCCGGTGATGGGCAAGTTTTTCGATGCGGCATCGGCCTATTTCAAGGCCCCGCGTGAACGGCCCAAGATGCCGGAGATCGTCGAAATCTATCGCGAACAGCAGATCGCGTTCTGCATGTTCACGGTCGATGCGGAATGCGGCATGGGCGCCAAGCGCGTGTCGAACTATGAAGTGGCCGAGATGGCGCTGAAGAACGATGACATCTGCATGGCGTTCGCCTCGATCGATCCGCACAAGGGCAAGTTCGGTGCGCGCGAGGCCCGCGATCTGATCGAGAACTACGGGGTCAAGGGCTTCAAGTTTCACAACATCGTGCAGGATTGCCATCCGGCAGACCGGGTCGGTTATCCGATCTACGAAGTCATCGCCGAATATGGCTTGCCTGCGATATTCCACACCGGGCATTCGGGCATGGGCACGGGTATGCGCGGCGGCGGCGGGATGCGGCTGAAGTATGGCCAGCCGATGCTGGTCGATGATGTTGCGGTCGATTTTCCCGACATGAAGATCATCCTCGCCCATCCTTCATGGCCGTGGGTCGATGAAAGCCTGTCGATGGCGCTGCACAAGGATAACGTGTTCATCGATCTTTCGGGCTGGTCGCCAAAGTACTTTGCCCCGCAGATCATCCAGTATGCCAATACCCAGCTTCGCAAGAAGATGCTGTTCGGATCGGACTTTCCGCTGATCCATCCGCAAAAGTGGATCGATGCGGCGTTGAAGGTCGGTTTCAAGGATGAAGTGCTGCCGGGCATCATGAAAGATAACGCCGCCCGCCTGCTCGGCCTGGTCTGAGGGCTGGTCCGTGTCCGACCCGGCCGACATCCGAGCATGGCAGCGTCTCGATGCGGAAACGACCACGTCAGGCCGGATCGAGGATCGGGATGTGGCGCGGCTGGCTGCGCTTGGCGTGGCCCATGTCATCAACCTGGCACTGGAAACCCATCCTGAAGCGCTGGCGGGCGAAGGCGACAAGCTGCGCCAGCACGGCATTGTCTATACCCATATCCCGGTGCCGTTCGATGCTCCGGGCGAGGATCACTTTGCCGCATTTGCCAAGGCGGTCGAAGCCGGGCCAAAGCCGGTTCACGTCCACTGCATCATGAACTGGCGCGTCTCGGCATTCTTCTATCGCCTGAACCGCGATCACCGCGCCATGGCCGAAGCACAGGCTCGCGCGATCATGGAGCGCCAGTGGTCGCCCGAAGGCAACGATCGGCCCGAAGCCCAGGTATGGGCCGATTTCATCGCACGGAGCGACAGATGACCGACCTTTCCGGCAAGCACATCGTCATCACCGGCGCATCGACCGGGATTGGCCGGGCCAGCGCCACCTGCTTTGCCGCAGCAGGCGCAACCGTGACGATGATTGCGCGCCGCGCCGAGCTGCTCGAACAGGCGGCGGACGAGCTTGGCGGCAAGGCCGCGTGGGCGGCGGCAGATGTTGCCGACAAGGCGCAACTTGTCGCGGCGCTGGACAAGGCGGTCGCCGCCAATGGTCCGATTGACGGGCTGTTCCTCAACGCCGGGATCGGTGGCACGTTCGCCGCGATAGAGGATTATACCGACGAAACCTTCGATGCGGTCATGGCCGTGAACGTAAAGGGTGCGTTCTGGGCGATCCAGCATGTGCTGCCATCGATGAAGCAGCGCGGGCAGGGGGCGATCCTGCTGACCGGAAGCCTTGCCAGCGAACGCGGATTGCCGATGAACGCAGGCTATGTTGCCAGCAAGCATGCCGTTCTGGGGCTATCGCGCGCGGTGGCCAATGAGGCGGCAGAATTCGGCATTCGCTGCAATTGCATCCTGCCGGGCCTGATCGAAACGCCCATGCTCGATGGCCTTCCGCCCGAAGCCGCAACGCAGATGGCCAAGGCCGTGCCGCAGGGGCGCACCGGAAAGCCCGAAGAGCTGGCGCAAGTCGCCGCGTTCCTGCTGTCGGATGCGGCAAGCCACGTCACCGCCCAAGGCTGGGCCGTGGACGGCGGCATGCTGGGAACGATGCGCGTTTGAAACAGTCGACGCGGCCGGTCAACGGCTGCGCAATGGAGAGATTTATGGCCCTGAAATATTACCACGCCGAACCTTTGGCGAATTCGCTCAAATCCATGGCGCCGCTCAAGGAAAAAGGGCTGGATTACGAGAGCGTCTACGTCGATCTGCACAAGTTCGAGCAGCATTCCGAATGGTTTACCGCGATCAATCCCGAAGGGCAGGTTCCTGTGCTGGACCATGATGGCGCAATCATCACGCACACCACGGTGATCAACGAATACCTCGAAGACGCATTCCCCGATGCGCAGCCTGCCGATGCGCCATTGCGTCCGCGCGATCCCGTGGGCGCGGCGCGGATGCGCTACTGGAACAAGTTCGTCGACGAACATGTGATGAACTTCGTTTCGATGCACGGCTGGCACCGCATGGTCGGCGTAATCGCGCGCAACATCGAAAGCGGCGATTTCGAGAAACTGCTGGAAAGCATCCCCTTGCCCGATCAGCGCAAGAAGTGGTCGACGGCACGGTCGGGATTTTCCGAGGCCGATCTTGCCAATGCCACGGCCAAGATCGAATACGCCGTGGAAAAGGTCGAGAAGCAACTGGCGCAATCAAGGTGGCTGGCAGGCGACACTTACACGCTGGCCGACATCAACTTCTATTCGCATTGCGGGATGATGGTCGAGCGCATGTTCCCTGAAATGGACATAGCCATCCGTGCGCCACGCCTGATCGAGTGGCGTGACCGTGTGACCGCGCGTCCGGCCATGGCTGAAGCGCTCAAGAGCGAGGACCGCACTGCGCCGGGGCTGCGCGTGTGGTCGGGCGAAGTACGCTGATGGCGGGATTTGTCCTGATCCATGGTTCGTGGCACGGCGGCTGGTGTTTCGATCCGGTGGCGCAATTGCTGCGCGAACGCGGACACACCGTGCTGGCCCCGACGTTGCCCGGCATGGGGGGGACGGCGGAGGAAATGGCCGCCGTCACGCTCGACGGATGGGGCGAATTTGTTGCGCAGCATTGCCGCGATCTCAAAGCGCAACTGGGCGGCGCGCCGGTGGTTCTGGCAGGCCATTCGCGTGGCGGACTGGTCATCTCCACCGCTGCACAAGCGCACCCTGCGGCGATGGATGCACTGGTCTATATCTGTGCGATGATGCTGCCATCGGGCATGAGCCGGGCCGAATTCAAGCAGATCGAAGGTCCCAATCCAGCGTTCGACGGCATCATCAGCCCGGTGCACGGCGGCGTTGCCACGGTGATTGACGTGGCCAATGCCGGCGCGGTCTTCGCCCAGATTTCATCGCCCGATCTCGTCGCCGCCGTGTTGCCGCGTTTGCAGGCAGAACCGCATGCGCCGCGTTTGCAGAAGCTCCAGCTGACGCCGGATCGCTATGGCACATTGGCGCGCACATATATCGAATGTACGCTGGACCGGACGATCCCGATTGACAGCCAGCGCAAGATGCAACGCTATTCACCGGGTGCCAAGGTGGTGACGCTGGAAGCGGATCACAGTCCCTATCTGTCGACCCCGGTGCAACTGGCCGATGCGCTGGAGGGCGCGATTCCAGGGTGAGCGCGGCGATCCAGAGAGTGGCACACCAAGGCTCTGGATGGCTTCAGCCTTCGGCCTCGCAATGACGATGATTCGGATTAAACGCGCGATGCTCTAATCGCCGAAGAAGTTCAGTTCGAGCAGTACGTTATTGGGATCCGCGGTGAAAATCTGGCGCAGGCCGATGGCTTCGATCGTGTTGACCTGGAATTCCAGGCCCGCGTCGCAAATCCGTGCCAGCACTTCGTCGTAACCGCTGCAATTGAGCGCGACGTGATGGATCGCGCCAGTGAGCGAGCCGGGCTGGACTTCGCGTTCGAAGGCGCGGGGGCAATCGACCGCGTTGATGTGGATGATCGGACGATCCTGCCCATCGTACATCCATTGCGCGTTATCCGGTGTCATTGGGGCAGGAGCGTCTCGTCGTTCGAGTCCCAGCAGCGCCTTGTAGAATTCGGCCGTGACATCGAGCCGGTCGGTGATGATGTTGACATGGTCCAATGCATTGACATTCATGGCAACTCTCCGCTGCATGGAACGTGCGGCGAGAACATGGTGCTCCCGCCGCGGTGTTCTTCAACTCTTGAATACGACCGTCTTGGTGCCGTTGACCAGCGCACGGTCTTCAAGGTGCAGGCGCACGGCTTCTGCAAGGACGCGGCGTTCGACGTCACGGCCCTTGCGCACGAGGTCTTCAGGGCTGTCGGCATGGGTGACCGTTTCGACGTCCTGATGAATGATGGGACCTTCGTCGAGATCAGTGGTGACGTAGTGGCCGGTCGCCCCGATCATCTTCACGCCGCGCGCATGGGCCTGATGATAGGGCTTGGCGCCCTTGAAGCTTGGCAGGAACGAGTGGTGGATGTTGATGCAGCGGCCCGAAAGGAACGAGGCCAGATCGTCCGAAAGGATCTGCATGTAGCGCGCCAAGACGACCAATTCAGCGCCCGTTTCTGTGACGATGCGCTTGATTTCGGCTTCCTGCTGCGGCTTGGTATCCTTGGTGATCGGCAGGTGATGATAAGGCATGTCGCCCAGCAGCGAAATGTTCAGGGCTTCCTTCGGATGGTTGCCCAGGATCGCAACGATATCCATCGGCAGTTCGCCGATGCGCGTGCGATAGAGCAGATCGCCCAGGCAATGGTCGAACTTGCTGACCATCAGGATTACCTTGCGATTCACGGATGTGTCGCGGATGTTCCATTCCATCGCGAACTGGTCTGCCACCGGCGCGAATGACGTGCGAAAATCCTCGACGGACGAATCGCCCGGATTGAACACGACGCGCATGAAGAAGCGTCCGCTCTGCAAATCGTCGAATTGCTGCGCTTCCTGAATGTTGGCGCCGGAATCGAAAAGATTTCCGGTAACGCGGGCGACGATGCCCGGCTTGTCCTCGCACGACAGCGTCAGAATCAACGAAGCGCTCATAATCTCTCTCCCTCGGCGTGCGCCTCATAGGGCGCAACATTTAGCATTGCGAATCTCGCGTGAACTTGTATGTGTTGCATACAAATTTATCAACCAGCCATTTTTACGTCGGGAGAGAACTGATGGCAGCCAAGAACCTCGAAGAGGTAATCAACCAGAACGGCAACGTGGTGGACATGCTGCGCAATTCGCAGCTGGGGGCATATGTGTATCCGGTGGTCGCGCCGGAGTTCTCGAACTGGCGTTCGGAACAGTGGGCCTGGCAGCACAGCGCGGTGCTGTTCGACCAGTCGCACCACATGGTGAACCTGTACATTCGCGGCAAGGATGCGGCCAAGCTGCTGTCCGATACGATGATCAACAGCTCGAAGGGCTGGTCGGTCAACAAGGCGAAACAGTATGTTCCCACCACGCCTTATGGCCACGTGATCGGTGACGGCATCATCTTCTGGGAAGAAGAACAGAGCTTCACTTACGTTGGCCGCGCGCCTGCATCGAACTGGCTGCGCTATCACGCTGCAACCGGCGGTTACGATGTCGAGATCGAGTTGGACGACCGTTCGCCGATGCGCCCGATGGGCAAGCCCGTCACGCGTAAGGAATGGCGCTTCCAGATCCAGGGCCCGAACGCCTGGGCCGTGATCGAGAAGCTGCACGGCGGTCCGCTGGAACAGCTCAAGTTCTTCAACATGTCGACGATGAACATCGCAGGCAAGACGGTGAAGACACTGCGCCACGGCATGTCGGGCGCGCCGGGACTTGAAATCTGGGGGCCTTACGCCGAGCAGGAAGAAATCCGCGCCGCCATTCTGGAAGCCGGCAAGGAATTCGGCCTGATCGCTTGCGGCAGCCGTGCCTATCCTTCGAACACGCTGGAATCGGGCTGGATCCCTTCGCCACTGCCCGCCATCTATACCGGCGAAAAGCTCAAAGGCTTCCGCGAATGGCTGGCGGCTGACAGCTATGAAGCGACCGGCTCTATCGGTGGTTCGTTCGTGTCTGAAAACATCGAGGACTACTATCTCAATCCGTGGGAGCTGGGTTACGGCAACTTCGTCAAGTTCGACCATGACTTCCATGGCCGCGAGGCGCTTGAAGCCCTAAACCCCGCCGAACAGCGCAAGAAGGTGACGCTGGCGTGGAACCCTGAAGACATGGCGAAGATCATGGCTTCGATGTTCAACCCGGACGGTGAAGCCTACAAGTTCTTCGACGTGCCGTTGGCGAACTATGCATCTTCCAACTACGACCGCGTTGTCGATGCCGATGGCAAGACCGTGGGCCTGTCGATGTTCACCGGCTTCTCCTACAACGAAAAGCAGGCGCTTTCGCTGGCCACCATCGACCCGGAAATCCCGTTCGGCACCGAATTGCACGTGGTGTGGGGCGAAGAAAACGGCGGCACGAAGAAGACCACAGTCGAGCCGCACAAGCAGCTGAACGTCCGCGCAATCGTCTCGCCGGTGCCCTACAGCCGCGTGGCGCGTGAAGCCTATGCCGAAGGCTGGCGTACCGCCCGCTAAGATACGCAAAAGCAAGGTCCCGTCTGGATCGCTGCAAAGGCGGCCGGACGGGAACCTCATCATTCAAGAGGATCCCGACCATGGCAAAGCCCCTGATCCACCCGAACTGGGACAAGGAACCCGCCGGGATCACGGACGGCTTTTCGCTGGAGATGACCGCGAAGGACGAAGCGTCTCTGCGCGATGCGGCTCCGCTCATCCCGGCGGAAACACCCGTCGCAGTCACTTTCCTTCCCGGCGAGGATGTCGCCGCCCGCGTTGCCGCCACGGTCGCGGTGCGCGAACTCGGCTTTGAGCCGATGCCCCATTTTTCCGCTCGCCGGATCACGTCGGAAGACGATTTCGAAGGCTACCTCAAGGCCGTTGTCGAAAAGGCCGGGGTTTCGCGCTGCTTCATCGTCGCAGGTGATCCGCCCGAACCGGTCGGCCCCTATTTCGATACGTCGGCATTGATCGCCACGGGGGCGTTCGAGCGCAGCGGCATCAAGGCCATCGGTATCGGCGGGCATCCTGAAGGCCATCCGAACATGAGCGTGGCGCAATGCTGGGCCGTGCTGGAAAGCAAGGTTGCCGAAATCGAAAGGCGCGGCATGGCCCCGCTGATCGTTACCCAGTTCGGCTTCGATCCTGACGCTTTTCTCGTCTGGCTGAAAGAACTGCGTACGCGCGGGATCGATGCCCCCGTTCGGATCGGCATTCCCGGTCCCGCCGGGATCAAGCGCCTGCTTGCCTTTGCCGCGCGTTGCGGTGTCGGCGCGTCCACTTCGGTACTCAAGAAGTACGGAATCTCGGTCACGAACCTGCTTGGCAGTGCAGGGCCGGACAAGCTGGTCGATGCCTTTGCCAGTGGCCTTGGCCCGGAACATGGCCGGGTGCGGCTGCACTTCTATTCGTTCGGCGGGTTGACCAGGACGCTGGAATGGCTGCACGCCTATAACCGGAAGCACGGCATCGGCGCCTGAACGGCGCGCGGCTTAAGCCTGAGTTGCCAGGCTCTGCATACGTTTGAGATAGCGCGCCAGCACATCGATTTCGAGGTTTACCTTGTGGCCGGGCGCAAGCGTTCCGATCGTGGTGACATGCGCGGTGTGCGGGATGATGTTCAGCGCAAAATGGCATGAGCCATCGGGCTGGTCGGTCACTTCGTTCACCGTCAGCGATACGCCGTTGACGGTAATCGATCCCTTCGGCGCGAGATAGGGCGCAAGGTCTTGCGGGGCGGCGATGATGAAGCGCAGCGATGCGCCTTCGGGCGCTATGCTAAAGACTTCGCCCACGCCATCGACATGGCCGGTCACGATATGCCCGCCCAGTTCATCGCCCAGCTTTAGAGCAGGCTCAAGATTGAGCGCCGCGCCGACGGTCCACTGCTGCGGCGCCGTGCAGGCCACCGTCTCGCCCGAAACGTCCACGGCAAACCAGCCTTCGCCCGCAATCCCGCCCTTGTCCACGACGGTCAGGCACACGCCGGAGCAGGCAATAGAGGCACCGATAGCGATCTTGGCCGGGTCCATTGCACACGAGATCGTGACGTGGCGGTCGCCCTTGTCGTCTATGGCGAGGATATTGCCGACTTCGGTGACGATCCCGGTGAACATTGCAAAATCTCCTTCAGCGGACGCGTTCGTAGACGTCCAGCGCATCGCTGCCAAGCGTCCGACGGTCCACATTGCGCCAACGACCGTGGGCTTGTGTCAACGAGGCGAGGCCGATGTCGCCGATGCAGGACAGGCCAGCGCCGACAATGATCGGCGCGCGATAGATCAGCAGCCGGTCAACCATGTCTGCTTCGATGAAGGCCGCTGCGGCTTGCCCGCCGCCTTCCACGAACAGATACTGCGCATCGCCGAATGCAGCGGGCGCCGAAATGTCGGGCACGGCGGTCCAGCCTTCGGGCGCGGCTCCGCGTGTCAGGACCATGCGCTGCGGGCTGCGGGCTTCAAGACCCGGCAGCCGCACATCAAGGCGCGGCGCGTCGGCGCGCAGGGTGCCGCCGCCGACCAGTATCCCATCGGTTCGCGCGCGCTCTACATGGCAATGCGCGCGCGCCTCCGGCCCGGTGATCCACTGGCTCGATCCATCGGCCAGCGCGATCCTGCCATCGAGTGACGTGGCCAGTTTCAGCGTAATGTGCGGCCGCCCCATCGCCGAGCGCTTGAGATATCCCGCCAGTGAGGTGCGCGCGGCGGGGGAGGGCAGTATTTCAGCGGATATGCCTGCTTCCAGCAATGCCGCAATGCCGCTGCCTGCCGTGCGTGGATCGGGGTCTTCCACACCGATCACCACGCGGGCAAGACCGCTGCCAAGCACCAGCGATGTGCACGAAGGCCCGCGCTGGCTGGCATGGGCGCACGGTTCCAGCGTGACGTAAAGCGTTGCTCCGCGCGCGGCATTGCCCGCCATGGCCAAGGCTTCCGCTTCGGCATGGGGCCTGCCGCCGGTGCGCGTCCATCCGCGCCCGACGACTACTCCATCTCTGATGATAACCGCGCCGACCGCCGGATTCGGGCGGCTCAGCGGACGTCCGCGCAGGGCCAGCGCAGCAGCCGCATCGAGCCAGCGCAGATCATCGGCGCGGCTCATTGCGCTTCAGTTTGCTCTGCCTGTTGGGCCTTGTCAAACACGGGATTGTCGATCAGGTGCTTGTCGAGGATCGACTTGCGCTGGGCATCGATCCGGGCCTTTTCGGCGGCGCGTTCGGCCTTGCCCTTTTCATAGGCGTCCACCGTATCGACGCCGGTTGCGTTGCCCACCGCGCGATACATCTGGCGAACGCGTTCCTGGCTGGCTTCCTCTTCGGCTTCCTCGGCGCGGGCCTTGGCTGTAGCCGCACGGTTCTCCGCAAGGATTTCGGCGTCGGTGCGGCCTTCGATGAAGCTGGGGAAATAGACCACCTTTGGTGGCAGCGGCAGCCCGCGTCCGCCCTGGTTGCTCATCACGAAAAAGATGCCGCCGGTCACCGCTGCGGACAGTACCAGCGCAATCGTGCGGTATTCGCTGGGAGCGCCAAGCACCTGCCACAGATCAACCAGGGCGCGGCGTGGCGAAACATTGCGGAAAAAGGCTTTCATGCGCGCCTAGATAGGGCGTGCGGGCGGCTTGCGCTACCCTTCTGCGTCAGCCGAAAGGCGCATAAAGCGAACGCCCGTTCCGTTTCAGCCAGCGATTGGCCGCTCCCACGTCTCCTTCGAACAGCATTTCCAGATGGGCGTGGAAGGCTGGACTGTGATCGAAGTGCGTCATGTGCGCCACTTCATGCGCAACGACCGAGCGCCGGACGAAATCCGGCGCCATGATCAGCCGCCAGTTGATGCGGATCGCACCGTCCGCTGCGCAACTGCCCCAGCGCCGTTGCGCCCGCGACAGTGTGAGGCGCGGGACCGCATGAGCCGCCTTCGTGCAATAGTGGGCCAGATCGATCGCGAGCAATGCCAGGGCTTCGGCTTCGAGCCATCGCTGCAAGCGGCGGCTCAACGATTCGCGCGGGCCACCGATGACGACGGCACCGCCCTCGATCACCGGCTTGCGCCGTGCCGCCTCGGTCCAGGCGATCACCAGCGCCTCGCCGCGCAAGTGCAGGGTGGTGCCGGGCGCGATCATCCGCGCTTCTGGAAGATTGGCGAGCTGGCCCGCCAGCCAGTCCGCACGATCCCGCGCGAAGGCCTCTGCATCGCCGACGCGGCCCCATGCCGGGATCGAAACCCGTGCCTCGCTGCCATCGGGGGCCAGCCGCAGCGTCATCCGGCGGGCATGGCCCAGCTTGCGGATGACCAGCGGCAATTCGCGTTCTCCCACCACGACCGTCCTTGGGGCGGGCGCGCGTACTGCTACCTTGCGTGGAGCAGGGGTTTCCTTTGCGCGGGTATCGGCACGGCGCAGCCAGTCAAGCATCGCGGGTGCCTTTGCCATCGAAGTAGTCCGCCGGAACGACATGCTCTTCCAGCGGCCCTGAAACCGTTTCGCTGATCGCCTTGCCGATGACGGATTGCCCTGCCCGATGCACTGCCTCGCGATCACCCGAAATCAGGTAATGCCAGTCTGGCAGCGGATCGCCATCGGCGCGCAGGCGATAGGCGCAGGTATCGGGCAACCACGGCAGATCACGCGCGAGCTTGGGCGTCAACCGCAGGCAATCGGGCACATAGACGCGGCGATGCTTGTAATCGCTGCAACGCCCGGTCTTGAGGTCAAGCAAACGACATGAGACATTGGTGTGGTAGACTTCGCCGGTGATGTCGTCTTCCAGCTTGTGCAGGCAGCACTTGCCGCAGCCATCGCACAGCGCCTCCCACTGTTCGCGGTTCAGCGTTTCGACCGGACGGTTCCAGAACGGGTCTGCGCTCATCGGGCGATCAGCGCACCCATCTGGCGAGGTCCGCAGCCACGGCCTTGGCGTCTTTTTCAGCAGGCAGCAGCGCAATCGGTTCGCCCTGCGGTCCCATCAGATAGGCCGCGCGGCTGTGGTCCATCAGGTATTCGGTGGGGGACCCACCATCGCGCTTCTCATAATAGACCGCCCACTGCTTGGCTACGGCGGCGATCTGTTCGGACGTGCCCGAAAGGCCGATGACCGAAGGGCCGAAATTGGCAGCATAAGCGCCGACCACTTGCGGGGTATCGCGTTCGGGATCGATGGTGATGAATATCGGCTGGATTTTCGCTGCGGCCTCAGGCTTGTCCTTCGCGAACAGCCTCAGCCCTTGGGCGATGTTCTGCAGATCGATCGGGCACACATCCGGGCAGAACGTGTAGCCGAAATAGACGATGCGGTATTTGCCGGAAAAATCGGCGTAGCGTACCGGCTTTCCATCCTTTCCCGTCAGCGTGAAATCGCCGCCGATCGTCGCGCCTTGCAACGGTGGGCTTTCAGTGGGCGCGCCTCCGCAGGCGGCAAGTGCGAAAGTGCAGGTTGCGGCAATCGCGGCGAAAAGGGATCGAAGGTTGTGGGCCATGGCGCGGCGGTTCATGCTCTGCTAACCGTGCCCTTGCAAGAGGCGAGTCCGTCAGGCCCGACAGGGCAGGGGCACGCAACAGGAGGAAACAATGCTGTCGATCATGCGCAGGGCATCCGCCATTCTGGCGATCCTGCTCGCCGCTGCGGTCTCTATTCCTGCGCAGGCCCAGTTTTCCGACAGCTACAAGTTTCTGGAAGCCGTCCGCAAGAAAGAGGGCGATAAGGTCACCGAGGCCCTCAATGAGCCGGGCACCCAGATCATCAATACGCGCGATGTTACCACCGGCCATTCGGCACTGCATATCGTGGTTGCGCGGCGCGACTTGACGTGGATGCAATTCCTGATCGGCAAGGGTGCGAACGTGAATATTCGCGACAACAAGGGCATGACTCCGCTGGTACAGGCTTGCGAGCTTGGCTTTATCGAAGGCGTGGACGAACTGATCAAATCCGGCGCGCGCGTTGAAGATGCGAACAATACCGGCGAGACTCCGTTGATCAGCGCCGTCCACCGCCGCGACCTCGCCCTCGTCCGTCTGTTGATCAAGGCAGGTGCCAATCCCGACCGTCCCGACAACTCCGGCCGCTCGGCGCGCGATTACGCGGTGCTTGAAGGCAAGAGCAGCCCCGTGCTGGGCGAAATCGAACGTGCCACAAAGGACGTCAAGGCCGCTGGTCCCAAGAAAACCTACGGGCCGTCTTTCTGACCATGACCGAAGATTTCAGCCTTGACGCCCTCCGCCTTCGCATTGCCCCGGCAATTGCCGAATCCGCCGTATTCGACGGCTGGACCGACGCCGCCGTAACCGCAGCCGCCGGGGTGGAAGGTGTTGATCCGTCAGTCGCCCGATTTGCCTTCGATGGCGGCGCGATGGCGATGATTTCCGCATGGATCGCCCGGATCGATGCCGACATGGCCGAAGCGTTGCCGCAGGTGCAGTTGTCCAACCTGCCGATGCGCGAACGCATCCGCCGCCTTGTCCAGTTCCGGCTCGATGCGCTGGTGGGCAAGGAGGAGGCCCTTCGCCGGGCGCTGGCGATCATGGCCATGCCGCAGAACGTCGCCGCCGCCACCCGCCTCGGCTGGTCGAGTGCCGACAGGATGTGGCGGCTGGCGGGCGATACCGCCACCGATTACAATCACTATACAAAGCGCCTGACGCTGGGCGCGATCTATGCCGCGACGCTCTCGGTGTTCGCAAGCGATACCAGCGACAATCACGCCGACGCCCGCGCCTTCCTCGATCGCCGGATCGATGGCGTGATGAAGTTTGAAAAGGCCAAGGCCAAGTTGACCAAGCCGCGCGAGGGTGAGACGTTCTCGTTTACCCGCTTGCTTGGCCGTCTGCGTTATCCAGCGACCTGAAGTCGGTTTCGCGCAGAGGCGCAAAGGAAGCAGAGAGCGCAAAGGGGTGGCGCTTGCGGCAAGGCAGCCTTTTGATCGTCACTTGCGCCAAGCCCGGCGTCTGCAAAAATAGGGTTCTTGTTCGCCCAGAGCTACATCCCGGCGGCCTTTGCTTCCTCTGCGCCTCTGCGCGAAGCGTCCTATCCTGACCCAGCATTTTTGATGCAGCGCAATTCTATTGCGAATGACTTGCAAAGTCTTTCGTGCTATGGCAGCGCGGTCGGGTGACACTCGACGAACTCCCCCTTGGCACGCCTGCGCGAATCGCGTCGGTTGATTGGTCCACGCTTGTCGCTGAAGAGGCGCAGCGGCTGCAGGCGCTTGGCCTTGATGTGGGCGCGCGGGTAACGCTGGCCTATCGCGGCGTGTTCATGGGGCGCGATCCGCTGGCCGTGGAGATCGGCCGGATGACCGTGGCGCTGCGCCGCGTCCACGCACGGGCGATGACAGTCGAACCCATCACGCAAACCGCCATCGCATGAGCCGTATGCCCATCGTCGCAGCCCTTGTCGGCAATCCCAATGCGGGCAAGAGCGCGCTGTTCAACGCGCTGACCGGCGCGCGCCAGAAAATTGCCAACTATCCCGGCGTCACGGTGGAGCGGAAGGCGGGGCGGTTGCTGCTGCCCACGGGCGAACCTGTCGAGCTGGTCGATCTGCCCGGTTCCTATGGCCTTGATTCCACCAGTCCCGATGAGGAGGTGACCCGCAAGGTCATCATGGGCGAACAGGCGGGGCAGGCCAGGCCCGACGTGATCGTGCTGGTGCTCGATAGCTCGAACCTCGAACAGCATCTGGTGTTTGCGCAGGAAGTGATCGAACTGGGCCGACCCACGGTGGTTGCGCTCAACATGGTCGATCTGGCCGAGCGTGACGGGCTGGTGCTCGATCCCGCCGCGCTGGAAGGGGCGCTGGGCGTTCCTGTGATTCCGACAGTCGCTGTGCGCCGCCGTGGCCTGAACGAACTGGCCAGTGCCATCGGCGAGGCCCGCGACCGTGCGACCGCGCATGAAGCGGCACCGCGCCCGCATGTGACTCTGCCCGAACGGCGGATGCTTGCGCATGAAATCGCCAACGCGGCGATCATTTCGGAAACCGCAAAGCACCGTATTCACGCGCGGATGGACAAGCTGCTGCTGCATCCATGGGCCGGGCCGCCGATCCTGTTTGCGCTGCTGTTCGTGGTGTTCCAGGCGGTGTTCACCTGGGCCACGCCGTTTGCCGATGGACTCGACGCGGGCGTATCGGCGCTGGGCGATCTGGTCCGGGCCAGCGTCCCGGAAAGCCTGCTGCGTGATCTGGTAACGGACGGGATCATCGCCGGCGTCGGTTCGGTCGTCGTGTTCCTGCCGCAGATCGTGATCCTGTTCTTCTTCATCCTGACGATGGAGGCGACCGGCTACATGGCCCGCGCCGCTTTCCTGATGGACCGGATGATGGCGGGCGTCGGCCTTTCCGGGCGCAGCTTCATTCCGCTGCTGTCCAGCTTTGCCTGCGCCATTCCCGGCATCATGGCCACGCGCAGCATCACCGATCCCAAGGACCGCCTGACCACGATCCTGATTGCGCCGATGATGACCTGTTCGGCGCGCCTGCCGGTCTACGCCGTCATCATCGCGGCGTTCATTCCCAACACTTCGGTCGGACCCGGCATAGGGCTTCAGGGGCTGGTGATGTTCGCCCTCTATGTTGCCGGGATCGTCGGCGCGATGGTCGTCGCGCTGGTCCTGCGCCGTTCGGTGACCAAGGGGGCGGCTTCGGGCTTCATCATGGAACTGCCCAAGTACCAGCTGCCCACGATCAAGGACCTTGCCATCGGCCTGTGGCAGCGCGCGTGGATATTCCTGCGCCGCGCAGGCACGATGATCTTCACGGTCACCATCGCGCTTTGGATACTGCTGAACTTCCCGCGCGCCGAACCGGGGCAGGACCAGATCAACGCCTCGGTCGCGGGCACGCTGGCAAACGGACTTTCGGTCGTTCTCGAACCCATCGGCTTCAACCGCGACATGAGCCTGGCGATCATCCCCGCCATGGCCGCGCGCGAAGTGGCGGTCAGTTCGCTCGCCACCACTTACGCGGTCGGCACCAGCGACGATGAAGATGCGCAGGCGATGGCGCTGGGCGATCAGCTCAAGTCACGCTGGACCCTGCCCATGGCGCTGTCGTTCCTCGCCTGGTTCGTGTTCGCGCCGCAGTGCCTTTCGACCATCGCCGTCGCACGGCGCGAGACGAACGGCTGGAAGTGGCCCGCCTTCATGCTCGCCTATCTCTTCGCACTTGCCTACCTTGCGGCCTTCGCCACGTTCTGGACTGCTACTGCTTTAAGGTTGGGTTAGTTTCGGTTTTGCGCAGAGGCGTAGATGGCGCTGAGAAGGTTTTAAGTTTGTTCGCGCAAAGGCGCAAAGAGAAGGAAGGCGCGAAGGTGTCGCTCCTGCGGCACACCCCCTCAATTTCACCAATTCCGCGTACCGCCGAGTTCAAGTTAAGGCCCTGCCGGGCAGAAAAACCCCTTCGCGCCTTTCTTCTCTTTGCGCCTTTGCGCGAAACCCAAAACACTTTCAAAGCTGCGCTACCGCAAAGCGAAACCATAGGGAAAACTCGGTCATCTGACTCGCCGCAGCCTATGCCGATGCGCTAGGCAAACCGCCAGATCACAAGGGACTCGATTCGATGGCAGGCAGCGTCAACAAGGTCATCCTCGTCGGCAATCTGGGGGCAGACCCTGAAACGCGCTCGTTCCAGAATGGCGGCAAGGTGTGCAACTTGCGCATCGCCACTTCGGAAAGCTGGAAGGATCGCAACACCGGCGAAAAGCAGGAGCGCACCGAATGGCACACCGTCGCCATCTTCGGTGAAGGGCTTGCAGGCGTTGCCGAACGCTTCCTCAAGAAGGGCAGCAAGGTCTATATCGAAGGCCAGTTGCGTACGCGCAAGTGGCAGGACCAGTCCGGTGCGGATCGCTATTCCACTGAAGTCGTGCTCCAAGGCCCCGGCGCGGTGCTGACCATGCTCGATGGTGCACCGGGCGGCGGCGGCGGCGGTGGTGGCCGTTCGGGCGGCTGGAATGAAGGCGGCTCGTCGGGCGGCGGTTCACGCGGTGGCGCAGGCGGCGGCTGGAATCAGGGCGGCGGCGGCGGTTCGTCCGGCGGCTTTGGTGGCGGCGCTGCGACAGGCGGCGGTTTCGGCGAAGATCTGGACGACGATATTCCGTTCTGATCTGCGTCTGTAACTATCGCGTCGCGCTCACGTCCCTCGCGTATCGCCATACAAATGGATGTGCAGGCGGTCGGTAAAGCGCCAGCCGCGCTCCAGCGCCTCTTCGGCCAGCCAGCGTGACCGTTCGCGCAAGGTTGCGCTGGTCGTGCCTTCGGGCATTACGAACAGGTGATCGGCGGCAATCCGGTAACGATGCTGTAGCGCGGCGATTTCGGCAAGGTCCGCAGGCGTCGCAACCACGAACTTGAACCATGCGCGCGGATCGCTGGCCCATGCCTCAAGCCGTTCGGGCGGCAGTGCAAGGTCTGCCGCATTGCCCGAATGGGCCAGCTTGGGGCTGACATTGTATTGATCCACCAGCGGGTCCAGCGCCGGGTGAGGGGCAACCGTTCCGTTCGTCTCGATCTCGATATTCAGGCCGGGCCGCGCGTCCTTCAAGTGCTCCACCAGACGCACCAGTGCGGCACCTTGCAGCAAGGGTTCGCCGCCGGTGATGACCAGCCGGTCTTCCGGGTGCCCAAGGATCAGCGCGGCAACCTCCGCCTCGTCGAGCGCCAACTGGTTGTCGCCACGCTCGAACGCCACTTCATCGCGGTGGGGGCGATTATCCCCGGTGAAGCGCCAAGTGTAGGCGGTGTCGCACCAGCGGCAGGCAAGGTTGCAACGTGACAGGCGCACGAAGATCGAAGGCCGCCCCATGGATGGCCCTTCGCCCTGCAACGATGCGAAGATTTCCGGTTCGCCGGGATTGACGGTGGCGAGGGTCAGCATGACGGCAACAGCAAACGCCATCCTCCCCGGCACGGGGAGGGGGACCGCCGCAGGCGGTGGAGGGGGCTATCGTCCTGGCGTTGCGTGGGAGGAGAGTCCCCTCCACCACGCTTCGCGCGGTCCCCCTCCCCGTGCCGGGGAGGATGGGCGTTGCGATTCGTCACCCCAGCCGCTTCAGCGCTGCGGCCAGACGCTCGGCCTCGGCGGCATGCATCGCATGGTCGGCACGGGCCTTTTCGACGGCTTCGGGCTTGGCCTTTTCGACGAATGATGCGTTCGAGAGGCGGCCTTCCAAGGATTTGGCTTCCTTTTGCGAAACCGCCAGCGCCTTTTCCAGACGGGCCTTTTCCGCCGCGATGTCGATCACGCCTTCCAGCGGCACGATCAGGTTCGCATCGCCCGCGCCGATCTGCATCGCCGCGCCCGCAGGCGCTGCCTCGAAACGGATTGCGGTCAGGCGGGCGAGGCGCTCGATCGCTGCCGGATTGGCTTCGATGATCGCGCGCGTTTGCGCCGATGGTTCGGGCAGGTAGGCTTCCAGCCGCGCGCCCGGTGCAATGCCCAGTTCGTTCTTGGCGGTTCTAATATTGGACACGAGTGCAATCAGCCATTCGACCTCACGTTTAGCTGCTGCATCGATTGTTGTTTCAGGTTTCGGCCACGCAGCTACGATCAGCTCACTCTCGCGGTCACCAAGTGAATGCCACAGTTCTTCTGTAACAAAAGGCATGAATGGGTGGAGCATAACGAGGATCTGGTCGAGAACCCAACCCGCGACAGTGCGAGTCTCACCTTCCAGGATAGGGTCGCTCACCGCGCCTAAAATCGGCTTGAGGAATTCGATGTACCAGTCGCAGAACTGGTCCCAGACGAAGTGATAGACGGTGTTCGCCGCCGCATCGAAGCGCAGGTCGGCCATCGCCTGATCGAGCGCGGCGACGGTTTCCACCACTTCGCCGATGATCCATTTATTGACTGCGGAGGTTGCAGTAGGAGCTGCTACTGACGAGCTAGCCCCTATTCCGACATTTTGGCAGAAGCGCGCGGCGTTCCACAGCTTCGTGGCAAAGTTGCGGTAACCCTCGACGCGGCGCTCATCCATCTTCACGTCGCGGCCCTGGCTTTCCATGGCGCACATGAAGAAGCGCAGCGCATCGGCCCCGTACTTGTCGATCAGCAGCAGCGGGTCGACCACGTTGCCCTTGGACTTGGACATCTTCGCGCCGTCAGCCGCGCGGACAAGGCCGTGGAGGTAGAGCTTTTTCCACGGGTTCTGCCCGGTCATCGCCTGCCCCATCATCATCATGCGGGCATCCCAGAAGAACAGGATGTCGAAGCCGGAAACGAGCAGGTCGTTGGGGTAGTGCTTGGCAAGGAGCGAACGATCCTCCCCGGCACGGGGAGGGGGACCGCCCGCAGGGTGGTGGAGGGGGCTATCGTCCGGGCGCGACGCCGAGGGGGTGGCATGATCCGGAGAGTCCCCTCCACCATGCTGCGCATGGTCCCCCTCCCCGTGCCGGGGAGGATTGTCTTCGGGCCAGCCGAGCGTGGCGAACGGCCACAGCGCGGAGGAGAACCATGTGTCGAGGACGTCTGGGTCGCGGGTTAAGAACACTCGACGTTTGTTTTCTGAGGTTTGGAAACTCAGTCGATTAACTTCGCGCTCAGTGTCCGAATCTAGGCGAACCTCGAAGTCATCTCCGTAATAGTCTTGTGCTTTTTGGAGTGCGGAAGCGTCATCTTCAGCAACAAAACATTGCCTTAGTGATCCTGTATCGCGGACGGGCCTAACTGTGTGGACGAGCAAACCGTCGTCATCTTTCCTGGGTCCATACCACGCCGGAATCCGGTGTCCCCACCACAGTTGCCGCGAAACGCACCAGGGCTGGATGTTTTCCATCCAGTTGAAAAAGGTTTTTTCCCAGGTCTTGGGCACGATTTCCACCGCGCCGGACTTCACCGCTTCAATGGCCGGTTGAGCCAAGGTCTCGGCATCGACATACCACTGATCCGTCAGCCAAGGCTCGATCACCACGCCGCCACGATCACCGAACGGTGTCTGGATCGTCCGCGGTTCGAAATCGGCGGCAACTTCGTTGCCTTCCTTGTCCTTCGTGATGTGCGGGATGAGGAAACCTTGTTCCTTCATCCGTTCCACAATCAGCTTGCGCGCGTCGAAGCGGTCCATGCCGATGAATTCGTCCGGCACCAGTCCGTCCGCGGTCTGCACCACCTTGGCCTCGGCATCGAACATGTTGAGCATGTCACCCGCCTTGATCCCGGCGCGCTTGCCCACTTCGAAGTCGTTGAAGTCATGCCCCGGCGTGATCTTCACGGCGCCCGAACCCAGTTCCGGGTCGGCGTGTTCATCGGCGACGACGCGCAGGCGACGCCCGGTCAGCGGCTGATCAATGAACGCGCCGATCACCGACTTGTACCGTGCATCCTCAGGATGAACCGCCACGCACATATCGGCCAGCATCGTTTCGGGGCGCGTGGTGGCGACCTCGATGTAGTCCAGCCCGTCATCGCGAGTCACGCCGTCAGCCAGCGGATACTTGAAGTGCCAGAAGCCGCCCTGCGTCTCGCGGGTTTCCACCTCAAGGTCGGAAATCGCGGTCTTCAGCTTGGGGTCCCAGTTCACCAGCCGCTTGTCGCGGTAAATCAGGCCCTTCTTGTGCAGGTCCACGAACACCTTGACCACGGCCTTGGTGAAGTGCGGGTCCATCGTGAACTGTTCGCGGCTCCAGTCCATCGAACAGCCGAGGCGGCGAAGCTGGCCGGTGATCGTGCCGCCGCTCTCGTGCTTCCACTCCCAGACTTTTTCGATGAACTGCTCGCGCGTGTAATTGGTGCGCTTGTCCTGTTTCGCCTCCATCTGGCGTTCGACCACCATCTGCGTGGCGATGCCTGCGTGATCGGTGCCGACCACCCACAAGGCATCCTTGCCGCGCAGGCGTTCGTAACGGATCATCACGTCCTGCAACGTGTTGTCCAGCGCGTGGCCGATGTGGAGGCTGCCGGTCACGTTCGGCGGGGGGTTCACGATGGTGAAGGGCGCAGCGTCGGGGCGTTTGGGGCGGAACAGACCGTTCTGTTCCCAATGGGCATACCATTTGGCTTCAAGGCCGGCCGGCTCGAAAGTCTTGGCGAGTTCTGCGGGATCGTTTCCTGCGGGATTCTGTGCGCTCATGGGGCCGCGCCTTGCCATCTGGCATGCGTGGCTGCAAGTGCACAAGCGGTTCCCGCGCGGAACCTTCCGCACAGTTCCCGCGTTATGGCGCATGTGTTGCACTTGTCGCCTTGCCAGATTTCCCGCATGAAGCGGACAACATGCGGGCTTTAACAGATTTTCAGCTTACGCCGCGGTCCGGGGACCAGGGGGCGGTGCTCGTTTTCAGCGGGCCTATGACCGTGTCTGCGCTGGGCGTGGCCGACCGCAGCCTGCGTGATCTGGACGATTCCCTTGCGGAAATCGATGTTTCTGCGGTTACCGTCATGGATACTGTCGGCGCGTGGACGGTGTGGCGCCTTTCGCGCGATACCGGCGCGAAGATCGTGGGGTGCAAGGAAGAGCCGCAGAAACTGATTGATGCGATCAGCAAGGCCGATTCCAACGCCCATTCGATCCGCGCCCCGCGCCTGCCTTTGTTGCAGCGCGTACCCGAACATGTCGGCGATGTGATGATCGGGCTGGGCATGGGCTTCCTGCGCGTGATCGGCTTTCTTGGCCAGATCGTGCTCTCGGTCGGCTCATTGGCCCGCCACCCCTCGCGCTTCCGAATCAAGGCCCTGGTCCATCAGATGGAACTGGTCGGGGTCAATTCGCTCGCCATCATCGGGTTGATGAGCTTCCTTGTCGGCATCGTGATCGCACAGCAGGGCGCGGTGCAATTGCGCCAGTTCGGGGCGGAGATCTACACCGTAAACCTCGTTGGCCGCCTCACCTTGCGCGAACTGGGCGTGCTGATGACCGCGATCATGGTGGCGGGCCGCTCCGGCTCGGCTTTTGCCGCGCAACTCGGCACGATGAAGCTGACCGAAGAAGTTGACGCCATGCGCACGATCGGCGTCTCGCCGATGGATGCGCTGGTCGTTCCGCGCATTCTTGCCACCATGCTGATGATGCCGCTGCTCGGCTTCTATTCGGCATTTCTGGGAATCATTGGCGGCGCGTTCCTCTCCAGCCTCACGCTTGGCATTCCGTTTTTCACCTTCCTGGCGCGCATTCAGGAAGTTGTGCCGCTGCATGACGTTTGGGTGGGCATCACCAAGGCTCCGGTATTCGGCCTGATCGTGGCGCTGGCAGGATGCTATCAGGGCATGCAGGTGAAGAACAACGCCGAGGAAGTGGGCACACGCACCACGGCTGCGGTGGTCATGGCCATTTTCACCGTGATCGTGCTTGATGCGTTCTTCGCGGTGTTCTTCACGGAAATCGGGTGGGGCTGATGGCCGAGGTTCAAACCCCAGAGGCAGCCGTGCAGGAATTGCCCGACATGCCCGATGCGTTTGAGGGCGATTACCCCATCCGCGTTCGCGGCATCCGCAACGTGTTTGGCGAAAACGTCATTCACGATGGTCTCGATCTCGATGTGCGCAAGGGCGAGATCATCGGCGTCGTTGGTGGATCGGGCACGGGCAAATCGGTGCTGATGCGGACGATCATCGGATTGCAGACGCCGGAATCGGGCGAAGTCGAAGTGCTTGGCCAGTCGATCACCGATGCGCGCGACGATGCCGATATCGACATTCGCAGCCGCTGGGGGGTGCTGTTTCAGGGCGGGGCGCTGTTTTCCACGCTGACCGTGGCCGAAAACGTCGAAGTGCCTCTGCGCGAGTTCTATCCTGAGATCAACGATGAACTGCGCCACGAAATCGCGCGCTACAAGGTGCTGCTGTCCGGCCTTCCGGCGGACGCGACCAGCAAGTATCCGTCCGAACTTTCAGGCGGCATGAAGAAGCGCGCCGGACTGGCACGGGCGCTTTCGCTCGATCCTGAACTGCTGTTCCTGGATGAACCGACCGCGGGCCTCGATCCCATCGGAGCAGCGGCGTTCGATCAGTTGATCCTGCAATTGCAGCAGACGCTAGGCCTTACCGTGTTCCTGATCACGCACGATCTTGATACGCTGTACGAGATATGCGACCGGGTGGCGGTAATCGCTGACAAGAAGGTGATTGCGGTGGGCACCATCGAAGAATTGCTCGCGCTCGATCATCCGTGGATTCAGGAATATTTCAACGGTCCGCGCGGGCGGGCCGCTCAGGATTCGCAGGCACGGCACGATGCCGTGCGCGCAAACGTGGCGGCGGACGACACGCCACAACGCAATGCGCCGGTAAAGGGCGAGGCATAAGGACAGGCCATGGAAACGCGGGCAAACCACATATGGGTCGGTCTGGTCACACTGGCGCTGCTGGCGGCAACGGCCATGCTGACCATCTGGATCGCACGCCTGAACCAGGGCGAACTGGCTGAATACGATATCTTCTTCAAGCAGTCGGTCGATGGGCTGGCAAAGGGATCGGAGGTATCGTTTTCAGGTGTACCGTTCGGGCAGGTCAAGAACATCGAACTGTGGGAGCGCGATCCCGAATTCGTGCGGGTGCGGATTGCGGTCGATCGCAAGGTCCCGATCCTGCAGGGCACCACCGCCAGCTTGCAGGGCAGCTTCACCGGGGTTTCCACGATTCAGCTTTCGGGTGCGGTAAAGGGGGCGCCTGCCATCGAATGTCCGCGCGAAAACAAGCGCGCGACCTGCCCTGAAGGTGTTCCCGTGATCCCGACCAAGCGTTCCGGCCTTGGCGAAATCCTGTCCAACGCACCGCTTCTGCTTGAACGGCTGGCGACGCTGACCGAGCGGTTGACGATGGTGCTTTCGGACAAGAACCAGAAGTCGATCGAGAACATCCTGACCAATACCGACAAGCTCAGTGGGAACCTTGCTGATGCTTCACCCGACGTGAAGCGGACAATGGCGGAACTGCAGGCGACCTTGCGGCAGGCCAACTATGCCCTGGTAAGCTTCGAGAAGCTGACCAATTCGGCTGATTCCATGATCAATGATGAAGGCAACGGCCTTGCCCGGCAGATGCGCCAGACGCTGAAATCGGCCGAGGGCGCGGCCAATGAATTGAAAGTAACGCTGAGCGAGGCGCGCCCTGCCGCGCGCCAGTTGAACGAACGCACCCTGCCCGCTGCCGAAGCCGCGATCCGTGATTTGCAGGCGACCACCAAGTCGCTGCGCGAGGTCACCGACCGGATCAACGACCAGGGTGTCGGTGGCTTCGTGGGCGGTCCCAAGCTGCCCGATTACAAGAACTGAGGAGGCGAGAGAGATGATCCGCAAAACCCTGATCGCGATGTCGCTCTCCACCGCGCTGGCGGGCTGTGTCAGCCTTGGCCCGAAGGTGCCCGACACGCTGCTCTCGCTCCGCCCGACCAGCGCACCCGCCGCGGGCGCGACATCAAGCGGTACGTTCGGCACCGCGCTGGCCGTGATCGAACCTGCGGCCGAAGCGCGGCTTGCGGTCAATCGCGTTCCGGTGCAGATCGATGACGCCAATGTCGCCTATCTCAAGAAGACGATGTGGGTGGAACGCCCCTCGCGGCTGTTCCAGCGCCTGCTGGCGGAAACGATCCGGGCCAGAGGCAATCGGCTGGTGATCGAAGGCGATCCGGGCAGTGACGGACCGAAACTTTCGGGGCGTCTACTGGACATGGGCTATGACGCGCGCACCCGCTCTGCGATTGTCCGCTACGATGCGATCAAGGAAACCGGCGGGGGCAGAATCGAAACCCGCCGCTTCGAAAGCGTGGTCCCGGTCACCGATGCCGAGGCGAAATACGTCGGCCCGGCGCTGAACGAAGCCGCGAACACCGTCGCGCAGGCCGTGGCGGAGTGGGTGGGCTAACCCCGCGCCAGCGCCGCAAACCGGGCCGCTGCGGCAAAGGCAGCGGCACGCCTGGCGCGCAGTTCGATGGCTTCCCAGTCCTTGCCCCAGAGTTCGGCCTGCCAGTCTTCTTCCAGATTGGCGGCATCCCACAGCGCGTCGATGTCTGCGTTGGGGGCAAGCGCGGCAAGGCCGATCACCAGTGATGCGGCAAGGCCTGCGGTATTGCGCAGCGCTGCCAGCGAAAAGGCATCCAGCATGGCAAGTTCGTCGCGCAGCCGCGCCAGCGTTTCGGGTGGCTGGGGCTTGTGGATCACGCCTGCGATCCGCACGAACCGCACACCAAGCCGCGTTTCGGCCTCTGTCAGCAACGGTTCCCACATCAGCCGCTGGCGCGCAGCAAAAGCCTCGTCCGGCTCTGCGCGATAGCACAGCGTGTCTGTATCGGCATAAGGCAGCAGGCTTTCGATGGCGGCTGCGGGATCGCGCGCAACAACGTCCAGCGCAAAGTCGGCCATGTCGCGCAGAAGGAACAGCGCCGGGTTGATCTCGTCACCCTGTTCCGCCCATTCCTGCGCCATGGCTTCCGCCAGCGCGCGCGTTGGCACGATCTGCGGACGCGCGCTGACCGTCTTGATCGCCCGTCCATCCAGATGCACCCCGAAGCCGCCTGCGGCCTCGGCAACGGTCACGTCACGGTAAAAACGCTTCATTCTCGTGGAGACCTCCAGCGGCGCGCAAGGAAGCGCGGCAGCGCGTAGAATTCGATCAGGCCGATGGCGGCCAGGGTATAGCCCGCTTCGGGCGGCAGGCCGGCGGCCCATGCAGGCGCCTTGCCTGCAATCAAGACGACCGCCAGCAGCACCAGCACCGCGCCCGAAAGGCGCGCCAGTTGCAGAACGGCGAAGCGCTTCGCCGCAAGATCGTCGGGCGATGTTGTCATGCCATGCCTTTCAGCAGATCGCGCAAGTGGCCAACGCTGATGGCGACTTCCGCAGCCCCGGCGGCGATCAGTTCATGCGAATCGTGATACCCCCAGTCCACTCCGAAGCCGGTTACCCCGGCGTTGCAGGCCATGGCGATGTCATAGACGGTATCGCCGATCATCGCAGTGCGCGCGCGGTCTGCGCCCGCATCGGCGATGCATTGTTCGATCATCGATGGATCGGGCTTCGACGGGTGCCGGTCCGCGGTCTGGAGCGATACGAAATGCTTCGTCAGCCCGTGCGCGGCAAGGCAGTGGGCAAGGCCACGGTCCGACTTTCCCGTGGCGACGGCCAGTTGCCAACCGTCGTCCGACAATTCCTCGATCAACCCGGCGATACCTTTGTACAACGGCTCTCCTACCGCGCCTGCATCGCGGCGCGCGCGGAAAGCATCCTTGTAAAGCTGGGTCAGGTCAGCGTGGACCGCATGCGCGCCCTGAGGGTGCAACTGACGCATCGCCTCATGCAGTGAAAGACCGACGACGCGGCGGGTGGCGTGTCGTTCGGGCGGGACGAGACCGGCAGCGGAAAATGCGGCGTCCATCGCGGCACAGATATCGGCCTGGCTGTCCACCAGTGTACCGTCGCAATCGAATATCGCCAATTTCATGGGATCAGCCTGCGCATGAGTTCAGCCATCGCCGGAGAACCTTCGGCTTCAAGCCCTGCGGCAATCTGTGTGCGCTCCTCAGCCGACTTGTTCTGCGAAAGCTTGAACGTGGGTCGCCACGCTTGCACTTCCATCTCGAAGCCGACGATGGCAGTCATCATCTTGCGCAAGGCATCGGGCGGGGTCTTGTCCATCGTCCACGGCTTGCCATCGGCAATGCGCGCTTCGTTTGCGGCGGTCAGGTTTTCGAGCAGGGCGAGCAGCCCGTCCTGATCCATTCGCCGCACCCGGCCTTCCAATTCCAGCGCCACGTAGTTCCATGTCGGGACTTGTGCCTGATCAGCATACCAGCGTGGTGAAACATAGCCGTCCGGCCCGTTGACCACCGCCAGCGCGGTCATCCCGTCCAGATGCCGCGCCAGCGCATTGCCGCGCGCCAGATGGAATTGCACCGCCCCGTCCCCGGTCGAATGCAGCGGTACATGGGCGACGCGCGGGCCATCGGGCGTGGCAGCAAACACCATGCCGAAGCCGACTTGCGCGATCAGCGCCTCATGCAGATCACGGTCGTCATGGCGGAAGGCAGGGTTGGGATGCATCGGCGCGCGTCAGCCAGCCTTGCCCTTCGGCGGACCCTTGGGCCGTGCGGGCGCGGCGCGGGGGGCAGCAGGCTTGCGCCCCGCAGGTTTGCGCCCCGCAGGTTTGTCGCCCGCCGGTTTGCCACCCGCTGACTTGCCACCGACAGGTTTGCCCGCAGCGGGCTTGCGCGGGGCAGGCTTCCTGTCCCCAAGCGGGGGCTTGCCAACAGGCTTTGTGCCAGACCGCGCGGGCGCACCGTCCACGGGCTTCCTCACGCCGGACTTGCGCTTGGGTGCCGCTGCCGCTTCGGCCACGGCGCGCTTGCCTGTGGCCTTGCGACCGCCGCCGCCCGAAGCCGTGCCGCCATCGGCGCGCTTGCGGCGTTCGCCACGGCGCTCCTTGCGGTATTCCTTCGAATGCGCCTTGGCCGCGCGCTTTTGCATGGTCTTTTCGGGGATCGGCTTGATCGGATCGATTGCCAGATCGCCGTCTTCTTCGTGGAAGCCAAGCTGCGCCATGCTGGCCGCGAAGTGATCGGGCAGGGGGGCGGTCACGTCGATCAGATCGCCTTCGGGATGTTCGATCCGCAGGCGGCGCGCGTGCAGATGCATCTTGCGGCTGATGCTGCCAGTCAGGAACGCGGCCTGCCCGCCATACTTGCCATCACCCACAATCGGATGCCCGATGGCGGCCATATGTACGCGCAACTGGTGGGTGCGGCCGGTCAGCGGTTGCAGCTCGACCCATGCCGCCGAATTGCCCGCACGGCTGATCACGCGATAGCGGGTGCGGGCAGACTGCCCTTCGCCGCTTTCATCGACCATCATCTTTTCGCCGCCGGTGCCCGGCTGCTTGGACAGCGGCAATTCGATCATGCCGTCCTTGATATCGGGAATGCCGACGATCAGCGCCCAGTAGATCTTGCGCGCGGTGCGGCCGGAAAAGCGCTTGGAAAAGAACGCCGCACTGTTGGCCGAGCGCGCAATGAGCAGTACGCCCGACGTGTCCTTGTCGAGCCGGTGGACCAGACGCGGGCGCGCATCGGTTTCGCCCACGAACGCATCGAGCAGTCCGTCGACATGCTCATAGGTGCCGCTGCCGCCTTGTGTGGCAAGGCCCGGCGGCTTGTTGAGGATGATCGCCGCGCGATCCTGTTCCAGCACCATCGATTCGGCGAGTTCGATCTGGGCATCGGTCAGCGGCTTGCGGACACGCGGTCCCCTGGGACCGGGAGGTAGCGCGCCGCCCGGCGGTACACGCACGACCTGGCCCTTCAGGACCCGCGTATCGACATCAGCGCGCTTGCCGTCCACGCGGATCTGCCCGGTGCGCGCCCAGCGCGATACCATGGCAAAGCCAACCTCCGGCAGATGGCGCTTGAACCAGCGGTCGAGCCGCACGTCGTCATCGTCATGCTGGACGGTGAACTGGCGGACGTGATCGTCGCCCGATTTCTTCGGTGCCTTGCTCATGCGATGGCCCTTGTAATGAAAAGGCCGATAAACAAGCCTGCAATTCCTGCGATGACTGACCCGGCGGCATAGAGTGCCGCCATGCCGAACATGCCCTTTTCGATCAGCAATGCCGATTCAAGGCTGAAAGCCGAGAACGTGGTAAAGCCGCCCAGCACACCGACGCCGACCAGCAGCCGCCACACTTCTCCGGCGGTTCCCTGGCGGGCAAGCCATCCGGCCAGCAGGCCCATCAGCAGGCTTCCGGCAAAATTGATCGAAAACGTGCCCCAGGGGAACACGGCATTGGGACCGGCAGCCACGCCGATCAGGCGCCCGGCGTGGTAACGCAGCACCGCCCCGCTTGCGCCGCCAAGGGCGACCAGCGTAGAGGCCTGCAATGTCGAAGGGTGGTTCATGCCGCGCCCCTTAGACTGTCAGTGCGCGAATTGCACGACTTTGCTTGCCTTTGCTGCCCAATTTGGGTAGTGGCCCGCCGGTCCGAGCCGATCCCGTTGGATTCGGCCCGTTTAGTGTTTCCATGAATTGTGGTGACTCCCGCAGGCATAGCGGGCTCTCGCCGTAAGATTGAGGTATAGCGGTTTATGCAGATTCTCGTTCGCGATAACAACGTCGACCAGGCCCTTCGTGCGCTCAAGAAGAAGCTGCAGCGCGAAGGTGTGTATCGCGAAATGAAGCTGCGCCGTCACTTCGAAAAGCCGTCGGAAAAGCGCGCTCGCGAGAAGGCTGCCGCCGTTCGCCGCGCTCGCAAGCTTGAACGCAAGCGCCAGGAACGTGACGGCGCGAAGTAGGACCGGAAGGGGCCATCGCGCCCCATCTGGCTACTTGCCGTTTCGGCCCGCTTGGGCCAAGAGGGCGCCGTAACCCGGCGCCCTTTTCTGTGTCCGGGACCCATCGAATCCGGCGCGACTCGTGCGAGTCGCGACTCCAGGGGGAAAACATGTCGGAAGTCACCCGCGTTCCGTTGCAGCCTGTCGCCAAAGGCTCGCTCACCAAGATATGGCTTGGCGTGATCGTCGCCGTGCTGATCGGTTCGGGCGTTGCCTATGCCACCCGTTACAAGGGCGTTTCGATCGAAACGGTGAAGGCCGGTGCCGGCGCATCGCCTACCAAAAGCGACGTTGCTCTGATCAACTATGTCGGTCGCCTGGCCACCGGCAAGGAGTTCGATCGTGGTGAGCGCGCCGTGCTGCCGCTCGAAACCGTGATCCCCGGTTTCTCCGAAGGTCTGGCCAAGATGCAGAAGGGCGGCAAGTACGTCCTCGAAATCCCGGCCGACAAGGCTTACGGTGCCGAAGAGAAGCGCAATCCGCAGACCGGCGAAGTCGTCATTCCTGCCAACAGCGATCTCGTTTTCGAAATCGAACTGATCGACTACAAAAGCTCCGCCGAGCTTGAGCAGCAGCGCATGATGCTCGAACAGATGCAGAAGATGCAGGGCGGTGCAGGTGGCGCTCCGGGCGGTATGCCGCAGGGCATGCCCCAGGAGATGCCGATGCCCGAAGGCGCGCCACAACCCTGATCGCGCCGGGGGAGGGGCCATCCGGTCTCGCCTCGGCTTGAAGCACGCCGCGCGCTCTGGTAGCGCGCGGCGTTTCCATGTTATCGCGCGTTGAAAGTATCCGACCATGTCCGTAGATACCGCCACGGTGGCAAAGATCGCCTCGCTGGCCCGCATAAAGGTCTCCGAGGCAGAGCTTGAGGCGATGGTGCCCGAACTGAACGGCATTCTCGCCTGGGTCGAACAGCTCGCCGAAGTCGATGTTACCGGGATCGAGCCGATGACTGCCGTCATCCCCAACACACAGCGGCTGCGCGACGATGTGGTGAACGCCGATCCGCTGACCGGCGGCAACATGCGCGATGCGGTGCTGGCCAATGCCCCTGCGCCGGAACACGGCTTCTTCGGCGTTCCCAAGGTGATCGAATAATGACCAATCTGACCGATCTTGGCATCGCTGCCATCCGCAAGGGCGTGGTAGATGGTGATTTCACTGCCACCGAAGTGGCCACCGCGTTCAACGCGGCGGTTTCCGAGGCACAGTCCGCGCTCAATGCCTTCATCATCACCACGCCGGAAAAAGCGCTGGAAGCAGCAGCGCAGGTTGATGCGGACCGCGCTGCCGGAAAGCCGCTCGGCACCATGGCAGGTGTGCCCATCGGCATGAAGGATCTGTTCGCCACCCATGGCGTACAGACCACCGCTGCCTCGAAAATTCTCGAAGGCTTCAAGCCGCAGTACGAATCGACCGTTTCGCGGAATCTGTGGAACGCAGGCGCGGGCATGCTGGGCAAGCTCAATCTCGATCAGTTCGCGATGGGTTCTTCCAACGAAACCAGCGCCTTCGGCAATGTCATCTCGCCGTGGCGTCGGCCGAACGACACCGCGCCGCTGGCACCAGGCGGCTCGTCGGGCGGCTCGTCCACTGCGGTTTCCGCGCGCCTTGCACCTGCGGCCACCGGCACTGACACCGGCGGTTCGATCCGCCAGCCCGCTGCGTTTACTGGTATTTCGGGCATCAAGCCGACGTATGGCCGCTGCTCGCGCTGGGGTATCGTCGCTTTCGCCTCGTCGCTCGATCAGGCAGGCCCGATGGCGCGTGATGTGACCGATTGCGCGATCATGCTCGAAGCCATGGCCGGGTTCGATCCCAAGGATTCGACCAGCCTTGACCTGCCCGTGCCGGAATGGACGGCGAACCTTTCCGGCGACATGCGTGGGCGCAAGGTTGGCATCCCGCGCGAATACCGTCTCGACGGCATGGACCCGGACGTGGCGAAATCGTGGGATGATGGCATCGCCTGGCTGAAGGACGCAGGCGCGGAAATCGTCGAGATCAGCCTGCCCCACACCAAGTATGCGCTGCCGACGTATTACATCATTGCACCCGCCGAAGCCTCGTCGAACCTCGCCCGCTACGATGGTGTGCGCTATGGCCTGCGTGACCTTCCCGATGGCGCGGGCTTGCAGGACATGTACGCCGCCACCCGCGCCGCAGGGTTCGGGCCGGAAGTGAAGCGCCGCATCATGATCGGTACTTATGTGCTCTCGGCGGGTTTCTATGATGCCTATTACACGCAGGCGCAGAAGGTCCGCGCGCTGATCGCGCGTGATTTCACCGAAGCATTCAAGTTGTGCGACGTGATCCTTGCCCCCACCGCGCCGTCCTCGGCCTTCGCGCTGGGCGAAAAGAGCGCCGATCCGCTGGAAATGTACCTGAACGACGTGTTCTCGGTGCCCGCCAGTCTGGCAGGTCTGCCCGCGATGTCGGTTCCGGCCGGGCTTGACCGCAGCGGTCTGCCGCTCGGCCTGCAAGTGATCGGCAAGGCGTTCGACGAACAGGGCGTGCTCAACGCAGGACTGGCCATCGAGACCCGCGCCGCATTCACCGCGCGCCCGGAGAAGTGGTGGTAACTTTCGCGCAGGATCGCAATGGCGGGGGCGCGGTCGCCCGTTATCCGGTCCTTGATGCCTTGCGCGGCCTTGCGGCGCTGGGTGTGGTGTTTCACCACATCCCGGCCAGTTCGGGCCTTTCCGCCGCTGGATGGGACATCAATTTCGGCAGGCTCGTCGATTTGTTTTTCGTAATCTCCGGCTTCGTGATTACCTCGGCCTACGGCACACGCCTTGCTGGCGGATTTTCATTCCTGCGGTTCGCATGGCTCCGCTGGGGTCGTATCTGGCCTTTGCACGCGGTGATGCTGGCGCTGTTCCTGATCGCGATGGCCGGGCTAGGGCTCGCACGGCCAGACATGCGTGTGAACGGCATCCTCGCGGGGCGTCAGGACATCGCCGATCTGCCTGCCGCCTTGCTGTTGCTCAATGGCTTCGTGCCAATCACAGGCATGGCGTGGAACCACCCAAGCTGGTCGGTTTCCATCGAAATGGTGTTGTACGTCCTCGCTGCGCTGGCTTGGCGCTGGCTGGGGCAAGGCGCGGTGGCAGCGGCACTGATCGCAGCAGCTCTGGCGCTGGCGATGCTCTTGCTTGATCCCGAAGCGCTGGGCCTTGCCTATGACCTGGCACGCGGCATCGCCGGTTTCGGTCTTGGCATGGCCCTGCATGCTGTTTTCACTGCGCTTCGCCCGTCTGCAAATTCATCTTCGGCGCTGTTTACTGCACTGGAAATCACCGCGCTCGTTGCGCTTGGTGCCGTTCTGTGGGGTAGTGGCAATATTGCCGCGTTTGATCTTGCCGCCGTGGCCTTTGTCGGCCTTGGGGCAATTGGCAAGGGGATGGTGTCAAAGCTCCTCGAAACCCGTCCGTTCCAGTTGCTCGGTACGCTGTCCTACGCGCTCTACATGGTCCATGTCTTCGTGATCGGGCGCGTGTTCGATCTGCTCGGCGTGGTGCAGGGCAGGCTGGGCATGACCATCGCCGAAACCCGATTTGGCGGAGCCGATACATTGGTGGGGCCGGACTGGCAGGCAGACCTCGCCAAGCTGACAATCATCGCCATCTGCCTTGCGGCCGCATGGCCCGCCGCCGTCCTGATTGAGCGCCCTGCGAGAGCGTGGTCGCGCCGCAAGGCTGCTTCATTTCCCTCAACGCCAGTTTCGGGCAACTGACCTCTTCCCAACTGCACACTCACACCTTATCGGGCAACACCATGAGCGACTATCGTATCCAGGGCGACACCGGCGAATGGGAGGTCGTGATCGGCCTTGAAGTCCATGCGCAGATCACCACCCATGCCAAACTGTTCTCCGGCGCAGCGACAGCATTCGGGGCTGAACCGAACACGCAGGTCAGCCTGGTCGATGCGGCAATGCCCGGCATGCTGCCCGTGCCCAACCGCGAATGCATCCGGCAGGCCGTGCGCACCGGCATGGCGATCAACGCCCAGATCAACAAGTGGTCGCGGTTTGACCGGAAGAACTACTTCTACGCCGATCTTCCGCAGGGCTACCAGATCAGCCAGCTTTACCACCCCATCGTGGGTGAAGGCGCGATCGAGATCCAGATCGATGACAAGAACCCGGACGCGACCAAGACCATCGGCGTCGAACGCATCCATGTGGAGCAGGATGCGGGCAAGCTGATGCACGATCAGCACCCGACGATGTCCTACGTCGATCTCAACCGGTCGGGCGTGGCGCTGATGGAAATCGTCAGCCGCCCGGACATGGGTTCGCCCGCCGAAGCCGGAGCCTATCTGTCGAAGCTGCGCACGATCCTGCGTTTCGTCGGTTCGTGCGATGGCAACATGGATCAGGGATCGATGCGCGCAGACGTCAATGTCTCGGTGCGCAAGCCCGGCGGCGAACTCGGCACCCGGACCGAGACCAAGAACGTCAATTCGGTCCGTTTCGTGATGGCCGTGGTCGAACAGGAAGCAAAGCGCCAGGTCGCGCTGATCGAGGACGGCGGCAAGGTCGTGCAGGAAACGCGCCTCTACGATCCCGATCGCAATGAAACGCGCTCGATGCGTTCGAAGGAAGACGCGCACGATTATCGCTACTTCCCCGACCCCGATCTGCTGCCATTGGTGCTGGACGACGCCTTCCTGGACGAATGCCGCGCAAGCCTGCCCGAACTGCCCGACGCCAAGCGCCGCCGTTACGAATCCGCGCTCGGCCTTTCGCCCTACAACGCCAATGTCCTGACCGCCGATGTCGAAACCGCGCGCTGGTTCGAACTGCTGCTGGCTGAAACGGCCGCCAAAGCCAGCAAGAGCGAGGCCGAAGTTGCCAAGCAGGCTGCCAACTGGCTGATCTCCGAACTGTTCGGCGCGCTGAACAAGCTGGGCAAAAGCCTCGAAACCTCGCCGGTCAGCCCGGCTGCGGGGGCGGAACTGCTCGCGCTCGTGGCCGATTCCACCATCTCCGGCTCCATCGCGAAGCAGGTGCTGGAAAAGATGCTGGAAACCGGCGATGGTGCCGCCCTGATCGTCGAACGCGATGGCCTGAAGCAGACGACCGACACCGGCGCCATCGAAGCCGCCATCGACACGATCCTGGCCAACAACGCCGACAAGGTGGAGCAGTACAAGGCTGGCAAGGAAGCGCTGTTCGGCTTCTTCGTCGGCCAGACGATGAAGGCGATGCAGGGCAAGGCCAACCCGCAGATGATCAACGAATTGTTGAAAAAGAAACTGGCCTGATCGTCATCTCATCCGCAAACGAACGGCGATCATGTCGGTTGCAAACATCACGCCGTCATTGCGAGGAGGCGAAGCCGGCGAAGCAATCCAGTGTCGTTACACACCGCTCTGGATTGCTTCACCTAGCTGCGCGAGGCTCGCAACGACGAAGCCAGCGCTTGTGTTCGCAACCGATATAATCGCCAAACGAAAAGGGGGAGGGCCGCAAAGCCCTCTCCTTTTCGTTTCTGCCTGAAGCGGCGTCCTTCAGGCTCGCACACCCTCCATCGGGAACGAACCGAACATCCCTGCGGTTACGGTGCCGCTCAGCGTATCGCCGTCGACCGTCGCCGTGCAGTCCAGCGTCATCGGCATGGGCACGGTCATGTTCATCTGCCAGGTCAGGGTGTTGCCATTCACCTTGCCGTTTTCGACGTGCATCGATCCCATTTGGCCGCTGTTGGTCCCGGTGAAGCTGTCGCCATCAGGGTTGACGGTGAATGTGCTGATCTGGTCGCCCATCGGGGTGTGGGTTACACAATTGTAGCTGCCGGCAACGGACATGGGTCACTCTCCATTTGGTGTTGCCGGCAGATTATCTACAATCATGTCAATAGCAAGACTGCTCCGGTCTCACTTTGTCGCAGCCACTTCCTCGATCGGCAGGCCAAGGTCGGCAAGCTGTGGCTTCACGGTGGCCGCATCGCCAACCACCACCCATACCATGCCATCGCCCGAAATTTTCGAGCGGAACGCCTTGTCGGCATCGGCCGTGGTCATCTTGCCATAACGCGTGGCCAGCGTTTCGTAGTAATCGTCGGGCCGCTTGTAGTTCACGATCTTGGCCATGCCGTCGAGCACGGCGGCGCTGGTTTCGAACATGCCGGGCAGTTCGCGGGCGCTGCCCTTGGTCGACCAGTCGAGTTCCTCCGGCCTGACCCCGCCGGTGCTGGTGAAAGTGTCGATTTCCTTGCGGATTTCGGCGATGGCCGCGCCGGTCTTGTCGCTCTGTACCGGCGCGATCACGCGGAAGCTGATCCGGTCGAGCGGTTCGGTCACGCCATTGTACGTGCCATAGCTCCAGCCTTTGCTTTCGCGCAGGTTCATGTTGATCCGGCCCAGGAAATTGCCGCCCAACACGTCATTCGCCGTGCCGAGCGCCACGAGATCGTCGGTGCCCTTGGCATCGATCACCTTGCCACCGGAGATATACGATTGCGGCGATCCGGGGCGATCGACCAGAATGACGCGCGCCTTGGGGGCAGGGACCGGAACCGTGAAGTCCTTGATCGGGCGCGCCATGCGATTGGCCTTCCAGTTGCCGAACGATCCGTCGAGCATCTTCACCACCTGATCCAGCGTGGTATCGCCCACCACGAAGATCCGCGCCGTATCCGGGCGGAACCAGCGCGCGTGGAACGCGGCCAGATCATCGCGTTTCAGGGTTTTCACCACTTCGGGATCGCCCTTGCCGCTTGGCGGGAAGGCATAGGGAAATTGCGTGCCGAACAGCGCGGGGTTCAACACGCGATTGGCCAGTGAAGCCGGGTCCTTCATCTCGGCCGCGATCCCGGCGAGTTGTTGTGTGCGGACGCGCTCCAGCTCGGCCGGATCGAGCCTGGGATGCAGCACCACGTCCGAAAGCAGGCCCAGCGAGGGTGCAAGGTTCGATGACAGCGCATCCAGTTGGAACGATGTCATGTCTGGATTGGCAGAGAGGCGGATGCTGGCTCCCAGCCGTTCCTGCTCGCGCGCCAGAGCGGACGCATCCAGCGTCTGTGTGCCTTCGTCTATGAGATTCAGCAGCAGCGATTGCGTGCCCAGCGCAGACTTCGGATCGGCGGCATAGCCTGCATCGAAGCTGACCCGAACCGATACGGTCGGCACCACAGTCCGCCGCGCGAAGTAGACCGGAATGCCGTTCTTGAGCATCGCCCGCTCGATCGTCGGGAAATCCAGTGGAGTGAGTTCACCCACCGCAGGCAGCTTCGAACGGTCCGCCGGGGTGACATTGGAAACCGGCGCACCCTTGGCCATGGCATCGGGATCGCGGAAGTAGGCGGGGCGGCTGCCCGTCGCCTCGCGCGTGAAGAATCCGCCGCGCCCTTCGCCACCCTCTGTACGCGCCCCCGGCTCCACGGTCAGCGCGAAGACCGGGCGCGTCAGCCACTTCTGCATGGCGGCGGCCACTTCGCCCGGCTGCATCGCGGCAATGCGGGCGAGTTCCGTGCGATAGTGCTGCGGATCGCCGTTGTAGAGCAGGCCTTCAGCCAGTGTCGGCGCCTTGCCGCTGCCGCCGCCGGTGCGCTCAAGCCCGCGAATTTCGCCCGCCGTGGCCGATGTCGCCGCGCGCAGCATTTCGTCTGCCGTCGGCCCTTCCTTGATGAACTTCGCGATCTCGGTGTCCAGCGCGGCAGCGACCTTCGCGGCATCCTGCCCCGGAGTCACATCGGCCTGCACCACGAACTGCCCGGCCTGCGCAAAGATCGAGGCGCTGGCGGCAACCGCCACGGCCACCTTCTGCTGGCGCACCAGCGCATCGTCGAGCCGCGACGAGGCAAGCCCGCCCAGTACCGATGCGGCCAGATCGAGCGGCAGGTAATCGGGATTGTCCAGCCCCGGCACGGCCCACATGCGATAGATGCGCGTGGTTGCCACCTGATCCCTGATCGTCTTGGCCAGCGGCGCGGGCAGGGTCGGCACGGGTGCGCTTACCGGCCTGATCGCGGGGCCGGAGGGGATAGCGCCGAACCATTTGGCGACCTTCGCCTTTGCCGTCGTCACATCCACATCGCCTGCCAGCACCAGGATCGCGTTGTTCGGGCCGTAGTTGTCCTTGAACCATCCCTTCACGTCATCAAGGCTGGCCGAATCGAGATCCGCCATCGAACCGATGGTCGAGTGATGATACGGATGGCCGGACGGGTAGAGGTTTTCGAGCTGTTCGTATTCGACCAGGCCGAATGGATCATTGTCGCCTTGCCGCTTTTCGTTCTGCACGACGCCGCGCTGATTATCGAGCACACCCTGTGTCACCGCGCCAAGCAGGTGCCCCATGCGGTCGCTTTCCATCATCAGCGTCATGTCGAGCGCGGCTGTGGGCACGGTCTGGTAGTAGTTGGTGCGGTCGAACCATGTCGTGCCGTTCAGGTCGGTTGCGCCCACCTGTTGCAATGGTTGGAAGAAATCGCCGGGCACGTTTTCGGTGCCGTTGAACATCAGGTGTTCGAACAGGTGGGCAAAGCCGGTCTTGCCCTTCGGCTCGTTCTTTGAACCCACCCCATACCAGATCGATACCGCCACGACCGGAGCCTTGCGGTCGGTATGGACCAGTACGGTCAATCCGTTGTCCAGCTTGAAGCTTTCGTAGGGGATCTGCACTTTGGCGACGAGATCGGCCAGTGGAACCGGTTTCGCCGCTTGCGCAAGCGCCTGGGCGGGAAGTGTGGCGGCGATGGCAAGCAGGCTGGCGGTAAAAAGTCGCTGCATGATGTTCCCGAAGGCTGGCGGCGGCATCTTGTGATGCTCGCGATGAAGATAACGGTCCTGATGGAGTCCAGCCTGAATGCAGACCAGCGATCGATCAAGATTTAGTTTGTGCAGAAACTTTCTAGTGCTCATCATCGCGCGCGCAAGGGGGCCATGCCGATAGGGCTGGTGCCGCTTTCACCAATTCGACAAACGACGAAGAGAGACCGATGAACGTCAAGCCAGCCCTGATCGCCGCCCTTCTCGCCACTGTTGCCACGCCCGCCTTCGCGCAAGGTCCGGTGTTCGATGCAGAGGCGGTCCGCGCTCACGTCACCTTCCTTGCCGACGATCTGCTCGAAGGCCGCGATACGGGATCGCGCGGGTATGACATTGCGGCGAATTACGTCGCATCGCAGTTCATCGCCATGGGCCTGAAGCCTGCTGCGGCAGATGGCACGTTCTTCCAGAAGCTGACGGTGCGCGAGGCGCGGCTGGACGGTGCGCCGAAGCTGATTCTGAACTTCGGCGGCAAGGACACGGTGCTGTCCGATACCGCCCAAGTGCTGGTACGGCCAAGCCTTGCCGAAAAGGCGGTCACGCTGGATGCGCCGATGGTGTTTGCAGGCTTCGGCTTCGATCGGCCTGACCTGGGTTTCGATGACTACAAGGGCCTGGATGTGACGGGCAAGATCGTGGTCGTCCTCACCGGATTCCCCAAGGGCATGCCAAGCGAACTGGGCGCGCACCTCAATTCGGAAAAGGCGGTCATGGCGATGAAGCGCGGCGCGGTTGCCCTGATCGCCATTCCCACCATCGAGGACACCGCCCGTCGCCCGTGGGAGAAACGCGTTGCGATTTCCGATGGTCCGGCCAAGGGCTGGGTTGGCGCCGATGGCAAGGCGTTCAGCCGCGCGCCCGGCATCAAGGCCTCGATCACGCTGAACCCCGATGCCGCCGCGCCGCTGTTTGCCGCTGCGAAAAAGCCATTGGCGAAAGTTCGGGCGGCTGCGGACAAAAAGGGCGGTAGGCCCAAGGGCTTTGCGCTGCCGGGCAAGGCCAGTCTGTCGCTCGCCAGCACATGGAAGGACGTGACCAGCGCCAATGTGGTCGCCATGCTGCCGGGAAGCGATGCGAAGCTGGCGGGTGAATTCGTCGGCATGACCGCGCATCTCGATCACATCGGCATCCACGGCAAGGGTGAGGATACGCTGCATAATGGCGCGATGGACAATGCGTCGGGCGTCGCCACCATGCTCGAAGTCGCCAAGGCCATCGCAACGGAAAAGCCGCGCCGTTCGGTGCTGTTTGCTGCGCTGACCGGCGAGGAAGGCGGGCTGATCGGTTCCGACTTCCTTGCGCGCCACCCGGTCGCCAGCAGTGATCTTGTCGCCGTCGTCAATTTCGACATGCCGGTGCTCACTTACATGTTCACCGATGTCGTCGCGTTCGGCGCGGAAAACTCTACCATGGGTCCGGTCGTGGCCGATGCGGCGCGCAAGGCAGGCATCAAGCTTTCGCCTGATCCCATACCCGAAGAAGGTCTGTTCACGCGGTCGGATCACTACCGTTTCGTGCAGCAGGGCGTGCCTGCCGTGTTCATGATGACGGGCTTCGAAGGCCCCGGCGAAAAGGCGTTCCGCGATTTCCTCAAGACCAATTATCACCAGCCCAGCGATGACCTGAAGCTGCCGTTCAACTGGGATGCTGCGGCGCTCTTCGCCAAGGTCAATTACTTCACCGTGCAATCGCTCGCCAATGCCGATGAACGCCCGCGCTGGTATGCGAACAGCTTCTTCGGCAAGGAATTTACACCGGGTGCTGCGAAGGCAAATGATCCGGCGAAATGATGGGGAGCGGATGCCCACCCCGCTGCGACTAACCTCGCCTACGGCTCGCTAAGTCTCGCGGCCCTCCCGCAAGCGGTAGGGCCGATCACAACAACGCCCCCCTCCCGTTTACGGGAGGGGTTGGGGGTGGGCTTGCACAACTTGCGTTCAATCAACGCACCGCCCCTGATCGAGTGCTAAACCACTTTTGTCCGCACAGCCCTTGTGTTGCGAAAAAGCCACACCATGTTCTGCGCAACAGGAGGACGCTCTACCCATGAACCTCGAAAAATTCACTGACCGCGCCAAGGGTTTCCTGCAAGCCGCGCAAACCGTTGCCATCCGCATGAGCCATCAGCGGATTACCGCCGAACACATCCTCAAGGCCCTGCTCGAAGACAGCGAAGGCATGGCGAGCGGGCTGATCCAGCGTGCAGGCGGTAATGCCGCCATTGCACAGGCCGAGGTAGACAAGGCGCTGGCCAAACTGGCCGCCGTGTCCGGTTCAGGCGCACAGCAGACGCCCGGTCTGGACAATGATGCCGTGCGTGTGCTCGACCAGGCCGAACAGGTCGCCACCAAATCGGGTGACAGCTTCGTCACCGTCGAGCGCATGCTCGTCGCGCTGGCGCTCGCCACCACCACGGCTGCGGGACAAGCGCTAAAGGCTGCGAACGTCACCCCGCAGGCACTCGAAGCCGCGATCACCGCCTTGCGCGGTGGCCGCAGCGCTGACAGCGCGAGCGCCGAAAACGCCTATGACGCGATGAAGAAATACGCCCGCGACCTGACCGAGGCCGCGCGCGAGGGCAAGCTCGATCCGGTGATTGGCCGCGACGAGGAAATTCGCCGCACCGTGCAGATTCTTGCCCGCCGCACCAAGAACAACCCCGCGCTGATCGGCGAACCCGGCGTCGGCAAGACCGCCATCGCCGAAGGACTTGCGCTGCGCATCGCCAATGGCGACGTGCCCGACAGTCTCAAGGACCGCCGCCTGATGGCGCTCGACATGGGCAGCCTGATTGCAGGGGCCAAGTATCGTGGCGAGTTCGAGGAACGCCTCAAGGCGGTGCTTGACGAGGTGAAGGGCGCCGAGGGCGAGATCATCCTGTTCATTGACGAGATGCACACCCTGATCGGGGCAGGCAAGGGCGAGGGCGCTATGGATGCGTCGAACCTGCTCAAGCCCGCTCTCGCGCGCGGCGAACTGCACTGCATCGGCGCCACCACGCTCGACGAATACCAGAAGTATGTCGAGAAGGACCCCGCGCTGCAACGCCGGTTCCAGCCGGTGTTCGTGGGCGAGCCGACCGTGGAAGACACGATTTCCATCCTGCGCGGCATCAAAGACAAGTACGAGCTGCACCACGGCGTGCGCATCGCCGATGGCGCGATCGTGGCGGCGGCCACTCTGTCCAATCGTTACATCGCCGACCGCTTTCTGCCGGACAAGGCCATCGACCTGATGGACGAGGCCGCCAGCCGCATCCGCATGGAAGTGGAAAGCAAGCCGGAGGAAATCGAGAAGCTCGATCGCAAGATCATCCAGCTAAAGATCGAGGAGATGGCGCTCGCCAAGGAAGTCGATACCGCGTCGAAGGACCGGCTGGCGAACCTGCGCGAGGAGCTTGCCAATCTTGAGCAACAGTCTTCGGAATTGACCACTCGCTGGCAGAACGAGCGTGACAAGATCGCCGCCGAGGGCAAGATCAAGGAAGCGCTCGACGCTGCCCGCAGCGAACTGGAAATGGCACAGCGCGCTGGCGATCTCGCCAAAGCCGGTGAGCTTGCCTATGGCCGCATTCCCGAACTGGAAAGGCAGTTGGCCGAGGCCGAAGGCGTCAGCCAGAACGCCATGCTGCGCGAGGAAGTGACCGCCGAGGACATCGCCGCCGTCGTCAGCAAGTGGACCGGCGTTCCGGTCGACCGGATGATGGAAGGCGAGCGTGAAAAGCTGCTCAAGATGGAGCACGTGATCGGTGAACGCGTGATCGGCCAGAAGGACGCGGTCCTTGCGGTGTCAAAGGCCGTGAGGCGTGCGCGCGCGGGGCTTCAGGACCCGAACCGCCCGTTGGGCAGCTTCCTGTTCCTCGGTCCCACCGGCGTCGGCAAGACCGAACTGACCAAGGCGCTGGCAGGGTTCCTTTTCGATGACGACAGCGCGATGGTCCGCATCGACATGTCGGAGTTCATGGAGAAGCACTCGGTCAGCCGGTTGATCGGCGCGCCTCCAGGCTATGTTGGTTATGATGAAGGCGGCGTTCTCACCGAAGCGGTTCGCAGGCGACCCTATCAGGTCGTGCTGTTCGACGAGGTCGAGAAAGCGCATTCCGATGTGTTCAACGTGCTGCTGCAAGTCCTCGACGATGGCCGCCTGACCGATGGTCAGGGCCGCGTGGTCGATTTCACCAACACGCTGATCATCCTGACCAGCAACCTCGGCAGCCAGTATCTCGCCAATCTGGAAGAGGGGCAGGACGTTGCCAGCGTCGAACCGCAAGTGATGGATATCGTGCGCGGCCATTTCCGCCCCGAATTTCTCAACCGGCTGGACGAGATCATCCTGTTCCACCGCCTGGGCCACGAACACATGGCCCCGATCGTGGAAATCCAGGTCGGCCGTGTGCAGAAGCTGCTCAAGGACCGCAAGATCGTGCTCGACCTGACCGACGCTGCAAAGCGCTGGCTGGGGCGTGTCGGCTACGACCCGGTCTATGGCGCAAGGCCGCTCAAGCGCGCGGTCCAGCGGCATTTGCAGGACCCGCTCGCGGAGCGTCTGCTCGCGGGAGAGATTCCCGACGGCAGCACCGTCACCATTGACGAAGGCGATGGCGCGCTGTCGTTCTCGGTGGGCTGAACGTGAAAAAGGGGGCGGTCCCTTGCGGGGCCGCCCCATTCATCCTGCCGGCAAGGGGGGACCGGCGGCGTATTGCGTCACATCAGAGCAGTTTCCACGTTACCGGCACGACCAGAGAAGTGGCACCGCCCGGCGGTGGTGGAACAGTGCCCGCGCGCGTGGCCATCGCCAGCGCTTCCTTGTCGAGCGTTGCCGAGCCGGAGGGTGCGACCAGTTCGGTACGTTCGATCGCGCCGCCCGAACCGACGTAGACTTTCACACGCGCCGTGCCTTCCTCGCCGCGCATCTGTGCCGAGCGCGGATAGGTCTGCTTCGAAGCGATGATGCGCGAAACCTGGCGCTGCCATTCCGGCGACTGGGCGAACGATGCTGTCGTCGTCATCGAAAGCGCGGTCATTCCAAGTGCGATTTTTCCGATCAGTTTCATGGGATACAGTCCTTGCAGTTTGATGGATGATTCAGGGCGGTGGATAGGCGTCAGAACTCGTTCCAATCTTCGGCATCGGCCTTCAGCGCGGTGTTCCCGTAAGTTGCGGCAGGGCGCGGTGCCGGTGCAGGGCGGGGTGATGGCGCTGGCGGCGCATATGCCGCAGTCGGTTCGCGCGATGGCTGGCGCTGCGGCGCCAAGCTTGCCGTGCCACTGCCCAGTTCGAAGCGGCCAAGCTGGTCGACCAGCGCCACGGTCTCGGTCGCAAGGTTGCGTGTGCCTGCCGAGCTTTCCTCGACCATCGCGGCATTCTGCTGGGTGAATGCGTCCATCGAACCGACCATCGAGGAAATGTCGGCGATGCCCGCAGCCTGCTGCCCGGCGGCTTCGGCAATCTGTTCGACCAGAGCCGAAACCGCGCTGACTTCGGCGACGATCTGGCGCAGCGCCTCACCGCTCGATTCCACCAGGGCAACGCCGCCGCTGACTTCATCGGTGCTCTTGCTGATCAGTTCGCGGATCGATTTGGCAGCGTCCGACGAGCGCTGGGCCAGTGCCCGCACTTCGGTGGCGACAACCGCAAAGCCCTTGCCCGCATCGCCAGCGCGCGCCGCCTCGACGCCGGCGTTCAGCGCCAGCAGGTTGGTCTGGAAGGCGATCCCGTCGATGACGTTGACGATTTCGGCCATTTCGCGCGAGCTGGTCTCGATGCTGCGCATGGCGGCCACCGCGCGATTGGCGGTATCGCCCACGCTGTCGGCAGTGCTGCGCGCCACGGTCAGCCGCGAACTGGTCTGCTTGGCGTTTTCCGCAGTCGTCTTGACCGATGTGGTGAACTCGCTGAGCGTGCGCGAGGTTTCGGCCAGCGAATTGGCCTGCTGTTCGGTGCGCAGTGACAGATCGGTGGCCGCGCTGGCGATTTCGTCGGTGCCCAGCCTGATCGTATTGCACCCGTCGGCGATCTTGCTGAGAACCCGTTCGAGCGAGGCGACAGCGGCGTTGTAATCGACATGCAGCTTGGCCAGCGCGCCGCTGCCGTTTTCGGGCACGCGGAAGGTCAGCTTGCCATCGGCCAGTGCGGTCAGGCCTTCGCCGATGGCGTCGATCGTCATCTGCGTTTCGCGGGCATTGGCCTTTTCGGCTTCAGCACGGGCATGATCGGATGCAAATACATCGCGGAACTGGTCAAGCGCGCGGGCAAGTTGACCCAGTTCGTCATTGCGGTGCAGGCCCGGCACCACGACGGCGTGATCGCCGCCGATCAGACGCCCCACGGCTTCGGCCATGCGGACCACGGGCTTTGCGACGTTGCGCATCAGGAAGGCCAGCAGCCCCAGTGCTGCGACAAGTCCGAGACCGATCGCCGCCAGCGTGAACTTGCGAGCAGCAGCATAGATTTCTTCGCTATGGGCAGCGACTGCGTCGGACGCTTTCTGGTTTACCTCGATGGCAGCCAGAATCGCATCTTCAAGCGCGTAGAAGGTGTCCAGCGCTTCGGAATTGTGGATCGCCTGTGCGGCGCTGCTGTCGCCTGCCAGCGCCAGAGACTGCATCTGGTCGTCCTGGCCGATGGAGGTGTTCCACGCCTCGCGGATGGCGCCGAGGGCGGTCTTCTGTTCGGGCGTCGAAGCCAGCTTCTCATAATCGCTCAAACCGCCATCGATGGCGACGCGCGCGTTCTTCAGCAGCTTCTGGCTGCGCGCTACCGCTTCGGGCGATGGCGCATCGAACATCTCATCCTGCTTCAGGCGATATTGCGATGTGTAGGCGTGAATATCGCCAAGCGTGGCGGCGGCGGGCATCCAGCGGTCGCGCTGTTCGGCGGCAATCGCGTTGACCTCGCCAATCTTGATGATGGCGAACAAGCCCATACCGCCCATCACCGCCAGAAGCAGCGCAAAGGCGGCGATGAACTTGGCCGAAATGTTGAACTTGAACATCGTCACTCCCCGATAGCCGATCCGGCATGGTGCCTTGGGTAACGGGGGAAGCGGAATCTTGCGTAAGGCGGGGGCTTCGTATTGCTGCGCAGGGTCAGGCAGGAAAATTTAACCTGATCGTCAGGCGATAAGTCGCGTTATCGGGCCGAAGTCGTGGTTGCAGGCATCACCGGATGGTTAACCGCAAATCAAGTTCCGATAAGATGCAGCATGATCAGGCGGCGGTGCGGTGCGTGGCGGTGCTCGCAAAGGTAGATCCCTTGCCATGTGCCAAGCGCCGGGCGCCCCGCCAGGACCGGAATGGACAAGGAGACCCCCGTGAGGATCGATTTGAGGTGAGCGGGCATGTCGTCCGGCCCTTCGTCATCGTGGGCGTAACCCGCATTTTCGGGGGCAATCCGGTTCAGCCAGCGCGCCACGTCGCCCCGCACTTCGGGCGCGGCATTTTCCTGAATGCACAGCGAGGCGGACGTGTGGCGGCAGAACACGGTCAGCAGCCCGGTGGCCATGCCCTGCGCCTCTACCCATTGGCAGACTTCACGGGTCATTTCATGCAGGCCCTGTCCGGGCGTGGCGATGGCGAGTTCGGTCGAGGACTGGCGCAAGGTCATGCGCCAGCCCCTTACACCATTCAATCCGCCCAGTAGAGCCGCATCGGATTGTCGATCAGCAACTTGTGCTGCAATCCGGCGGTGGGCGCGATGCGCGGGATCATGTCCACCAGGTGGCCGTCGTCGGGGATCTCGGTGTCCATGTTCGGGTGCGGCCAGTCGGTGCCCCACAATACGCGGTCCTGATAATCCGCCACCAGCGGGGCGACCGCATCGGCAAACGCGTTCCACGGATCGCCCGCGCCGCCTTCCTTGATCGCGTCTAGCCGGTCGGGGCAGGTCGCCTTGAACCAGATATCATCGCGGCTGTTCAGGAAATTGCGGAACGCCTTCATGTCCGCGCCGTCCGGCCCTTGGGTCACGTCAGGACGGCCCATGTGATCGATGACCAGCGGCACCGGGATCGCGTCCATGAAGGGGCGCAGTTCTTCCAGAATGTCGGCTTCGAAATAAATCACCACGTGCCAGCCCTTGGGCAACCGTTGCGCCACTTCCAGGAACTTGTCCCTGGGGGCATTATCCACCAGCCGCTTCAGGAAATTGAAGCGGATGCCGCGAATGCCGCCGTGATGCAGCGCATGCAGGTCAGCCTCGGAAATCGCTGGATCGACCACGGCCACACCGCGCGCCTTTCCGTTCGACCTGGCAATGGCATCGAGCGTGGCGGCATTGTCCGTGCCGTGGCAGCTCGCCTGCACGATCACGTTCCTGTCGAAGCCGAGATGATCGCGTAAACCGAACAGCATGTTTGGCCCTGCGTCCTGCGGCAGGTACTTGGCCTTGGCGCTGAACGGGAACTGCGCCATCGGCCCGAACACGTGGCAATGCGCGTCGACGGCGCCTGCGGGCGGGGTGTAGCGCGGCTTTGACGGGTTGGAATGCCAGCTCAGAATGCGGTCGCTCATGGTCTACGTTCCTGTTTTGTCATTGCGAGGAGCCGATGGCGACGCGGCAATCCAGAGTTGTTCAGTGGGACTCTGGATTGCGTCGCTGCGATCGCAGTGACGAAGTGATCGGGGTGGGCTTTTAGCTGAATACAACTCCGTCCATCAGCTTGCGCGCGGTGCGCAGCAGGGCGGCGGTGCGCACCGCTCCGCTGTCATCCACTTCCAGAACGCAGCTCATTTCGCCGGTGGGGTGCTCAACCGAAAGCAACTTGCGCGAACCGTCAGGAATTCTGGCAACGTCGGCCGCGGGCGAACCCTTGATCAGGCAGGCTGTGGCAACGCTGACCGCGCCGAGAACGCCGATGGTGGCATGCGCGCGGTGCGGTATGAAGCTGCGCACAGTTACCGCGCCGCCGTTCCGTGGCGGGGCCACCAGCATCATCTTGGGCACCGACTTTTCCTTCACATCGCCCAGATTCATCATCGGCCCGACGATCAGGCGGATCGCCTCGATCTTCGCTTTCAGGTCGGTGGCATTGTCCAGCCAGTCGCGATCCTCATAGCCGGTGATACCAAGATCGTCGGCCTTCATCACCACGCAGGGCATGCCGTTGTCGATCAGCGTTACGGCCACGCCGTTCACCAGGTCCACGGCATTGCCGGTCGGCAGCAAAGCCCCGCACGAGGAACCCGCAGTATCGCGAAACTCCAGCGGAACCGGCGCATGGCGGCCGGGCACACCGTCAATTGCGGCATCGCCCTGGTACGTCACCGCGCCGCCCGGCGTCGCCACGCTGGCCACTGCGACCTGCCCGGTGTTCTCCATGAAGATCGCAACGCGTGTTTCTTCGCCTGTCGCTTGCACCAGTCCGCGCTCGATCGCGAACGGGCCAACGCCTGCAAGGATATTGCCGCAGTTCTGCGCATCCGTGACAATCGCCTGATCGACGAACACTTGCAGAAACAGGTAATCCACGTCGATGCCATCGCGCGCAGACTTCGAAACGACCGCAACCTTGCTGGTCAGCGGGTCAGCGCCGCCCATCCCGTCGATCTGGCGTGGATCGGGCGAACCCATCACGCCCAGCAAAAAGCCGTCGCGCGCGGCGGTGTCGGCAGGCAGGTCATCCTTCAGGAAATAGCCGCCCTTCGATGTGCCGCCGCGCATCCACATGCAGGGGGCAGACAAGCCCTCAGACATACTTCAGGCCTTCCTTCTCCAGTCGCTCGCGCATCTTGTACATGTCGAGGCCGAGCACACCCGATGCCAGCTTCGCGCGCTTCTCACCCTCGTTGGCTTCGCGCGCCTGTGCAGCTTTCAGCACTTCGGCGGCATTCTCGCGCGGGATCACGCACACGCCGTCATCGTCGGCCACAATCACGTCGCCCGGATTGACCAGCGCGCTGGCGCAGACGATCGGCACGTTGACGCTGCCGAGCGTGTTCTTGACCGTGCCCTGTGCGTAGATCGCCTTGGACCACACCGGGAATCCCATCTCGGTCAGGTCGCGCACATCGCGCACACCCGCATCGATCACAAGTCCGCGGCACTGGCGGGCTTGTGCAGAGGTTGCCAGCAGATCGCCGAAGTATCCGTCTTCACATGGGCTGGTAGGTGCCAGAACCAGAATATCGTTCGGCTTCAGCTGCTCTATGGCCACATGCACCATCCAGTTGTCGCCCGGAGCTGCGCTGATCGTCACCGCGCTGCCCGCGATGCGCGCTCCTGCATAGATCGGGCGCATGTAGGACGCGAGAAGACCGGTACGATTCTGCGCTTCATGCACTGTGGCAACGCCACACGCGGCAAGGCCATCGATCACCGCCTGATCTGCGCGTTCGATGTTCTGGACGACGATACCCGACATGGCTTGCTCCCGCGAAAACTGTAGCGCTTGTCCATGCGTCCGTGATGCCGGACCAGCCAATGCAATGTTTGCCCCTCGCCATAAGGAAATGCTAAGCGATCTTTCATGGTTGAAGCTGTATTCAACATCCGTCATATCGCCGCCTTCGCGGCAACCGTTCGCCATGGCAGTGTCACGCGGGCCTCTCGCGCGGTCAATCTCACGCAGCCAGCGCTTACCCAAGCCATCGCAAGGCTGGAGGAGCACCTGGGTTGCGCCCTGTTCATACGGGGTCCTTCGGGGATGAGTCCCACCGAACCCGCGATGTTGCTGGCGCCACGCGCAGAAACGGCGCTTGCCCATGTCGGCAGCCCGCGTGTGACCGGCACACAAGTGCGCGCGTTCCTCGCGCTGGCCCGCGCCGGAAGCTATGTTGTCGCGGCTGAGGCAACGGGCCTGTCGTCGGCCTCGCTGCATCGCGCAGTGGCGGACCTTTCGGTGGCGCTTGGCCAGCGGTTGGTAGACCGCAGGGGGCGTTCGGTCATGCTGACGCCTGCGGGACAGCGGCGCGCGCGCGGTTTTGGCCTCGCAATGGCAGAGTTGCGCTCTGGCCTTGCCGAAGTGGCGGCTTGGCAGGGCAAGGCGGCGGGGCGGATCGTGGTGGGGGCCATGCCGCTCAGTCGCGCGCGCTGGTTGCCCGAAACCATCCTGCGCTTTGCCGCGCGGCATCCCGGAGTGGACGTGGCGGTGGTGGAGGGGAGCCATGCAGAGCTTTCGGGGCCTCTGCGTGATGGTGACGTGGACCTTATGCTGGGGGCGCTGCGCGATGCGAAGGCGCTGGACGATCTACGGCAGGAGGCGGTGTTCGAGGACCAGCCCGCGCTGGTGATGCGCAGCGGGCATCCTTTGCTTTCATCACGCGTCGATGGTGTGGCTCTGGCGCAGTTCCCGTGGATTTTGCCGGGCCGTGACACCCCGCTGCGGCACTATTGGGAGGGCATGATGCGCGCTGCCGGGGCAGAGCCGCCACATGTTGGGATCGAGTGCGGATCGGTGCTGACGGTGCGGCAATTGTTGCTGGGGTCCGATGCGCTGACGCTGCTTTCTCCGGCGCAATTGGCGGTGGAATTGCAGGCAGGCGTGTTGGCCGCGCTGCCCCCGCCCGCGCCGGTGACGCGCACAATCGGCATCACCACGCGCCAGGACTGGCGACCTACGGCCTCACAGGGAGCATTCGTGAGCCTGCTATATGAGGTTGCCGCGGAAGGCTTTGCATAAATTTATGCCTGCGGCGATGTTTGCATTTGTTCTGCTGGGCATCCCGACGCAGGACCGGCGGAATGGAGAGCGCAATTGCCCTGATCGGCTTCGGTGAGGCCGGGTCCACTTTTGCCAAGGCGGCAGGCTGGGAGTCTGCGGCGCTGGCGTTCGATATCAACCCGGCGCGCCATGCGGTGATGGAAGAGGCGGGGGTGGTTGCCTGTGCGACTGCGGAATTCGCGCTGTCCGATGCCGATATGGTGCTGTCGCTGGTCACGGCCGATGCCGCGCTGGCGGCGGCGCAGGACTATGCCGCATTGCTGAAGAAGGGCGCCATCTGGTGTGACATGAATTCGGTCGCCCCGGATACCAAGCGCGCTGCGGCCAGAGTGATCGAGGCGGCTGGCGGACGTTATGTCGACGTGGCGGTGCTGGCGCCAGTGGACCCTTCGCGAATGAATGTGCCGCTGCTGGTTTCGGGCGCTCATGCGGACGAGGCCGCGGCGCGGCTGCGCGAGGCTGGCTTTACCAGGACCCGCGTCGTGGGCGACGAAATCGGGCGCGCCAGCGCGATCAAGATGATCCGCTCGATCATGGTCAAAGGCATCGAGGCGCTGACCGCCGAGATGATGCTGGCGGCGACGAAGGCAGGCGTAGTGGACGAGGTTCTGGCATCGCTCGACGCCAGCGAGAAGACACAAAGCTGGTTTGCGCGGGCGGAATATAATGTCGAGCGCATGACGACGCACGGGCTGCGCCGCGCTGCCGAGATGGAAGAGTCTGCCAGGACGCTGGAAGCGCTGGGCATCGAACCGCTGATGACCAGCGGCACTGTCAAACGTCAGCGCGAAATGGCTGGAAGAACCCTCCCGTTCGTGTCGAGCGAAGGCCAGGTTGGGATTGGAGTTATGAGCGAATGACCATGATCATCGACTGCCACGGTCATTATACCGTGCTGCCCAAGGCGCACGATGAATGGCGCGAAAGGCAGAAGGCCGCGTTCAAGGCCGGGACCGAATGTCCCCCATACCCGGACATCTCGGACGATGAAATCCGCGAGACGATTGAATCGAACCAGTTGCGCCTGTTGAAGGAGCGCGGCGCGGACATGACGATCTTTTCTCCGCGCGCCTCCGCGATGGCCCCGCATGTGGGGGACCAGTCAGTTGCGGTGAAGTGGGCGCAGGTGTGCAACGACCTGATCGCGCGCGTCGTCGGGCTTTATCCCAATATCTTCGCAGGCGTGTGCATGTTGCCGCAGTCGCCCGAAGCGGACATGACCAGTTCGATTGCAGAGCTGGAGCGGTGTGTAAACGAGTTGGGCTTCATCGGTTGCAACCTCAATCCCGATCCCGGCGGCGGGCGCTTCACCCATCCCCCGCTGACGGATGAATACTGGTTCCCGTTTTACGAGAAGATGGTGGAGCTTGACGTTCCGGCGATGATTCACGTTTCGGGTTCGTGCAACCCGGCGATGCATGCCACTGGCGGCTACTATATCGCCGCCGATACCATCGCCTTCATGCAGCTGCTGGAAGGCGATCTGTTCAGCCGCTTCCCCACCTTGCGCTTCATCATCCCGCATGGCGGCGGCGCGGTGCCCTATCACTGGGGCCGTTATCGCGGGCTGGCCGATATGCTCAAGAAGCCCGATCTATCGGGCCATCTGATGAACAACGTCTATTTCGATACTTGCGTCTATCACCAGCCGGGGATCAACCTGCTGGCCGACGTGATCGAGAACAAGAATATCCTGTTCGGGTCTGAAATGGTCGGCGCGGTGCGCGGCATTGACCCTACCACGGGCTTCTATTTCGACGACACCAAGCGTTACGTCGATGCGCTCGACATCACGGACGCTGAACGCCACGCGATCTTCGAGGGCAACGCCCGCCGGGTATTCCCGCGCCTCGACGCCAAGCTGAAGGAGAGGGGCCTGTGACACAGGGAACGCCCAAGCAGAACATCCACGAATACCTTGCGGAGCTGGACGATATTCCCGGTACGCGGATCTATACCGCCGCCCGCGCCCGCAAGGGGTACTGGATCAACCAGTTCGCGATGAGCCTGATGAAGGCCGAGAACCGGGACCGCTTCAAGGCGGATGAGCGCGCCTATCTCGATGAGTGGAAAATCTCGGAAGAGGCCAAGCAGGCGCTGCTCGCGCGCGACTACAACAAGCTGCTGGACCTGGGCGGCAACGTCTATTTCCTGTCCAAGCTGTTTTCTTCCGACGGACTGCCGTTCGCCGAAGCGGTCAGCACGATGACCGACATGACCTGGCCCGAATATCGCCAGATGATGATGGACGGCGGACGTTCCGCTGAGGGCAATCGCTCGATCCGGGCCAATCTTGCCGCTGCCGCCAACAAGGGAGCCAACTGACATGGCCAAGATTACCGCTGGCGTCGGCTCCAGCCACGTTCCGCTGCTTGGCGTCGCTGTCGATCAGGGAAAGACGCGCGACGACTATTTCGGCCCGATCTTTGCCGGCTATGACTGGACGAAGCAGTGGGAAGCCGAGAGCAAGCCCGACGTCGTCATCCTCGTCTACAACGATCACGCCTCGGCGTTTGATGCGAATATCATCCCGACCTTCGCGATCGGCTGCGGAGAACACTACAAGTCCGCCGACGAAGGCTGGGGACCGCGCCCTGTGCCCGATGTCGAAGGTCATGCAGACCTTGCCTGGCACATCGCGCAAAGCCTGATCCTCGACGATTTCGATATGACCATCATCAATGAGATGGACGTCGATCACGGCCTTACCGTGCCGCTTTCGATGATGTTCGGCCAGCCTGAAAAGTGGCCGGTCAAGGTCGTGCCGCTGGCGGTCAACGTGGTTACCTATCCTGTTCCTTCGGGCAACCGCTGCTGGGCGCTGGGCGAGGCGATTGCCCGCGCGGTCGAAAGCTACCCCGAAGACCTCAACGTGCAGATCTGGGGCACCGGGGGCATGAGCCACCAGCTTCAGGGACCGCGCGCCGGGCTGCTGAACCGCGAGTGGGATAACAAGTTCCTTGATATGCTCGAAGCCGATGACGATGCCGTCCGCTTCATCCCGCACATCGAATATCTGCGCGAAACCGGCTCAGAAGGCATCGAAATGGTGATGTGGCTGATCATGCGCGGCGCGCTGGGCCATAAGGTGAAGACCTTGCACCGCCACTATCACATCCCTTGCAGCAATACGGCCATCGGCCACATCGTGCTCGAACCTGCGGACTGAATCTTGGCCCCTCCCGCTTGCGGGAGGGGCCGGGGGTGGGCCGTTCCGCCTCCATCGCTAAACAACCAGCCCGCTATCGCGGGTGCCCACCCCTGACCCCTCCCGCAAGCGGGATGGGAAGTATGGAGAAACCCCATGCGTATTGCCCTCGCAGGCGCCGGCGCGTTCGGCGAAAAGCATCTCGATGGTCTGAAGAACATCGATGGCGTCGAGATCGTCTCGATCATCAGCCGCACGGCGGAACAGGCAGCCGCCGTAGCGGAAAAGTATGGTGCGAAACATAGCTCTACCGAACTTGAGGACGCGCTCGCCCGTGACGATGTGGATGCGGTGATCCTCTGCACCCCCACACAGATGCATGCCGAACAGGCCATCGCCTGCATGAAGGCGGGCAAGCATGTGCAGGTGGAAATCCCGCTGGCCGATAGCTGGGCGGATTCGGAAGAAGTGCTGCGCGTCCAACGCGAGACCGGCAAGGTCTGCATGATCGGCCACACGCGGCGCTTCAATCCTTCGCACCAGTACGTGCACAACAAGATCGTGGGTGGGGAATTCAACATCCAGCAGATGGATGTGCAGACCTACTTCTTCCGCCGCAAGAACATGAACGCCAAGGGTGAGGCCCGGTCGTGGACCGATCACCTGCTGTGGCACCATGCCGCGCACACGGTTGATCTCTTCGCCTATCAGGCAGGCAGGATCGTGAAGGCCAATGCGGTGGAAGGCCCGATCCACCCCGAACTCGGCATCGCCATGGACATGTCGATCCAGCTCAAGAGTGAAAGCGGTGCGATCTGCACCCTGTCGCTGTCGTTCAACAATGACGGGCCGCTGGGCACATTCTTCCGCTATATCGGCGATACCGCGACCTATATCGCGCGCTACGACGATCTGGTGAATGGCAAGGAAGAACCGATCGACGTTTCCAACGTCGATGTGTCGATGAACGGCATCGAGTTGCAGGACCGCGAATTCATCGCGGCAATCCGCGAGGGCCGCGAGCCGAACAGCTCGGTCGCCCAGGTGCTCGACTGCTACCGCGTACTGGGTGAACTCGAACAGCAGCTTGCCGCAGGTTGATCGATCGCAAGGCCCGCCAGCAATGGCGGGCCTTTTTCGCTGGGGGTGGGCACGGCAGACCTGCGTCAGGCAGGCTGCCGCAGGAGAGCATGATGGAAGCAGTGATCGCCTATTCGGGTCGCATGTTTGCCCGCCCGGTCTATTATGCGAATGCGCATGAAAAGGACGAGGTGGACATCATCCTCGTGCCCATGCCGATGTACGACGCGCGCCTGGCGGGCACGACCATCGACCGCGAGGGCTTTCAGATCGTCGCGCACAAGAGCGTGGTAAGCGACTTTGCCGACCGCGAAGAGGTCGCCCGCGTCCACATGCGCGAGATCGAGGAACTGGTGCAGGCCGCTACGGGTGCGGACTTCGTCCATGTGGGCGCGCCCGGCCTGCTGCGCTTTTCCGAAAGGTCGGGGAAGGCCGGAAGTCTTAACAATTCGATGCCCGCGCGCTTTGCCCACATCGACATTTCCGACGCCACGGCCTGTGCCTTTGCCGGGCGCGGCGCGGCTGGCCGGCCCTTTCTGCGTTGCGCCCATTACAATGTCTGGCGCGCCATCTCCCCGCCGCCGCAGGACGTGCCGCTGGCCTTCTGCGATGCGCGCAGCCTTTGCGCGCAAGACCTCATCGCCGCCGAAGCCGTGTTCGATGCGCCCGATCAGCCCGAATGGTCGTTCGAAGGGCTGGTGGTGGCGCATAATCCCGCACACCGCTGGCATTACTTCCCGCAGATGACCATCGACGAGGCTGTCCTGTTCAAGACCAATGACAGCGATCCCGCCCGCGCGCATCACGTGCCGCACGTGGCCTTCGATCTGCCGGATTGCCCGGCCGACGCATCCCCGCGCGTCAGCATCGAAATGCGTGCGACGGCCTATTGGTGGGCTTGATCCGATCACGGGAGATGCTACACAAATAATAACAATTGATAGGGTGAGGCATGGTCATGGGCGCGTTTCCGCAGACGATCTATTTCATGGGCGCCAATGCGCCGGTCGGTCAGGAAGTGGACCTGCGCGGGTTGAAGGTGGAAGGCGATCTCCCGCCTGAAGTGCGCGGCAGCTTCTATCGTGCCGTGCCCGATCCGGCCTTTCCGCCCAAGTTCGAGAACGACCATACGCTGTCGGGCGATGGGATGATCAGCCGCCTGTCGTTCAATGGCGATGGTACGGCCGACTTCACGATGAAGTCCGTCGAAACCGCGCGCTACAGGGCAGAGAAGGCAGCGGGCAAGGCCCTGTTCGGCAAGTACCGCAACCCTTTCACCGATGACGCGGAAGTGCAGGGCGTGGACCGCACCGTGGCGAACACCACGCCGGTCTGGCACGCCGGAAGGCTGCTGATGGCCAAGGAAGACGGCCGCCCGTACCGCGTCGATCCCATGACGCTCGCCACCATCGGTTCCTACGATTTCGGCGGTGCGCTCAATAGCGAGACCATGACTGCGCACGTGCGGATCGACGCACAGACCGGCGAGCTGTTCTTCTATGGATACGAAGCCGATGGCCCGGCCTCCGCGAAGGTCGCCTATTGCATCGTCGCGCCGGACGGCACACTCACATCCGAACAGTGGTTCGACGCGCCCTATTGCGCGATGATGCACGATTTCACGATCAGCGAGAACTACGCCCTGTTCCCGGTCTACCCGACGACCTCCGACCTCGACCGGCTGAAGGCAGGCGGCGAGCATTGGCATCACGAACCCGAACGCGATTCATGGCTCGGCGTCATGCCGCGCTATGGCGATGTGTCGGAAATCAAGTGGTTCAAAGGCCCCAAGGGCTGCCATTCATACCACATGATGAACGCGTGGGAGGATGTGGATGGGATGCTTCACTTCGACGCGTGCCTCAACAGCACCAACGCCTTCGCCTTCATCCGCGAGCCTTCGGGCATCTTCCTCCAGCCGCAGGACATTCAGGGTGCGCTTACCCGCTGGACGGTCGATCCCAAGGCGGACGGCGGCGAGGTGACCGAATCCGTGATCGGACCTCCGGGCGATTTCCCGGTGATCCCGGCGAAGATGCAAGGACAGCCCTACTCGTTCGGCTTCATGCTTTCGATGAACCCCGCGCTGCAAGGCCCGCCGCTGTTCGCAGGCCCCGTTGGCGTCAGCTTCAACATGCTGCTCCGCCTTGACGGCATGGACACGCCCGCCCCGCGGGTGACAGGCGCGCTGCCGCTTGCGCCGATGGCGGGATACAACGAACCCGTCCACGTCCCCGCCGCCGATCCCGCGCGTGACGGCTGGCTGGTGTTTATCGTCGACAGCCAAATTGGCGACGACCAGTTCCATCACGAGGCCTGGGTGGTGGATGCGGGCGACATTACGGCAGGCGCGGTTGCCAAGGTAGTGATCCCCACCCACCTGCGCCCGCAAGTGCATGGCTGGTGGGTGCCTCAGGAGCAACTGGACGCGCTGTGACCGTGGGCAGGATCGTCATCACGGGTGCGTCGGGCAATTATGGCCGGGGCGTTTCCGACCGCCTGATCGCAATGGGCCGCGCTGCCGAACTGATCCTGATCACGCGCAGGCCGGACAGGCTGGCTGAACGTGCTGCACAAGGCTGCACCGTCCGCTACGGCGATTTCGACCAGCCCGAAACGCTCGCCGCAGCGGTACAGGGGGCGAGGAAGATGCTGCTCATCTCCGGCACCCGCGTCGGCGCGCGGGTGGAGCAGCACAAGGCTGCGATCTACGCCGCCACCGCTGCGGGCGTGGCTCACATCATCTACACCAGTTTCATCGGTATCGACGATCCCGCCAATCCCGCGGAAGTGCGCCACGATCACATCGAGACCGAAGCGCTGATGAAAGCCAGCGGTGCCGCGTGGACGATGCTGCGCGATGCCCACTATGCCGATGCCATGATCCTCATGGCAGGACCCGGCGTGATGCAGACCGGCAAGTGGTTCTCAAACGCAGGCGAGGGCCGCGAGGCGATGGTCTGGCGCGATGACTGCATCGAAAGCGCCGTCGCGGTGCTGACCGGCGAGGGCCACGAGAACCGCACCTACAACATCACCGGTCCCGAACTGCAGACCTTCCGCGAAGTGACGGCAATGATGGCGGAAATGACCGGCAGGCCGCTCGAATACGTCCCACTGGATGATGACGCCCAATACGCGATGTTCGACGCCATGGGCATCCCGCGTCGTCCGCGGGACAATCACGAAGTGGGCGGCATACCGTGGAACAGTGATGACATGGTCACGTTCGGTCGCGCGATCCGCGAGGGGTTCCTTGCGCTGTGCACCGATGATGTCGAGCGCCTGACGGGGCACAGGGCGCGTTCTGTGCGCGAGATGATCGAGCAAAATCGCGCTTTCCTGGCGGGCGGTTGAGCCGGAGGATCTCAGCGCTTCTTCTTGGGCTTTGGCTTTGGCTTGATCGCGGGTTTGAGTTGGAGCGCGGGCCATGCGTCGATCACCGCTGATCGGATGATCTTTCGTGCCGGAAGAGTCCGGCTTTCGGGATGGTCGACCAGATACCTGGCCACGACATCGCGTACCTGGCCACCGGTCGCGCCCTTGGGTGTGCCAGGAGGCGCGTCGAGATAGCGTGTGCCGTCCAGCACGCCCATCACGTAAGTAAGGCATAGTGCCTGGTCGACCGGGCTGCTGGCCGAGCACATGTCATGCAACTGGTTGCCGCTCATCCATTCCGCATGCGCGGGTGTGGCAGCCCACCCAAGACCTGCGGCAAGGGCCAATTTCAGATTGCGATGCATGACGTTCCCTGTTGCGGACAATGCACTTGAAACGCTCTTCACCCAGATATCATGGGCCTGAGGTTCACGACTCGCAGCGCTTTTCAAACCGTTCGGCGCATCGCGCGTTCATAGATTGGTGGTGAACAGCGCGATCATCCGCCCCCAGGCCTTTTCCGCCTGTTCCCGGTCATAAATCGGTGCATCAAGGGTGCACCAGCCGTGCTGTGCCGGATACACCTCTATTTCGGCAGGCCGCCCTGCGGCGTCTGCGGCGGCGCGCAGAATCGTCTTTTCTTCCGGGGCACGCTCATCGTCGTTCTGGGCGATGGCGATCAGATAGGCGGCCTTGGTGCTGGCGATCAGCTTGTTCGGTGCATCGCGATCATCGCCGACAAGGCCCCCGCCGTGGAACGAGGCGGCGGCGCCCACGCGCGCAGGGTTGGCAAAGGCGGTACGCACGGTGAACGGCCCGCCCATGCAGTAGCCGCACGTTCCGATCCGCTTCTTCGTATCGACTTCCTTCTGGCGATCGAGCCACCCGACGAAGGCCGCTGCATCGGAAATCGTGCCGGCAGGCGTGATCTTGGCGATCATCGGCTTGAGCTTGGCCTGTCCCGCAGGGGTACGCCATTCCATCAGCGAGCCGAGGATCGGGGCAGGGCTGGAGCGGTAATACTGGTTGACCACCAGCACGGCAAATCCCGCCGCAGCAAGCCGCGTTCCCATAGTCATATACGCATCGCGCAAGCCCGCAATATCCGGCCACATGATCACCGCGGCGTGTTTGCCTTTGGATGGATAGACGAAGAATGCGTCGGCCTTTCCGTCGGGCGTATCGATGATCACCGTCCGGCTGGCCGTGGCAGACCCCGTCTCCTTTGCAGTCGTGCACCCCGGCAGCAGGGAAAGCGCCGCCGCGCCTGCGCTTATCGTGGCAAACTGTCTCCGGTTCGGGCCGCCGTTGCGCAACCATTGCGCGTTTTCGGCTTCGGTCATTTCATCGCACATGGGCAGCATCCTCCGAAACCCGTCCAGCGCGCAGAGTAGCGCGAGCGCGTGACGAAACAAGTCATCAATCATCACTTTCCGAGGCGCATTTTTCCTCTCGCAATCCCACCAAAATTTGTTAGTGTTGCTTACAAATATACGAGACTTGGGAGAGTCGGGATGAGTGATGCCGATACGCGTCTGGCTGCGCTTGAAGCGCGCGTGACGGAGCTTGAAGATCTGAACGCCATTCGCCGCCTGCAATGGGCCTATGGCTACTACATCGATTACAACCGTCCCGAAGAGGTTGCGGGACTGTTTGCGAAGGACGGGGCTGTCGTTTTCCTGTCGGGCGAATATCGCGGTTATGAAGGCGTCATGCGCCTTTACGGCACGTGGTTCCAGAATCTGTTTACCGGCGGCCGTCGCGGCCCCGTTCATGGCCTCCTGCTCGATCATTTCCAGTTGCAGGACGTGATCACGATCGCACCCGACGGATTGACCGCAAAAGGGCGTTTCCGGGGCATTCTCGCAGGGGGCTGGCACGATGACATCGTCGGTTCAAAGCCGGACGGTATGCCCCAGCAATTCTGGGAATCGGGCATGTACGAGAACGATTACGTCAAGGAAGACGGCGTCTGGAAGATCAAGCGGCTGGACTACCTGATGCAATGGCAGGCCGATTACGAAACTGGCTGGTCCAAGACCGTTGCGCATCTTCAGCCCGCTGTTGTGTGCTATCCTGAAAATCCCGTAGGGCCTGACGTGATCCTGCCTGAAAAGGAAGTGCGCCAGACCTGGCCGCATCGCCAGGAAGTGCCGATGAGCTTTGCTCATCCCGTGCTCGCCAAATCCTTTGCCGTCGGCGATTTCACCAGACTGCAGGAGAAGTGGCCGTGATGGCGGCGATCAACTGCCGAAGCGCCCGATCCGTGTCAGGACGGATGCTGCAACCCGGCGAAACGCTTCACGGTCGCGCGGGGGTACGCCCTTGAACAAATCAGCCCCGACAACGGCCATGGCCGGCAACGTCTGGGCAAACAATGCCCGTCCCTGTTCGGACAGGCGCACCGGCTTGCGCCTGCGGTTCGACAGGTCGAGACCCGGCTCGACCAGGCCGCGTTGCATCAGCCCGGTAATGGCACGGCTGACGTTCATCGGCGCAAGACCCATGATGTCTGACAATTCGTGGCCTGCCAGTTCGCCTTCCCCACCCAGAGCCAGTACGATCCGCAGGTCCGTGGCTGTGAGGCCCATCGGATCTGCCACGCCTTCGCGCATTGGCCCGCCGATGAAGCTGCCCAGTTTCAGAAGGTCGACGAGCAGTGCGACATCGCCGTTGCGGGCAATGTCTTCCAGCGGCGAATGCGGGTCGGGTCGCGATGGCGGCGTGTTGGTCATTGCCCGCTTCTATCGCCGCGTTGACCGTAGGGGGCAAGAGGCGAGGTGTGGACTTTTTGCATCACCCGAAATTCGCGGGAACTTGATCAAATGTTAGACTTGCAAAGCGCAAATTAGTATGTCTTACTAACAAACATCAAACCGACCCCGCAGAGGGTCATACAGGAGAGGGGATATGGCAAAAGCCAACGTCAACAATTCATTTGTGCGCCTTTTTGCTGCGGCAGGCACTGCAGCAATCGCACTGGGAATCACCGCGCCGTCGTATGCGCAGGAAGCGCAGGCCGATACAGCGCCGACGACGAACGAAATCGTCGTTACCGCACAGTTCCGCGAACAGCGCCTTCAGGATACGCCGCTGTCGATCACGGCGGTCGATGCTGCACTGCTTGCCTCCCGCAACCAGACAGACATTTCGCAGATCGCAGCACAGGCGCCGAACGTCCAGTTGACCCAGATGGGCGCTGCGTTCGGTTCTTCGATGGCCGCATACATTCGCGGCATCGGCCAGTACGATTTCAACCCGGCCTACGAACCCGGTGTCGGTATCTATATCGATGATGTGTACTATGCCACGCTGACCGGCAGCGTCATGGATCTGCTCGATCTTGACCGTGTCGAAGTGCTGCGTGGCCCGCAGGGCACACTGACGGGGCGCAACTCGATCGGCGGTGCGATCAAGCTGTTTTCGGCCAAGCCAACGGCGGGTGACAGCGGGACGGTTGAGGCCACTTACGGGTCGCGCAACCGCGTCGACCTTCGCGCGACTGCCAATTTCGAGCTTACGGAAAATCTCTTTGCGCGCCTCTCCGGCGTGTACAAGCGCCAGGAAGGCTATGTCGATCAGGTCGATTATGGCTGCGAAAATCCGGGCAATGCGCTTGGCATCGGCAGCAACGCGGCATCGCCATCGGACTGCGTCACTGCCAAGCTGGGTGAGCGGAGCTATTCGGGCATTCGTGGTTCGCTGCGCTACAATCCGGGCGACAACCTCGACTGGATCGTGACCGGCGACTACACTTATGAAAACCGCACCAACGCCGCTGGCGTCATCGGCGCAACCAATCCGGTATTGACCGGCGGCGTCGATTTCTCGTGCGGGCGCTTCTGCACATATGCCAACTTCTACATGCCCGCCGGTGGCCAGGCCACGCAGGCATACTACAGCCCGAACACGACGAAGTTCGAAGGCTGGGGCGTTTCCAGCAATCTCACCATCGGGCTTGGCGACAATCTCAACGTCCAGGCCATTACCGCGTATCGCCGTTACGATCAGGTGTTCGGCACGGATGACGATTACACGCCCTACAGCCTGATTGCCGGCGCTGGCTACAATGACCTCAGCTTCAAGTTCTTCAGCCAGGAACTGCGCCTCAACGGCCAGATCGGTGACAACATCGATTGGACCATTGGCGGCTTTTACAATAACCAGACCTCGGTCTACTTCACCCGCCAGGACATCCGCTACATCGTGCCGATCGGCAATCCGGCGCTGTTCCTGCAGTTCCAGGGTGATGATCCTGTCCGCGCCAACAGCAAGGCCGCCTTCGGTACAGTCATCTTCCGTCCCGTGGAGAACATGACCGTGACAGGCGGTTTGCGCTACACCAAGGAGCACAAGGACTATACCTTCGTGCGTACCCAGTGGGATGGCGGCACATTGACCGATATCTTCGGCGTCGGCGCGCTGAACGGCTCGAAGGCCAATTACGATGGCGACAAGGTCGACTGGCGTCTTTCGGTCGATTACCGCTTCAGCCCCGAAGTGCTCGCTTATGCAACGGTCAGCACCGGGTTCAAGGGCGGCGGCGTGACCGCGCGTCCGTTCACCAAGAATCAGGCCGTCAACGGCACGTTCGATCCTGAAACCCTGCGCGCCTACGAAATTGGCCTGAAGACCGATCTGTTTGATCGCAAGGTTCGCCTGAACCTTTCGGGCTTCTACAACGATTACAAGAACATCCAGCTTCCGATTGGTGACTGTTCGGTTCTGGATGGCTTTGCGCCGGGCACCGGACCGTTCCCATGCGCAGCCATCCAGAATGCAGGCGATGGCGAGATGTACGGTCTTGAAGCCGAATTTGCCGCCTCTCCGATCGAAGGTCTCGATATCGATGCCTCGCTGAGCTGGATTGACGGCAAGTGGAAGCGCATTGATGTGGCCGCACAGGGCGCACTGCGTGTCGAAGATCCCATCACCACGCCGGCATGGCGCGGCAGCCTGGGCATCCAGTATCGTGCCGATCTCGGCACCTCTGGCTCGATCACGCCGCGGTTCGACTTGTCCTACGTTGGCAAGCAGACCATCGGTCGCCTGATCAATGGTGGCGTGTTCGGACCTCTTGACTACAACCCGTCGATCACGCTGGGCAACGCGCGCCTTACCTGGCGGAACGAGGACGAAAACCTCTCGATTTCGCTTGAGGTGCAGAACCTGTTCGACAAGTACTACTATCTGCCGATCCGGTTCGCTGCGGTCTATTCCTTCGTTGGAACGTCGTATTCCAATGTGGGCCGCCCGCGCGAATGGGCTGTTTCCGTGCGCAAGACGTTCTGATCCGCGCAGGGCTTGACCTGAAAAAAGGGGCGGTCGGCAACGGCCGCCCTTTTTCTGTTTGCGCATATAATATCAAATGTTAGCGTTATGGCAGAAGCCGAATCCGGTCGCAGCCTTGAGAGGATCCCAAGCCATGACTCCAGAAGGCGTGAACGTCGTTCATCATGACAAGCTATTCATTGGCGGACGATGGGTGGCTGCCCATTCGGGCCGGATGATCGATCTGGTCTCGCCAAACACCGAACAGGTCGTCGGGCGCGTGGCAGAAGCTGACGAAGCCGACATGGACGCCGCCGTTGCCGCCGCCCGCCAAGCCTTCGATCACGGGCCATGGCCAGCCACGCCGCCACAAGAGCGTATTGCGGCCTTCCGCCGCATGGTTGGGCACCTTGAAACCCGCGTACCTGAACTGGCGAAGGCGTGGACCGCGCAGATGGGCGGCCTCGCCTCTTTCGCAGGCCCGATGCATGGCGGCAGCGTGATGGCGCTGGCCCAGATCACGGGCTTTGCCGAACAGTTCGAATTCGTCCAGCGTCGGCCCAGCATGGCCGCCGATACCGCGCTGATCGCCTATGAGCCGGTCGGCGTGGTGGCGGCCATCGCGCCGTGGAACGGGCCGTTTGGAATCATGGCGAACAAGGTCGCCTATGCACTGATCACCGGCTGCACGGTAATCATGAAGCCATCGCCCGAAACCCCGCTGGAGGCCTATATCATTGCCGAAGCGGCAGAGGTGGCGGGTATTCCGGCAGGCGTGGTCAATCTTGTTACCGGCCACCGCGAGGCGAGCGACCATCTCGTCTGCAACGAAGGAGTCGACAAGGTTTCGTTCACGGGATCGACCTTGGCGGGCAGGCGCATCGCCAGCGTTTGCGGCGCGCGCATGGCACGATGCACCTTGGAACTGGGCGGCAAGTCCGCCGCGATCATCCGGGATGACTTTCCCATCGACGTTGCGGCCAGGATACTGGCCGGTACGATCACCATGATGAGCGGGCAGGTCTGCGCGATGCTCAGCCGCGTGATCATTCCGCGCCATCGCCATGATGAACTGGCTGATGCGATTGCCGCTGAAATGCAGCAGGTGCGAATCGGCCACTCCGACGATCCCGCGGCGCAACTGGGACCGGTGGCGATGAAACGCCAGCTCGAACGTATCGAGATGTATATCGACGAGGGCAAGCGCAGCGCTGATCTGGTGACCGGGGGCGGACGGCCAGCGCACATGAACCAGGGCTTTTTCATCGAACCGACGCTGTTCGCCAATGTGAAAAACGACAGCCGCATCGCGCAGGAAGAAATTTTCGGCCCGGTGCTCAGCCTGATCCCGGTGGACGACGAGGAAGACGCGATCCGCACCGCCAACGCCAGTGCTTATGGCCTCAACGGTTCGGTGCTGACGACCGACGCCGATGCGGCCTATCGCATTGCCCGCCGCATCCGCACTGGCGGCGTCGGGCAAAACGGGTTGCGCATGGACTTCGGACTGCCGTTTGGCGGCTTCAAGCAATCAGGCATCGGGCGCGAAGGCGGGCCGGAGGGGTTGCTGCCCTATCTTGAAATGAAGACCATCCTGATCGACGGGATGCCGACAACGCTTTGATCGCAGTCCCACCCCCGGCCCCTCCCGCCAGCGGGAGGGGGGAAGCGTTGATCAGCGGATGGGGCAGTCCGGCGACAGGCGCATGTCGAGGTAGTTATCGACCGCGCGCATCATGTCGTCCATTTCGTTTTCAAAGAAATGGTTGGCGCGGGGCACTTCATCGTGATGGATGGTGATGTGCTTCTGCGTACGCAGTTTGTCGACCAGCTTCTGCACGGCGTTGGGTGTCACGACCGTATCGGCCGTGCCCTGCACGATGATGCCCGATGCGGGGCACGGTGCAAGGAAGCTGAAATCGTACATGTTGGCGGGCGGGGCGACCGAGATGAAGCCGCGGATTTCCGGGCGGCGCATCAGCAACTGCATGCCGATCAGCGCGCCGAACGAATAGCCTGCGATCCATGTGGTGCTGGCTTCGGGGTGGATCGACTGGACCCAATCCAGCGCCGCCGCCGCATCGGACAGTTCGCCGATGCCGTTGTCAAAGCTGCCCTGGCTGCGGCCGACGCCGCGGAAGTTGAAGCGCAACACGGCGAAGCCGCGCGCCACGAACGTCTTGTACATCGCCTGGGTGATGCGATCGTTCATCGTGCCGCCCGCTTGCGGGTGCGGATGGAGGATCATCGCCACTGGCGCGCGCGGGCGCGAAGCGGGCTGGAAACGGCCTTCGAGACGGCCTTCGGGGCCGGGAAAAATGACTGCGGGCATTGCCTGTCCTGGTTGCCTGTGTTCTGGCCGCGACGGCGATGACTGCCGGGGCTGGGAATTGGTCAAAGGGCTATATAGAAACCAGCCTCACGAAAGCAACTTTTCCGGGATTTCCATTGCCGATCTATCTTGACCACGCTGCGACCACCCCGATCCTGCCGCAGGCGCTTGCCGCGATGGAGGAGGGATTCCGCATCTGGGCCAACCCCTCCAGCCCGCACAAGGCAGGCCGCGCGGCGCGGGCAGCGCTTGAGGATGCCCGCGCGCGGATCAAGGCGGCGCTCGGCTGGACCGGCGAGGTGATCTTCACCAGCGGGGCCAGCGAGGCGATTGCGCTGGCGATCCGGGCTTGCGTGAAACCGCTGGCGGCGGTCTCTACGGTGGAACATGAAGCCGTGTTGCGCCTGGCAGGCGATGCGGCGCGATTGTCGGTCGACGGCGACGGCGGGGTCGTCAAAGCCGAGATGGCACCGGGAGTGCTTGTCGCCGTTCAACAGGTCAACAATGAAACCGGGGTGATTCAATTTCTGACCGGGATCTGGTCGAGCGTCAATCTGGCCGGCGGACTGCTGCTGGCAGATTGCGCACAAGGCGCGGGCAAGATCGCGCTGCCCCACGCTGATCTGATTGCCATTTCGGCACACAAGTTTGGCGGTCCGATCGGCATCGGTGCCTTGCTGGTGCGCGATTGGGCCATGCTGCATCCGACCGGAGGGCAGGAGCGTGGCTATCGTGGCGGGACCGAAAACCTGCCCGGCGTGCTGGCGATGGCGGCGGCGCTTGAGGCGGGGAATGACTGGCTGGAGGACGCTGCGCGCCTTCGGTCTTGGCTGGACGATGCGATCACAAACGCGGGCGGCGAGGTGATTGCTGCCGAGGCGCCGCGTCTGCCGACCATCGGCGCTTATCGTATGCCCGGCAGATCGGCCAATGCCCAACTGATCCGCTTCGATGGCGCAGGCATCGCTGTTTCGGCGGGCAGTGCCTGTTCATCGGGTTCGCTGAAGACCAGCCATGTGCTTTCCGCGATGGGGACCGCGGGCGCGGGTGAGGTGATCCGCGTATCCATCGGACGCGAGACGACCGAGGCGGAGATCGCGCGGTTCGTGGACGTCTGGCGGGATATTCGCGGATGATCTACCTCGATTATCAGGCGACAACGCCGCTGGCGCCCGAAGCGCGCGAGGCGATGATGCCGTGGCTGGCGGGGCCGGAAACCGCTGGGTTTGCCAATCCGCACAGCCCGCACCGCTATGGCCGCGCGGCGGCGGCGGCAGTGGAGGTGGCGCGGGCGCGAGTGGCGGCGCTGCTGCCGCCGGGCGGGCGCGTGGTGTTTACCTCAGGCGCGACCGAGGCGCTCAACCTGGCGATCATCGGATCGGGACGGAAACGGCTTGCGGTTTCTGCCATCGAACATGCGGCGGTGCTGGATACGGCGCGGTTCGTCGATCCCGATGTAACTGTGCTGCCGGTGTCGGGCGAAGGGCTGGTCGATGCCGACGGTGCGATTCCCGAAGGCACCGGGCTGGTCGCGGTGATGCAGGTGAACAACGAGATCGGGACGGTGCAGCCGGTCGAGACTATCGCCGCACAGGCGCGGGCGATGGGGGCGCTGTTCCTGTGCGATGCGGTGCAGGGCGCGGGGAAGCTGGCCGCGCCGGAAGGGGCGGACCTGATCGCACTGTCCTCGCACAAGCTTTACGGTCCGAAGGGCATCGGCGCGCTGTGGGTGCGGGACGGGGTGAAACTTGCGCCTCTGATCCATGGCGGCGGGCAGGAAGGCGGCTTGCGTTCGGGCACACTCTCGCCCGCGCTCTGCGCCGGTTTCGGCGCGGCGGCGGCGCTGTGCACAAGTCTGGGTACAAGCGATGCAGAGCATGTGGAGAAGCTGTGGACGCTGGCGCGGTCGCTGTTCGAGGACTGGACGCTGAACGGCAGCGAGACGGAGCGCTGGCACGGGAATCTCAATGTGCGACTTCCCGGTCTCAACGTGGGGCGGCTGTTGTCGGAATGCCGCAATGTCGCATTTTCCGCCGGGTCTGCCTGCGCCAGCGGGTCGGGCAGGCCAAGCCATGTCTTGCGCGCACTCGGACTTTCGGACAGGGATAGCAAAACGGCGATCCGGCTAGGGTTCGGACGCTATACCGGGGAAGAGGATCTGGTTCAGGCCGCAGCGGCAATCCATGCCGCGGCGAAGGTTCAGGGAGTCTTGTAGCCATGGTCCGCGTCACCTTCGTAACCCCCCAGGGCGAAAAGATCGCCGCTGAAGGCGAAGCCGGGACGCGCCTGCTCGAACTCGGTCAGGCAAAAGGCATGCCGCTGGAGGGCACATGTGAAGGCCAGATGGCCTGCTCCACCTGCCACGTGGTCATTTCGCCCGACTGGTTCGACAAGCTTCCCGTCGCGGCCGATGACGAGGAGGACATGCTCGACCTTGCGGCGGGCGTTACGCGCACGAGCCGCCTGTCATGCCAGATCGAACTGACCGACGCGATTGACGGGCTGGTGGTGCATATCCCGGCCGAAGCGCGGGATATGCAGGGGCGTTAGCATCCGTCCCTTCGGGAACCCGACGCTGACTGAGGCTTTCCGTTAGGCATGCAAGTTTCTCCACGTGCCACGAATCCCGCTGTTTCAGCCAATCCCGAACTTCTGATCGCTGAAACCAGCGCCTGGATTGCCGAAAACTGGCTGCGCATCGCCATTGCGGCGGGCATTGCGGCAGGCATCGTCCTGCTATTGCTGACCTTGCAGAAACTGGCGCAGCGCTTGTGCCGCGAAGATGAGGCGCTGGTCAGTTGGCGAACCATTCTGGGCCGGCTCGCGGCGCGCACGCGGTTCTGGTTCATCGTCATTCTTTCGGCGCGGATCGTCGATGGCTATGCGGCCACGCCGCCGTGGCTCGATACGACCATAGGCTTCCTCTTCACCATCGGCATGACGCTACAGGCCGCAATCTGGGCGCGTGAACTGGTGCTGGGCGTGGTCGAACACAGGGCAGGCGGTGCACAGCATGCCAATGGCGCGCTGACATCCGCGCTGGGTATCATCCGCGCGCTGGTGACATTCCTTGTCTTCGCCATCGCGCTGGTTCTGATCCTCGGCAATCTGGGCGTCAATGTCGCCGGTCTGGTCGCGGGTCTGGGTATCGGCGGCATCGCAATCGGTCTTGCCGCCCAAGGCATCTTTTCCGACCTCTTTGCAGGAGTATCGATCCTGTTCGACCGGCCGTTCAAGGTGGGCGACAACATCGGTTGGGGAGAGAACCTCGGCACGGTGGAGCGGATCGGCATGCGGACCACGCGCGTCCGGCTTTTTACCGGAGAATTGCTGATAATTTCGAACAAGAACCTGCTCGACAGGGAAATCCGCAATGTGACCGTGCGCGATCACATTCGCCTGTCGTTCATCTTGGGCGTGACTTACGAGACGCCTCCCGAAACGCTGGCGCGCATTCCGGCGATGCTGCGCGAGATGGGCGAGGCGGAAAATGCCAAAGTTGCAAGGGCCGGGTTCGAAGCCTTTGGCGCAAGCTCGCTGGATTTTTCATTCATCATCGATGTGCCGGGATCCGACTGGAACATCGCTCATCCCACCCGCGATCGCCTGTTGGTAGCGATCATGCAGCGTTTTGGGGCGGAAGGAATCAGCCTGGCCTATCCTACCCAGACATCCTACACCGCAGCGCCCGATGGTACGCTGGTCATGCCCTATCCCGATGTCAGCGCTATTGCTGACAGCATGAAAGTATGATGCTCGCCGCAAACCCGCGCCGCTTTCTCATGTAAGAAAGCGGCGCGGGACCAATCAATCGGCGCCAATCAATCGGTCAGCGCATCGATCAGTGCTTTTGAAAATGCGGGAATGTCATCAGGATTGCGGCTGGTGATGAAATTGCCATCGATGGCCACCTCTTCATCGACCACGTCAGCGCCCGCGTTTGCAAGATCGGTGCGGATCGAAGGCCATCCGGTTACGGTGCGTCCGTCAAGAATATCGGCTTCGGCCAGAAGCCACGGGGCGTGGCAGATCGCGGCGATGGTCTTGCCCGCATCGTCGAAATCGTTGACGAGGTCGATGGCATCGTCATCCATCCGCAGGATATCGGGGTTCATCTGGCCGCCGGGCAGAAGCAGCGCGTCAAAGTCGTCAGCCGAAACTTCGTCGAGCGTCATCTCTACCGCCACCGCATCGCCCCAGTTCTTGTCCTTCCAGCCGGTGATCGATCCGGGCTTGAGGCTGGCTACGACCGTTTCGAAGCCTGCATCTTCCAATGCCTTCTTCGGTTCCATCAGTTCGGATTGTTCAAAGCCATCGGCCGCGAGGATGAGGACGCGTTTGGTCATGGGGATTCTCCGGGGGAAAAGGATTGTCTACCAACCGGGGCAGACAGTTCTCTTACAATTGATCGCCGATAGGGTTGTTCCCCGGCTTTTGTTCAGCGGCCTTTCGTAAAAGCTATCCGATTGCTAAACCAGCGGTGCCATGGCGATCACCACAGACAACGAACCCGATCCGTTTGACGCAATCGTCGACGCGCCTTTCGATTCCGCGCTGTCGGAGCGCTATCTCGTCTATGCGATGTCGACGATCACGGCCCGCTCGCTGCCCGATCTGCGCGATGGGCTGAAGCCGGTGCACCGCCGCCTGTTGTGGGCGATGCGGCAACTGAAGCTGGATGCGACCGGCGCATTCAAGAAATCGGCGCGCGTGGTGGGCGACGTGATCGGCAAGTATCACCCGCACGGCGATGCCTCGGTCTATGACGCGATGGTCCGGCTGGCGCAGGATTTCGCGCTGCGTTATCCGCTGGTCGAGGGGCAGGGCAACTTCGGCAATATCGATGGCGATAATGCCGCCGCCTATCGCTATACCGAAGCGCGCCTGACGCGGACCGCGATGCGGCTGATGGCCGGGCTGGAAGACGGCACGGTCGATTTCCAGCCGACCTACAATGGCGAAGAGGAAGAGCCGGAAATCTTTCCGGGGCTGTTCCCAAATCTGCTCGCCAATGGCTCCAGCGGCATCGCCGTGGGCATGGCCACGAACATTCCGAGCCACAACGTGGCCGAGATCGTGGACGCCACGTTGCTGCTGATCGACAATCCGGCGGTCGAGCACGAACAGTTGATGCAGGTGTTTCACGGGCCTGATTTCGCGACCGGCGGCGTGGTGGTGGATAACCCTGCGGCGATTTCGGCCGCCTATGCCAGCGGACGCGGGGCGATCCGGGTGCGGGCGCGCTTTTCCACCGGGCGCGATGAGGCGGGCAAATGGGAAGAGACGGGGATCGAGCGGCTGGGCAGCGGCCAGTGGCAACTGGTCATCTCGGAAATCCCCTATCAGGTGCAGAAAGGCAAGCTGATAGAGCAGATCGCGCAGCTCATTGCCGACAAGAAGCTGCCGATCCTTGAAGACGTGCGCGATGAATCCGACGAACAGATCCGGCTGGTGCTGGTGCCCAAGAGCCGCAATGTAGACCCGGATCTGCTCAAGGAATCGCTCTACCGGCTGACTGATCTTGAAAATCGCTTCGGGCTGAACCTCAATGTGCTGGATGCACGGCGCACGCCGGGCGTTCTGGGGCTGAAGCTGCTGCTCCAGGAATGGGTGATCAGCCAGATCGACATTCTGCTGCGCCGTTCGCGGCACCGGCTGGAGAAAATCGCCGCGCGCCTGGAACTGGTCGGCGGCTATATCATCGCCTACCTCAACCTTGACCGGATCATCGAGATCATCCGCACCGAGGATGAGCCTAAGCCGGTGATGATGGCCGAATTCGATCTGACCGACCGTCAGGCCGAGGCGATTCTCAACATGCGGCTGCGCAGTTTGCGCAAGCTGGAGGAAATGGAGCTGCGCAAGGAGCAGGCCGATCTGATTGCCGAACAGGAAGAGCTGCAAAAGCTGCTCGACAGCCCGGCCAAGCAGCGCACCCGCCTCAAGCGTGACCTCAATGCATTGCGCAAGGAATATGCCGAGACCACGCTGCTGGGCCGCCGTCGCACGACGATTGCAGAGGCCGCGCGGACCCGCGAATTCAACATGGACGCCATGATCGAGAAGGAGCCGCTAACGGTGATCCTTTCGGCCAAGGGATGGATCAGGGCGGCCAAGGGGCATTTGCCATTGGACGGCGATTTCAAGTTCAAGGAAGGCGATGGCCCCGCCCATGCCTTCCACTGCCAGACCACCGACAAACTGCTGGTGGCGGTGGACAACGGGCGGTTCTACACGCTTGGCGCCGATAAACTCCCCGGCGCGCGCGGCTTTGGCGAACCCATCAGGACGATGGTAGACATCGATTCCGAGGCGCAGATCGTCAGCGTGGTGGTCTACAAGCCCAAGGGGCAACTGCTGCTGGCGGCCAATACCGGGCGTGGCTTTGCGGCAGAGATGGACGAACTGCTCGCCGAAACGCGCAAAGGGCGCGGCGTGGTTTCAACCAAGCCTGGCGTGAAGCTGGTGGTAGTGCGCGAAATCGCTGCGGAACACGATCACGTCGCGGTGATCGGCGACAACCGCAAGCTGGTAATCTTCGGCCTGTCCGAAGTGCCAATCCTCGCCAAAGGGCAAGGGGTGACGCTGCAACGCTACAAGGACGGCGGCATGGCCGATGTGATCACGCTGAAGCTGGAAGATGGCCTTTCGTGGACAATGGGCGGCGAATCCGGGCGCACGCGGACCGAGAAGGACTTGCTGCCGTGGAAGGTCGCGCGCGGGGCGGCTGGGCGGTTGCCGCCGAACGGGTTCCCGCGGGATAACAAGTTTTGACGGTGGCGGTTCTTCGAAAACCTGACGTTCCGGATACGACGCCAAAGGCGACGTCCGTCTCTCGTGCACTATCGCTTGGTTTCAACAACAGTTTGGTCTGGGTCGTAAGACTCAGAAGGCTGGCCGTCGAAAAGCACGTCGCCGCGCATCCACCATTTCCCCGCACCTTCAGCGCACATGCCGTAGGTGCAATCGAGGTTGTTCGACACCATGTGGCGCAATCGCTCGACTGCCGCACAATCCACGTTCGGGCCGAACCTGATGTGTGTAACCGGTAGAGGGTTCAGGCTGCTGGTATGCTGAACGTCGATTGGGGGATCGGCCTGCCATTCCACTCGATGCGGTCCGCCTGCGGGACGTCAATTACGTTCAACACCAAAAGGGTGCTTCGGCCTTGCCGCGGTGTGATCCAGCCGTCGGGAGGAGCAGCACACCCTTCAGCATAGGTCCTCGCATTGCCGCAGCCTGCGAGCAGAAAAGCCAGACTTGCGAACATGGCTGCGATCTTCATTGGTTCAGCTTAGATTACAGGCTTCCAGAAACAACTCGAATGTCGCAAATCCACCCAATTTCCGTCATTCGACACCTAAGGCTCCAACCTCAAAACCTGCCGTCACCCTGAGCTTGTCTCAGGGTCTATCTCTCCCCACGCACTGCCGTTTGAGGTTGCACGTTGGATGCTGAAACGAGTTCAGCATGACGTTTGGTGGGAAGTGATCGAGAGCCTATTCAACTGTGCCCCCTCCTAGCGCCGTTCGTGTCGAGCGAAGTCGAGACACTGCGCACTGTGTCTCGACTTCGCTCGACACGAACGGGGCTTCAGGAGTTTGGCAATCCTGCCAGCATGTCGGGCGTCAGCACTTGCGGCAATTGGCGGGCGTCACCGCCTGCTGGATACCACAGGTAAAGCGGCACCCCCGCAGCACCTTGGGCGGTGAGGAATTTGGTGATGGCGGGATCGCGGCGGGTCCAATCGCCCACCAGCACGACGACGCCTGCTTTTTCAAATGCGGCGCGGGTGCTTTCGCGCTCGATCGAGGTGCTTTCGTTCACTTTGCACGAGAGGCACCAGTCGGCGGTGAAATAGGCGAAGACGGGTTTACCGGACTTGCGCGCCTCGGCCAATGCGGCTTCGCTGAACGGCTTGGCGGCGAGGAGGCCGCTGCTTTCCGCAACGCTGGCGGTGGCGAGGCGCGGCGCTCCGACGAAGGCGATTGCGGCAAGCACAAGCGTTGCGGGCGCGACCCAGCGGGCGACGGCGTGGCCTTGGCGTTGGCCTCTTCCGGCGAAGGCCAGCACGACAATGAACGCAGCGGAGAGCGCCACGGCGGCGGCGGCGAATGTCTCACCGCCCAGGCGCCACGCCAGCCAGCCCAGCGCCAGAACGGTCAGCGCCATCGGCACGGCCATGATCCGGCGGAAGCGGTCCATCCACGCGCCGGGCTTGGGCAACAGACGGCGCAGCGCGGGGATAAAGCCGAGCAGCAGGAACGGCAGCGCCAGGCCAAGGCCCAGCGCCGCAAACACGCCGAGCGCCGCCCACCATGGCAGCACCAGCGCCGCGCCCATCGCGGCGGCCATGAACGGGCCGGTGCAGGGCGTGGCGACGAAGGCGGCGAGCAACCCGGTGCCGAATGCACCCGATGATCCCGCGCCCCGCTCTATCGACAGGCCGGGAAGTTCGAACAGTCCGGCGAAGTTTGCGGTGATCGCCACGGCCAGCAGCAGCAGCACCGCGACCACGCCGGGCTCCTGCAACTGGAATGCCCAGCCTACTTGTTCGCCGCCCGCGCGCAGGGCCAGCATCACCCCGCCCAAGGCAAGGCAGGCGAGGACCACGCCGCCGGTATAGGCCAGCCCTTCGGCCTTGGCGTTGTGCGAATTGCCGCGCGCCAGCGCCAGCGCCTTGAGGCTGAGGATGGGAAACACGCAGGGCATGATGTTCAGCACCAGCCCGCCCAGAAATGCGCCAATCAGCGCGAGGGCAAGCGCAGAGGCGGTGAATGCCGCCCCGCCCACTTCATCGCCGCCTTCGGGCACGGCACCGGGCACGGTGGCAAAGGCGATGCCGCCCGCGTCCCTGCCCATGGCCAGAACGCCTTCGACTTTTGCGGGTGAAGCGGGAGATTTGCCCAGCGGGACTTCGACGACCAACGTATCGCCATTGCGAAAGAATCGCTGCGGTGCGGCGTAATCAGCCAATCGCTCGGTCGAGAGAAACAGGTGCGGCGCGTCGAGCGGGGCGCTGGCAGGAAAGGGGAGCGCGAGGCGCAAGACCTTGGGACCAAAGGCGAAAGTGCCGTTGCGGTCCAGCGGCGCGGGCATGGCGGCCCGCCAGCCTTCGAAACGCGCGTCCTTTGCCCCGCTGCCGATGGTGACCGCCCCGCTAAGCTCCGCGCGTTCTGGTACGCAGATCGCTTCGGTGCAGACCAGCCACTGCGCTTTGACGCGGATGGGCAGAAGGGTGCCGGGGCGGGCATCGGCGGGAACTGTCAAGGGCACGAGCACGGCATAATCGTGTTCGTACACATGATTCATCAGGCCCTGGATCAGCAGGGTCTGGGGGACCGGGAACTGCATGGGTCCGGCGCTGGCCCCATCCGGCAGCGACCAGTCGAGCGTCAGCCCATAGCCCGCATCGCCGGGATTGGACCAATAGCCGTGCCACCCCGTTTCTGGTTGCATCAGCAGCGCGAGCGTGACCGTGCCGCCCGGCTCGACCGGACCTTCGGCCAGCAGCGAGGCGCGCATGTGATTGGGCGCCGCGGATAAAGGCGCGGTGCCGAGGCTGAGCGATAGCCACAACAGCGTCACAAACATCGCTATGGTGCGCAGTGTCGGCAGGTTCGGCATCGTGATCCAAAACGGCCCTTGAACCGGAACGCCGCCGGGGCCATGCGTAGCGCTCTTCGGGCGTCCTACGATTGGCCTTCTCCCGTGTCCAGTGCGTGTGCCCCAAGGAGTATGTCCTGCGTGATTAGATTTGCCCGCAAAGCCGCCGTCCTGTTTGCCGCCGCCGCGCTGCCGATCGTGCCTGCCATGGCGCAGGAGGCTGTGCCCGCCGTTTCGCAGAAGCTGCCCGCCAATGCGCCGCGACTCGTCGTGGCCATCGCGATCGACCAGTTCTCGTCCGATCTCTTTGCCCAGTATCGCCAGCGCTTTACCGGCGGCCTTGCACGGTTGACGACAGGCGCGGTGTTCCCGGCAGGATATCAGAGCCATGCCGCGACCGAGACCTGCCCAGGTCACTCGACGATCCTGACCGGCAACCGACCCGCACACACCGGGATCATCGCCAATTCGTGGATCGACCAGTCGGTCACCGTCGGGCCAAAGGTGGTCTATTGCGCCGAGGACGTTTCGAAGCGGAAGGCCGGATCGAAGGACTACGTGGCCTCGGTCGATCATCTGCTGGTGCCGACGCTGGGCGAATGGCTGAAGCAGGCCAATCCGGCAGCGCGCAACATTGCCGTTTCCGGCAAGGATCGCGGCGCGCTGATGATGGGCGGGCACGAAATCGATCAGGTGTACTGGTGGAAGGGCAAGGGCTTTGCCACGCTGGAAGAGCGAGACCTGGGGGCCACTGCCATCGCGCAGAACGGCGAGATCGCAGCGACGCTCGCCAAGGGCGCGCCCGCGTTTGCACTGCCTGCGTGGTGCGCGCGCAATGATCGGGCGGTTACGGCGGGCGAGGCAACGGTTGGAACCGGACGCTTTGCGCTGAAGGCTGGCAACGCCGATGGTTTCCGCGCGTCGCCCCGGCTGGATCGGGCCACGCTCGATCTGGCGATAAAACTGTTGGACGAGGAGAAGCTGGGCAAGGATGCCGTGCCCGATGTGCTTTCGGTCAGCCTTTCGGCAACCGACTATGTCGGGCACAGTACCGGCACCGAGGGCGCCGAAATGTGCATCCAGTTGACGCAGCTCGATATGGCGCTCGGTGATTTCTTCGCCAGCCTGGACAAGCGCGGCATCGATTATGCGGTGGTGCTGACCGCCGACCATGGCGGGTTCGACCTGCCCGAACGCCTGCATGAACAGGCGCTGGAAACATCGTCGCGGGTAGGTGCCGATGTTTCGCCGGAGGCGCTTTCGGCGGCACTGGGCAAGGCCTACGCCGTGGCCGCCAAGGGACTGGTCCTGTCTGACGGCGCATCGGGCGATTACTGGCTGCGCAAGGACATCGCGCCGGGCCTAAAGGGCAAGATGGTGGATGATGCCAAGGCCATCCTGATGGCCAATGCGCAAGTCGAGGCCGTGCTGTCCGCCGCCGAAATCGCGGCCACTCCGATGCCGGGCGGATCGCCGGAAACCTGGACTTTGGCCGAACGGGCGCGCGCTTCGTACAATCCGCTGCATTCGGGCGATTTCGTGGTGTTCCTCAAACGCGGTGTCGTGCCGATCCCGGTCCCGCGCGCGGGCTATGTGGCAACCCATGGCAGCCCGTGGGATTATGATCGCCGGGTGCCGATCCTGTTCTGGCGCAAGGGCATGACCGGGTTCGAACAGCCGAGCGGCGTGGAAACGGTGGACATCGCGCCCAGCCTTGCCGCACTCGTCGGGCTGAAAGTGCCCGAAGGATCGTTTGACGGGCGCTGCCTCGATCTCGATGGTGGGCCGGGCAATACTTGTGGAGCCGCGAAATGAATGAACTGCATGCCGACGTCGTGATCCTTGGCGGTGGCCTCGTCGGCATGACGCTTGCCATCGGTCTGGCGAAAGCCGGAATCACCAGCCATGTCGTCGATAATTCCGACCCTGCGGCGCAGACCGCCGAAGGGTTCGACGGGCGCGCTTCGGCGATCTCGACTGCAAGCTGGAACCTCTATGCCCATCTTGGCATGGCCGAGGCGCTGACGCCGCTGGGCTGCCCGATCGCAGCGATTGCGGTGACCGACGCGATGAAGCCGGGGCGGATCGACTTCAAGCCGGGCGAGGGCGCTAAAGGCTCTGGGGACTCGCTGGGCAGGATGTATGCCAACCGCGATCTGCGCATCGCGATGTACGATGTGGCGGCGAAGGAAGAGGCGATTACCTTCCACCCCAACGCGCACGTGGCAAAGCGTGAGCGCGGGGAACATGGCGTGGCGGTGACCCTGGCCGATGGCCGCATCCTGAAAGGGCGGCTGCTGGTCGGCGCGGAGGGGCGCAAATCTCCCACGCGCGACGAGGCGGGCTTCACGCCCGCGCGCTGGGACTATGGCCATCGCGCGATCATTGCCGGACTGACGCATGAAAAGCCGCACGACAACGTGGCGTGGGAAGTGTTCTATCCGGCGGGACCGTTCGCGCTCTTGCCGCTGCTTGATGGCGCGGACGGGGTACACCGTTCGGCGCTGGTCTGGACCGTGGCCGAGAAGGACGCCGCCGCCGTGCTGGCCATGCCTGAGGCGATGTTCCTGAACGAAGTGTCGACACGGATGCACGGCATTTTCGGGGCGATCAAGCTGGCCAGCCCGCGCACATCCTACCCGCTGAACTTCCACCACACGGTGAAGATCGTGGACGAGCGGCTGGCGCTGGTCGGCGATGCCGCGCACGGAATGCACCCGATCGCAGGGCAGGGCCTGAACGTGGGCCTGCGCGATGTGGCGGCGCTGGTCGAGGTGCTGTCGGACGGTGTGCGGCTGGGGTTGGACGTGGGCGATGCACAACTGCTCGCCCGCTATGAACGCTGGCGCGCGGCCGATACGTTCATGGTGGCGACGGCCACCGATGTGCTGACGCGCCTGTTCGGCGTACCGGGCAAGTTGCCCTCCGCCATCCGCCGCTTCGGCATGGCAGGTGTGCAGCGCGTCGGGCCTTTGAAGCGCTGGTTCATGGACGAAGCGCGCGGGATGAGCGGCGACCTGCCGAAGCTGCTGCGGGCTGCCTAGGCCGTAGACTCATAAACGCGCAGCCACAGGCGCATTGAGGCGAGTTGGACCATGGCCAGAAAGTTTTCGGCCAACTTGTCGTAGCGGGTAGCTACTCTGCGGAAGTGCTTCAATTTGGAGAAATAGCGTTCGATCAGGTTCCGCTCGCGGTACAGCCATGTGCTGAAGTACGGTTTCGACTTCCGGTTTGCCTTGGGCGGAATGTTGGCAAACGATCCCTTTTCGCGGAGAGACGCTCGGATACGATCGGCGTCATACGCCTTGTCTGCCAGCACGATTGTTCCGGCGCCAACGTGATTGAGTAGATCGTCAGCCGCTTGCCCGTCGTGGCTTTGCCCGGCAGTCAGGCTGAGCCGGATCGGGAGGCCTTGCCCATCGACGACCGCGTGGATTTTGGTGGTGAGCCCGCCTCGGGAGCGACCGAGACAATGATCTCGATCCCCCTTTTTGCCGTCGCAGCCTGTTGGTGCGCCCGGATGGAAGTGCTGTCGATCATCTGGATATCGCCATCATGGGCGGCGGTGATGGCGTCCATCATTCGATCCCACACACCGGCTTTTCGCCATCGCACGAAGCGATTGTAGCAGGTTGTGCGCGGGCCATAGCGTTCCGGCAAGTCTCGCCACGGCGCCCCTGACCGCAGCACCCAGAAGATGCCATTCAGCACACGCCGGTCATCGACACGTGGCACGCCTCTAGGCTTGTTGGGCAACATTGGTTCGATCACACGCCACTCGAAATCGGTCAGGTCATATCGGCTCATCCAGTCCCTGAATCAGCTTTCGCTCAACAAGGAAAGGCGTGTTACGATGAACCCTATGAAGCCCTGGATGTCTTGGACGCTATTCTTCTTTGCCGCTGCCTTGATCGCATTCTTCAGCGGTGAGCAGTGGAACACCCGACTTATCGTGTTCCTGATTCTGACAATTCCGATTGTCATCTGGGCGGTGCGACAGATCAAGAAGGCTCAGACACCGTCGCGTTAATGGGTTCACGGCCTAATTTCTGCTCAGATTGCCGGAACGGAAGATTCCGGCGTGGGGCTAAGCTCAACCGTCGGAGCCGCACTCGGCGCGGCAACAGGCTGTGCGCCCATCAGGGCGGCGGCTTCGATCTGGTCGAGTGCGCGCTGGGACGCCATGTAATCGCGGGCGTGGGCGAGCCAGCCGGTTGCGGCTGTCTGGCCGGGCATGCGTTCGACTTCGGCGATCGCCGCTTCTACCTTGCCACCGGCGAGGAAGGCGCGGGTGCGCACGAGGCGCGCTTCGGGCGCGGGGGAGGGGGCATCGTCGTGGCGCACCACGAACAGGTCCGATACCTGCCGCGACAGCCAGTCCCATGTGCCTTCATCGGGCGCGCCACCGGCGAGTTGCGGGGCGAGAATTTCGAATTGTTCGGCCAGTAGCGCCAGCGTGACCGGGGCCGATCCGGCGGCGATCACGCGATCCACTGCCGCGCCCTGTGTGGCCCCGAACCGGACGCGCAACTGGGTTTCGATCCAGCCGAGCGGCTGACCACGCTCCACCGCGCGGCGGGCGGCAAAGGCGAGCAGGAGGGATTCGGCGCGGGTGGCGTTGCCCGATGCGGCGATGGCCTGGCTGTTCAGTTCGGCAAGGCGCTGTTCCAGCATGGCAACCTTGGTGGCGGCATCGGCGAATCGGTTCTGGGCGGCCGTATCGACGGCGGGCGGTGAAGGCATCGGCGTGGCGGTGGCGCCGGTGATCAATTGCGGCACACCATCGGCAAGTTCAACATCGATCAGCCCGTTTCGCCAGCCAAGCCATGCGGTGCCTGCCGCCCCTGCGAGCAGGCAACCTGCAATGAGCGCGGCGATGGTTCGCGTACGCATCCCGCTGCGTTGCCCGGCCCCATATTGGGCGGCACGCGGATTTTGGCCGTAATCCTGCATTCGATTTTACTTGTCCTGTCGCCCCGATGTCACACTGTCTGGCACATTCGTGTGGCCAGTTCCAGCAGGTCCGTATCGGTCCTGGTTAGCGCTGTCTCGATGCCCGCCCATCCCGGACCGGCAAGGTCGGCAATGCGCGGTGCAAGGCAGGCCAGATAGAGACGATTGCGCGCGATTCCAAGGGCTTCACATTCACCCCTGAAATGGCCCGCCGCTTCGCCGGAGTGAAGCAGGACCACACCACCCTTTTTCAGCAGCGCTGCAAAGGCAGGCGGAATGGCCCGTGCCTGCGCCGCATATACGACCACGGTGGCGATTCGCACGGCCTCCGGCGGTGCCAGCGTGACCCGGTCCCGCCCGGCAAGACGCAGGTAATTTCCTGGCGGCAGCGTCTCGACCAGAGGCTGCAAGCCGCCCTCGCCAGTGCGGGCGACGGTGAACCCGGCAGCCCGCGCGGCATCAGCCGTTGCAGCACCCACGGCCATCACAGGCACGTTTGCGAAGGCCGCCAGCTGTGGGCCGCCGTGGCGGAATGCGTTGGCGCTGCCCGCAAGGATGGCGTCGAACGGGCCTTCGGGTGCCTGCCAGGAAAGCGAGCCGACTTCGAACAGGGCAAACCCCCGCGCATCGATCCCCCGCGCGTGCGCCGCTGCCAGCGTGGCCGCGTTGCCCGGTTCTGGGCGGATGACGAAGACGGGCAGGGCGGTCATGCCACTCCGTCAAAGTGCAGGCGAATGGCATCGGGCGATTGGCGGAGCAGGCGGGCGGCAAGGCGGGCCGGGCCTTGCCCATCGTGCGGACCAAAGGTTTCACGCCCTTCGGTACGCTCCACGCCATCGGGGCTGAAGATGGCGGCGCGCAAGGTGATTGAGCCTTCGCGCACGCTGGTCAGCACCGCAATCGGGCTGTGGCAATTGCCGCCAAGCGCCAGCAGGAGTGCGCGTTCGGCACGGATCGCGGAATGACTGGTGGCATCGTCGATTGCCGAAAGCCAGCCGCGCAGATCGTCCCGCGATTCAAGGCATTCGATGCCGATGGCGCCCTGCGCCGGGGCGGGCAGCCATTCGAATTCCGACAGCGGGTGGCCAACGCCGGTTTGCCCCAGCCGTTCCAGCCCGGCAGCGGCAAGCAGCGTCACGTCGGCCTCGCCCGCCTGCAGCTTGGCAAGGCGCGTGGCAACATTGCCGCGAAAGCCGACGACTGTCAGGTCTGGCCGCGCATGGAGCATCTGCGCCGCGCGACGCGGGGCGCTGGTGCCGACGCGCGCGCCGGGCGGGATGGCCTGGATGGAGGCGGCACCCACCAGAACGTCACGCACGTCGGCGCGCGGAAGAACGGCGGCGATGGCAAATTCTTCAGGGCGGACTGTCTCTACGTCCTTCATAGAATGGACGGCAAAGTCGATCTCTCCCGACATCAGCCAGGCATCGAGTTCCTTGGTCCACAGCGCCTTGCCGCCGATTTCGGCCAGCGGACGATCCAGAATCTTGTCGCCACTGGCGGTTACGGGCACCAGGTCGACCATGGATTGCGACCAGCCATGCGCGGCGCAAAGGCGCGCGCGCGCCTCTTCGGCCTGCGCCATGGCAAGCGGGGAGCGGCGGGTGCCGAGCTTGAGCGGCTGTTGTGGAGTGGCAGGTGTCATGCGGCGCTTGCCGTAAACGGGATTATCTCTAGAGGAAAGCGCCTGATGGCCCTGATCCTTGGCATAGAATCCAGTTGCGATGAAACCGCAGCGGCGGTGATCGATAGCAATGGCGCGACGCTGGCGACGCGTATCGTGGCGCAACGCATCGCTTCGCAGGACGATGCGCACCGGCCTTATGGCGGCGTGGTGCCTGAAATTGCAGCGCGCGCGCATGTAGAGGTGCTGGCGCCGATGATCGAATCGGTGCTTGCCGATGCCCGGCTGACGCTGGACGATATGGACGCCGTTGCGGCCACGGCGGGACCGGGGCTGATCGGCGGGGTCATGGTCGGGCTGGTCACGGGCAAGGCGCTGGCAATGGCGGCAGACAAGCCGCTGATCGCGGTCAATCACCTTGAAGGGCATGCGCTTTCGCCAAGGCTGGCCGATCCGGGGTTGCACTATCCCTATCTTCTCCTGCTGGTTTCGGGCGGGCATTGCCAGATTCTGGAAGTCGCAGGGGTCGGCCAGTATCGCCGTCTTGCCACGACCATCGACGATGCGTTGGGCGAGGCGTTCGACAAGACGGCGAAGATTCTCGGTCTCGGCTATCCGGGCGGGCCTGCGGTTGAGCGCATGGCGCGCGAGGGAGATCCGCGCGCGGTGCGCCTGCCGCGCCCGCTGGTGGGAAGCGGCGAAGTACACTTCTCGTTCGCTGGGCTGAAAAGCGCGGTGATGCGGGCGAAGGACGCTGGAATTCACGCGGACGCGGACATTGCGGCCTCGTTCCAGCAGGCGGCGATCGATTGCGTGGTGGACCGGACCCGGATTGCCCTGGGCGCGGCTACACCGGGAATGACCGCGCTGGTCGTGGCGGGTGGGGTTGCCGCCAATGCCGCGCTTCGCGGCAGCCTTGAGGCTCTTGCGGGCGCACACGGGCTGCCGCTGATCGCACCGCCGCCGAAACTGTGCACAGACAATGCCGCAATGATCGGCTGGGCTGGCGCAGAACGGTTCGCTCTGGGATATGTCGATGCGCTCGACGTGGCGGCGCGTCCGCGCTGGCCACTGGACGATAATGCCGCGCCGGTGCGTGGGGCAGGGGTGAAGGCATGAGCGTGGAAGTGGGTGTCGTAGGGGCCGGAGCCTGGGGCACGGCACTGGCGCAGATGCTGTCGAGCGACGGGCGCGACGTGCTGCTGTGGGCGCGCGAGCCGGAACTGGTCGCTGAAATCAACGATGATCGGCGCAACGGGCTGTTCCTGCCGTCGGCGCAATTGAATGCTTCCATCCGGGCTACGGAAAATCTGGCGGACATGGCCGATGTTCCGGTGCTGCTGCTGGTGACGCCTGCACAACATCTGGCGCGGGTGCTGGGCGGGATCGGGCGCAGCGGCGGTGACGTCGTGCTGTGTTCGAAAGGTATAGAAGCGGGGACTGGCCGGTTGATGGCCGATGTGGCGCGTGATGCCGCGCCTGACGCCAGCCTTGCGGTGCTGTCCGGCCCGACATTCGCACATGAAGTGGCGGCAGGCCTGCCGACAGCGGTGACGCTGGCCTGCGAAGGCGGTGAAGCGCAATGGGCGCGGCTGGCTTCTGCGATCGCGCGGCCTGCGTTCAGACCCTATTATTCCGATGATGTTACCGGTGCCGAAATCGGCGGTGCGGTGAAAAACGTGCTCGCGATTGCCTGTGGCGTGGTGGATGGGTTGCAGCTTGGCCAGAATGCGCGGGCTGCACTGATCAGTCGCGGTTTTGCCGAAATGCAGCGCTTCGGCCTTGCATTGGGAGCAAGGCCCGAAACGCTTTCCGGCCTTTCGGGATTGGGAGACCTTGTGCTGACCTGTTCGTCCACATCCAGCCGCAATTTCTCGCTCGGCAAGGCGCTGGGCGAAGGGGCGAATGCTGCCGAAGTGCTGGGCGCGCAGGCGACCGTAGCGGAAGGGGCCTTTACCGCGCCGGTGCTCGCCGAACTTGCGAATCAGCGTGGCATATCGATGCCGATTGTCGAGGCGGTGATCAGCCTGTTGAAGGGCACCGCCCCTGCGCGCGATGTGGTGGCAGGATTGCTTTCGCGCCCGCTGAAGGCGGAAAACACGCTTGTCTGATACCGCCAAGCCTTTGGATCATCAGGCAGGCCAGCAGGATATCGCTGCGCTCGCCAAGGGCGGGCGGACGAACCTGTTCGGTTTCCTGCTGCGCCTTCTGGCGCGCATCCCGTTCCTGATCATCGCCAGCCGCCTCTACGGTGCGCCTGCCATGGGACGCTTCGCCTCGGCGCTTGTCATGGTCGAGTTTGCGGGCATGCTGGCGACACTTGGGCAAAAGCGCGGGCTTGCGCAGCGTCTCGCGGAAGGTGACGAACACCCGGCAAACACCGTGGGCGATGCGATCCTGCTGGCGATGGGGCTATCGCTGGGCATGGGCGCGCTGATCTTTGCCTTCCCCGAATCGATGTATCCCGGCGGCAATTTCACGCTGGCGGACCGCCTGCTGATGCTGGCAATCCCCGGTCTTGCACTGGGCGATCTTGCGTTGGCGGCGCTGGCCTATCGGTTTGACGTGGCGACGACCGTGCGCGCGCGCGCTGTGGTGGAGCCGTGGACGATCTCGATCGCCGCGGGAGTGTTCTTTTTCGTCTCGCCTGCATCGGGTCTCAGCCTTGCCTATCTCCTGTCGATCTGGGCAGCGACGGCAGTGGCGCTGTTTTCATTGGTGCGGTCCTATGGCCTGCCAAAGGCTTGGAAGCCCAAGCCCGGCCTGCTGTGGCAGATTGCCAAGCGCAACATTCCGCTGGCAGGCGCCGACGCGGTGGAGTGGGGTACGCGCAAGCTGGACGTGTTCATCCTGCGCTTCTTCGTGGGCGAAGCGCCGCTGGGCATCTACTATTTCGCGCAACAGTTCGCGTCCTTGCCGCAAAAGCTGAAGACAAGTTTCGAGCCGGTGCTGGGACCCGTGATTACCCGCAGCGTGAAGGACAAGGACTACGCCGGGATTGCCAAGCAGGTGTGCCAGGTGGGCTTCTGGATCACCGCCGCGCAGATCGGCATCGCGATGGCACTGGGGATTCCGGGCGAAGGGCTGATGGGCCTTGGCGGGCCTGACTTCGTGGCGGGCACGGCGGCGCTGGTATTCCTCCTGCTGGCCGAAGTGGTCGCGTCCAAGGCGGTCGTCAGTGAAGCTGCGCTGGTCTACCTCGCCCGCATGCGCAACTTGTGGATCAGCCTTGCCACGATCGCGTTCCAGCTGGTGCTGACCATCGGGCTGATCATCGTGGCGCGCAATGCGGGTTGGGGACCGATGTATGTCGCCGCCGCTGCCGCACTGGCGCTGGCGCTTTCGCTGGGGCTGGCCTCGATGGTCAAGTCGCGCGTACTGGCGCGCATTCTGGGGCAGAGCATCAGCAACTGGCGCTGGGGTCTGGCATGGGCGGTCGTCCCCGCCGCTGCCGTTGGCGTCGCCTTCACCTGGCTGCCTGAATGGGCCGAGATGGCGGTGGGAATCCCTGCCATTCTGGCAATCTACTGCTATATGTTGTGGGTCCGTTCGTTCGGACCGGAAGACCGGGTGCTGTTCCGCAAGCAGCAACCGGCATGAAGCGCATGAGGGGTTTGCCATGCTCGAATTGATCGAGACCAACCAGATCGTCCTGGCAGGGATCGTCCTGCTGATCGCCTTCGTGGCGTGGTGGCTGTGGGGGCGGAGCAAGCCGACGCCGACCCGGCGCGAATATACCGATGTCCTTTCGGAAGGCGCGGCTCCGGCAGAGCGCAACAATGCCTTGATTTCGGCCCCAAGCGCCGCCGCGCTGGTCACCCCGCCGCCGGGCGTGGGCACGATGGCGGGCATTGGCGAGATCGTGGCGCATGCGGCGGCTGAGGAGGTGGCGGAGGCGGTTCCGGTTCCGGTTCCGGTTGTCGCAAGCGGTGATGACCTTGGCCGGATCAAGGGCATCGGGCCGAAGCTGAAAGCGCTGCTGACCTCGCTGGGTGTTACCACCTACGCACAGATCGCAAGCTGGACGGATGAGGATATCGCCCGGATCGACGCGCAGCTTGGATCGTTCGCCGGGCGTGCAAGGCGCGATAACTGGGTGGAACAGGCCAGGCTTCTCGCCAGCGGCGATGCGGCGGCTTACGAAGCGAAATTCGGAAAGATCTAATCGACGGTCAGCGCCGGGGCGACGGGTTCGGGCGCTGCGGTCGGTGCCGTGCGGCGGCACTGCGCGATGACATCGCGTGACGCACCGCCGCCCGAAACCTTGATCATGCCCGCGCCGGGAAGGGTGCCGGTATAGGCCCCGCCAAGCACTTTGGCGCGCGCATCGTCTGCCGCCAGCGTACCTTGCCACAGATAGCCGCGCTGGCCGGGAATGGCGGTGGCATCCACCGGCAGGCGCAGGATGCCTTCACTGCCCACCAGCGCGAACAGCGCCTGCGCGCCCACCGGGGCAAAGGCATGGCGGGTGACGATGAGCATGCCCGACCGGCAGGCAACCGAGACCAGCGGCTGTTCACCCGGATGCCCGAACCGCGCGGACATGCCATCGGGCGATGCGGCCCATGCGGGCGGCGCAGTTTCATCCTTGATACCCGGCAGGGTTTCCCCCTCCGGCATTGCCATCCGCACCGCATTCTCCGGCGCCCCTTCGCGCACCGGCGGCGCAGGCGATTTGGAACAGGCGGCGAGGGTTAGAGCGAGTGCGGCGGCGATGGGAAACTTCATGAGACGAGATCAGGCGGCGCGCTTCTGGACCGTCAATTCTAGACCGAGGACCGCAAGCACAGCGACGAGCGTTTCGAGAGTGGGATTTCCATCTTCTGAAAGCGCCTTGTAAAGCGCCTGACGTCCAAGCCCGGCCTTGCGCGCAATATCGCTCATGCCCTTGGAACGAGCGATATTGCCGAGCGCCCCGGCGATATGCTTGGGGTCGTTCCCTTCCATCGCTGCCTCAAGATAGAAGAGGATGTCCTCTTCGGTCTCAAGGTAGTTGGCGGGATCAAATGGGCTTAGCTCCATTGGTGCGCTCAATCTCTTCCTTCAGCCGCTTTGCATGTGCAATGTCGGCATCTTGCGTACGCTTGTCGCCTCCGCAAAGGAGAATGACAAGCTCTTTGCCCCGCTGGAAGAAATACACCCGGTAGCCCGGTCCATAGTCGACGCGAAGTTCGTGAACGCCGCCTTTGACAGACTTGTGGTCACCGAAATTCCCGTCGGCCAAGCGTTCAAGGCGAACCACGATCCTTGCTCGTGCCCGCCGGTCCCGCAAGGAGCCGAGCCAATCCGAGAAGTCGGGCGTTTCCGACAGCTGGAAGGTTTGTCCTTTATAGGGGACATTTGGCCCAGAGTCAAGATCGTCACTCAAGTGTAGCTCCATCACTGCGGACATCGAGTTAGGGTCACTACACGAGCAGACTAGCGGTCGTTACCGCCGTCATAGCATCTCACCCGGTACCTTCGGTATTTTTTCCTACTTCCCCCACTTCTTCTGGCTCTTCCCATACCGCGTCTTGCGCGTCCCCGGTTTGCCCTCGTTGCTCCGGCCGGCAATCGGCGCCTTGTGTTCGCCTGCTGGCAGTCCAAGTTCCGTTGCTTCCAGCCGTCGGATTTCGTCGCGCAGCCTTCCGGCCTCTTCGAACTCCAGATCCGCCGCTGCCGCGCGCATGCGCTTTTCCAAGTCTTCGATATACCCACGCAAGTTGTGGCCGACGAGGTTGTTGATCCCGTCATCCTCGATATCCACCAGCACACCGTCGCGGCTGGCGGTGTCCGCCACGATGTTGTGAATGTCGCGCTTGATGGATTGCGGGGTGATGCCGTGTTCAAGGTTGTAGGCCTCCTGCTTCGCGCGGCGGCGGTCGGTTTCGGCGATGGCGCGTTCCATGGAGCCGGTCATGCGGTCGGCATAGAGGATCACGCGACCGTCCACATTGCGCGCGGCGCGGCCGATGGTCTGGATCAATGACGTTTCGCTGCGCAGGAAGCCTTCCTTGTCCGCATCCAGAATGCAGACGAGGCCGCATTCGGGAATGTCCAACCCCTCGCGCAGCAGGTTGATGCCGACCAGCACGTCATAGACGCCCAGCCGCAAGTCGCGGATCAGTTCGATGCGTTCCAGCGTTTCGACGTCCGAGTGCATGTAGCGCACGCGCAGGCCGGCTTCGTGCATGAACTCGGTCAGGTCTTCGGCCATGCGCTTGGTCAGCGTGGTGACGAGTGTGCGGTAACCGTTGGCGGCAACCTTCTTGCATTCTGTAATGCAGTCCTGCACCTGATCTTCGACCGGGCGGATTTCCACTGGCGGGTCGATCAGCCCCGTGGGGCGGATGACCTGGTCGGCAAAGACGCCGCCTGCCTGCTCCATTTCCCAAGCGGCGGGCGTGGCCGATACCGCGACGGTTTGCGGGCGCATCACGTCCCATTCGTTGAAGCGCAACGGGCGGTTGTCGATGCAGCTGGGCAGGCGGAAGCCGTATTCGGCCAGGGTCAGCTTGCGGCGGTGGTCCCCGCGCGCCATCGCGCCGATCTGCGGTACGGTCTGGTGGCTTTCATCGAGGAACAGCAGGCAATTGTCGGGTAGATATTCGAACAGCGTTGGCGGCGGTTCGCCGGGCAGGCGGCCGGTCAGAAAGCGGCTGTAATTCTCGATCCCCGCGCAACTGCCGGTGGCAGCGATCATCTCCAGGTCGAAATTGGTGCGCTGTTCCAGCCGTTGCGCCTCCAGCAGCTTGCCCTCGGCCTCCAGTTCCTTGAGCCGCTCGGTCAATTCGAAGCGGATCGCGCTGGCCGCCTGCTGCATCGTCGGGCCGGGGGTGACGTAGTGCGAATTGGCGTAGACGCGCACGTTGTCCAGCTTCGCGCCGGTCTTGCCGGTCAGCGGGTCGAATTCCGCGATGGATTCCACTTCGTCGCCGAAGAAGCTGATGCGCCATGCGGTGTCGTCATAGTGCGAGGGGAAGATTTCGAGATTGTCCCCGCGCACACGGAAATTGCCGCGCCCGAAGCCCAGGTCGTTGCGCTTGTATTGCAGCGCCACCAGCTTGCGAATGATCTCGCCGCTGTCCACGCTCTGCCCGGCTTTCAGATCGAAGATCATCGCCGAATAGGTTTCGACCGAGCCGATGCCGTAGATGCACGAAACCGAGGCGACGATGATCACGTCATCGCGTTCGAGCAAGGAGCGCGTGGCCGAATGGCGCATCCGGTCAATCGCCTCGTTGGTCGAGCTTTCCTTCTCGATATACGTGTCAGACCGGGGGACGTAGGCTTCGGGCTGGTAGTAATCGTAGTACGAGACGAAATATTCCACTGCGTTTTCGGGGAAGAAGCTCTTCATCTCGCCATACAATTGCGCGGCGAGGATCTTGTTGGGGGCAAGGATCAGCGCAGGTCGTTGCAATTCCTCGATCACCTTGGCCATGGTGAAGGTCTTGCCTGAACCGGTGACGCCAAGCAGGACCTGGGTCATGTCGCCCTCACGCGCTGCTGCCACCAGATCGGCAATCGCGGTGGGCTGATCGCCTGCGGGCTGGTATTCCGAGACGACCTTGAACGGCTTGCCACCCTCGATCTTGTCGGGGCGGGCGGGACGGTGGGGCACGAAGGTGCCGGACGTGTCAGGCTCTTCCAGCCCTCTGCGGATAACGAGTTCGGCCATGCGCGGAGATATGGGGAACAAACCGCGTCCGCGCAACAGGGTGAGAGGGGCAATCACAGTGACCGGAAGCACTGGCGCTTTGTCAGGGCGCTGTTAGCCTGCGCTGGATCGTATTGAGGAGAGAACCATGCGTGCCGCCTGTGCCCTGATCCTTGCTGTCGCTCTGGCTGGCTGCGGGGATGACAAGACTGTTGAGAAAAAGGACGCCTCTACCGCCGAAGTGGCGAAGTCCGTTGCCGATTCGGGCATGAAGCTGAAGCCGGGACGCTGGGATCTGACGATGAAGTTTGCCAGGTTCGAAGTGGAAGGCATGCCGCCTGAGGCAAAGCAGGCGATGCAGCAGATGCTGGGGCAGGGCCGCACTTATTCCAGTTGCCTGACGCAGGAAGAGGCGGACAAGCCCGACGGTTCGTTCTTCGGGCAGGAGGCTGAGAATTGCCGCTATGACACCTTCACCATGGGCGGCGGCAAGATCGATGCGGCAATGACCTGCAAGGGGCAGGGGGCTGAAGGCGCGACCGAGGCGAAGATGAAACTGGTCGGCACCTACAGTCCCGATAGTTATGACATGACCATGGACATGAACGGCGCCGCCCCCAACGGCAAGACGATGACCATGCAGATGACGCTCGTTTCCAAGCATGTCGGCGCATGTGTGGGCAACGAAGATCGGTGAGGCCGGGATTCTTGACGCAAATATGAAACATTTCGCCATTGCTGGCGTTCATCGGACGTTAGGCCGATAGGGCGCAGGCAATGGCGATGATGACCGGACAACAGCAACCCACGGTGAGCAACGGGCAGGTTCTTGCCCGGCTTTCCATGCTGCGCGATGAAATCGTGCGGCGGCGGGCGCTGGCGTTCGAGCCGCGCCCATCTGGTGCGCGCGGGCCTGCGTGGGAGCGCTTGCTGGGTGAATTGCGCACACCGATCGAGCATTGGCAGGCGGCGCATCGTCCTCGCGTGGTGGAGCCGCTCCACGGTCCGTCACGCCCGGTGATGCTTTTGCCCGGCTTCGGAACCCACCCTGCCCGGATGAAGCCACTCGCCCGCGCATTGCAGGACGCCGGACACCGTGTCAGCGACTGGGGTCTTGGCTTCAACTTCGGGCCGAGCGAGGAACGCTTCGACCGCCTGTGTGAACGTGTCGTCACGATGGCGCGCAAGGAAGGCGAACCGCTGGTGCTGGTCGGCTGGAGCCTTGGCGGCATCTTCGCGCGTGAAGTGGCGCGGGCACATCCCGAATCCGTACGGTTGGTCATCACCATGGGTTCGCCGTTTTCGGGTGATCGCCGCGCGAACAATGCGTGGCGGGCCTATCAACTGATTGCCGGACATTCCGTGGATTCCCCCCCGATCGGGCGCGACATGGCAGTCAAGCCACCCGTGCCGACGGTGGCATTGTGGAGCCCGCGCGATGGAATCATCTCGCCGCGGTCTGCCTGCGGGCGCAAGGGGGAGCGCGATCTGGCGGTACCCATGCGGTGTACGCATCTGGGGTTCGCCGCGCATCCTGATGTGGCGGCGATGGTCAACCGGCTGATCGACGCCTGGTGATTGCAGCGCCCGTGAAGTGATCAATTCGATCGGGCGTTTCAATCTGGCACCAACTTTATTTCGCAAGTGCAGCATTCGCATGCTTGGCAAACCCGATTCGTTGTGCAAGCTTGGGCTTCAGACGGGATGTGCCTATGAAAAAAACCTTGCCCGCGTCATATGACGAGATGCTCGATACCGATGGTTCGGTGCGATCTGCATATGCCGGTTACTGCCAATGGCATGATGAACAACCGACCGACTTGTTGCGGCGCAAGGGCAGTGAGGCTGAGGCCTTCTTCCGCCGAACCGGGATCACCTTCAACGTCTATGGCAACGAAGACGCCGAAGAACGGCTGATCCCTTTCGACATGGTGCCGCGGATCATCACCGCACAGCAATGGCGCAAGCTGTCGCGCGGGATCGAACAGCGGGTGCGCGCGCTGAACGCGTTCCTTCACGACCTTTACCACCGTCAGGAAATTGTCCGCGCAGGCCGGTTGCCAGAGCGGCTGCTGAAAAGCAACGTGGCGTTCCTGCCTGAAATGGTCGGCTTCACGCCCCCCGGCGGGGTTTATACCCACATCGTCGGGATCGACCTTGTCCGCACGGGCGAGGATGACTTCATGGTTCTTGAAGACAATGCCCGCACCCCCTCCGGCGTGTCCTACATGCTGGAGAACCGTGAAACGATGATGGCGATGTTCCCGGAACTGTTCACCCGCGTTCGGGTGCGCGAAGTTTCGGACTATCCGCGCCGTCTCGCCCGCAGCCTTGCTTCTTGCGCCCCGCCTGCGTGCGATCGCAAGAAGCCGGTCGTCGCGGTGCTGACGCCGGGCATCTATAACTCGGCCTATTTCGAACATGCCTTCCTGGCGGACCAGATGGGCGCGGAACTGGTCGAAGGCAGTGATTTGCGGGTGGAAAACGGCCGCATCGCCATGCGTACTACGCGCGGCTATGAACCGATCGATGTGCTTTACCGGCGCGTTGACGACGAATACCTCGATCCCCTGACGTTCAACCCCAGCAGCGTACTGGGTGTTTCGGGCATCATGGACGTTTATCGCGCGGGCGGTATCACCATTGCCAACGCACCGGGCACGGGCATCGCCGACGACAAGGCGATCTATTCGTTCATGCCGGAAATCGTCGAGTTCTATACTGGCGAGAAGCCGATCCTGCAGAACGTTCCGACATGGCGCTGTTCGGAACCGGAAGCGCTGAAATATGTGCTCGACAACCTGGCTGAACTCGTCGTCAAGGAAGTCCATGGATCCGGCGGGTATGGCATGCTGATCGGCCCTACCTCATCCCGGCGTGAACTGGCCGCGTTCGAAGCGAAGCTGAGGGCAAGGCCCGAAAATTACATCGCACAGCCGACGCTGTCGCTTTCGACCGTGCCGATCCTGACAAAAGCGGGGCTGGCGCCGCGCCATGTCGATCTGCGGCCGTTCGTGCTGGTAAGCCCGAACGGCATCGACATCACGCCCGGCGGGCTGACGCGCGTCGCGCTCAAGAAGGGGTCGCTGGTGGTGAATTCGTCGCAAGGCGGTGGCACCAAGGACAGCTGGGTACTGGACGACTGATGCTAGGCAGATCCGCAAACGGCATATTCTGGCTGTTCCGCTACCTTGAACGGGCGGAGAACATCTCACGCCTGATCGAGGCTGGCTTCCGCATGGCGCTGACCCGCTCTGCATCCGACGCAACCGACGAGTGGCGCTCGCTGATCGTGACGCTGGGCCTGCGACAGGCATTCGAGGCGCGGCACGGGACCGAATATACCGGTCCCCACGTGTTCAATTTCATCCTGCGCGACAAGGAAAATCCCGGCAGCATCCTTGCGATTACCGAAGAGGCGCGGACCAATGCCCGCATGGTGCGTGGCGGGATCACGCGCGAGGTGTGGGAATCGGTCAACGACGGCTGGATGCAGCTTAAGGAAGCGCTGGCCCGCCCGGTCACTGAAACGCGGCTGGGTGCGGTGCTTGATCTGGTCCGCCGCCAGTCGACACAAGTGCGCGGGGCGATGGAAGGCACCATGCTGCGCAACGAGATATACAACTTTGCGCGCATGGGAAGTTTCATCGAGCGGGCGGACAACACCGCGCGCATCCTTGACGTGAAATATTACGTGCTGCTGCCTTCGGTATCCTATGTCGGATCAAGCCTCGACAATGTGCAGTGGGAAAACGTGCTGCGTTCTGTTGCCGGGGAACGCGCCTATCGCTGGCTCAATGCCGGCCGCATGGACCCGCGCGGCATCGCCGAGTTCCTCATTCTTGATGGCCGGTTCCCGCGCAGTCTTGCGTTCTGCTATTCGAAGCTGCGCTCGAATCTTGCCGGGCTGGCGCGCGAGTACGGCAACGAGATGCATAGCCACGAAATCCTGCGCGATGCCGATTGCCAGTTCCACCAGGCCACGATCGAACGCATTTTCGAACAGGGCCTGCATGAATTCATCGGCAAGTTCATCCGGTCCAACACCGCTCTCGCGCTGCAGATTCAGCGCGATTACCGATTTACCGAGTAAGAAACCATGCGCATTGCGGTCGATCACACCACGCATTACGTCTTTTCCGGGCCGGTCAGCCGTGGATTGCAGCGTTTGCGCCTGATGCCGAAAACGTCTTCCGGCCAGCGCGTGATCGAATGGAACATGTCGTTCGAAGGTGCGCAGCTTCAGGTCCAATACGAAGATTCGAACAGCAATCACGTTTCGCTGATTTCTTTCAATCCCGGCGCAACCGAAGTGACGATCCGCTGCGAAGGCGTTGTTGCAACCAACGATGAAGCCGGGATCATTGGCCGCCATTCCGGCTTCATGCCGATGTGGCAGTTCGTTGAACAGACCGACCTGACCCGCACCGGGCCGAAAGTGCGAAGCCTGCTTGCGGCCTTGCCGGATGAAGCCAGCATGCTTGATTCCCTGCACAATCTTTCGACGTTGATCCGCGCGCGCGTGGAATATTCTGCTGGTCATACAGACGCTGCGACAACGGCCGAGGGCGTTCTGGCGGCGGGACGCGGGGTCTGCCAGGACCACGCCCACGTCTTTATCGGAGGCGCGCGCGCAATGGGCATCCCTGCCCGTTATGTCAGCGGTTACCTGATGATGGATGATCGCATCGAACAGGATGCGGGCCACGCCTGGGCAGAGGCGCATGTCGAGGGACTGGGCTGGGTCGGGTTCGACATTTCCAACGGCATCAGCCCCGATGCGCGCTATGTGCGCGTAGCCACTGGACGCGATTACAGCGATGCTGCACCCATCACCGGCATACGCTATGGCGCGCGCGACGAAGCCATGCATGTCAAACTTGCGGTCGAACAGCAGCATATCGGACAATAACCTGCTACTGTGACGACGATGCGGATTCGGCCATGGGCTGCAATTCGGCAAAGTGGGCAGGGAAAATCGGGGCAGGTCAATGACGTATTGCGTGGGAATGATGCTCGACAAAGGTGTCGTGCTGATGAGCGACACCCGTACCAATTCGGGAGTCGACAACATTTCGGTGTTTCGCAAGATGTTCCACTGGTCAGTGCCCGGCGAACGCCAGATCACGATCATGACCGCGGGCAATCTTGCAACCACGCAAGCCGTCGTTTCGCAACTCGAAGAGCGAAACAAGGCTCCTTGCGATCGCCGTCCGTCGATTCTCGAAGCGCCGACGATGTTCCAGATTGCAACCCAGGTAGGGGAATTGCTGCGCAACGTGATCGAGCGCCGTCAGGATGGCGGCATGCAGTCAGCCGGACCGCGCTTTACCGCATCGATGATCGTGGCCGGGCAGATCAAGGACATGGAGCCGCGCCTGTTCATGGTCTATCCCGAAGGCAACTTCATCGAGGCAAGCTTCGATACTCCGTTTTTCCAGATTGGCGAGACGAAGTATGGGCGGCCCATCCTGCTGCGCGGGTATGATCGGACGATGAGCTTCGAGGACGCGGTCAAGCTGCTGATGGTCTCGTTTGATTCCACCCTGGCCGCCAATCTATCGGTCGGTCTGCCATTCGATCTCATGGTGATCGAACGTGACCGGTTCGAGCCGCTTCACCAGCGCCGTATCCTGGCGAGTGACCCTTATTTCAAGGCGATCTCGTCAAGCTGGAGCGAGGCATTGCGCCAGGCGTTCCATTCATTGCCGGGGTACAGCTTCGAACAGGATGGTGAACAGCCTGGCGGAAATTGACATTTCCACGCCGATTTTTGCAATTGCGAAAGAGGTTTCAGGATTAACGGCGTGTTGTCGGTGGAGCCATGATTGCGACGGAGGTGTGCAATTCGTAGCTGCGGCTTCCGGCAGAAACGCAAAATGCAGTAAGGAATGATCCGTTCCCGAAGCGAAACTCCTTAGGAAAAACCTGTAGGAAGTCCTGCGCTACCATAACAATCGGTTCATTACGAAACAAACGCTTGTGGCGTTATTCCGCATCCGGGTGATTAATCCGGGCATGGCTGATCGCGTAACTCTTCACATCCTAGATGGTGACACCGCCCGCAGGGCCCAACTGGCGCGTCTCGCGTTTGCAGCAGGGCACCATGCCGAAATTTACGCAAACGCACAGGAGCTTCTGGCGCATGCGCCATCGGGTGGCCTTGTGCTGGCGCAGGATGATCCGGTGGGGGAGGGCATTCCCGACCTGATTGCTGCGATGATGCGCGCAGGGCACTGGCTGCCGGTGATCGCAATTTCTGAAACCCCTGAAACGTCCGCGGTGGTCCGCGCGATAAAGGCAGGCGCGCTCGATTACCTTGCCATGCCCACGCAGATTGCGCCGCTGAATGAAGCTGTGTCGCAGGCCGCGCGTGAAGCCGATTCCTTCCGCGTCCAGCGCGCCCGCGCGGCCGAAGCCCGCCAGCGCATTGCCCGGCTCAGTTCGCGCGAACGCGAAGTGCTCGATCGTCTCGCCGAAGGTTGCAGCAACAAGGCCATCGCCCGCGAGCTCGATATCAGCCCGCGAACGGTTGAAATCCATCGCATGAAGATGATGGGCAAACTTGGCGCGCGTCACGCCGCCGAAGCAGTGCGTCTCCGCATTGAAGCCACGGGGCTGGACGAACTGGCCGCTTGATACAAAGCCTGCGCTATCGACAAAGAGGCCTTGGCCCACCCGGCTCCAGATGCAGATGATCGCGGTGGGCCGCGTTGTATTCGGGTGTCAGCACCGTTCCGAACCGCTTGCAGGCGCTATCGCGCACCGTGCGCAGAAAGGCGCGGGTTTGCGGCGAGGATGAATTCCAGTCGCCCAGAATGCTGATCCGTCGTCCGTCGGCCAGCCGGAACGCGGCCACATCTATCGCATTGGCAGTGGCATGGGCGGAAAGGCGGCTTGTGCCGGCCACGTTGCGGCATGAATAGCTGCCCATGGTTTCGATGCGGACGAGGGCGCTGCCGAGGATTTGCCGGGCTGCACGATCAACCCCGTAACGCGCCCAGTGCTGGAGCGAATTGGCCATCGGGCATGTGACCGGGCCGAGGTTGGCAACTTCCAGCCGCCGGTCATCGCCTTTGAGCCAGGCCATCTTCACTGCGCCAAGAGTTGAACATCCCGCCCCGTAATACTGATCCGCCAGCGGCGTGAAACCGGCTTGCGTCGTTCCCAGATTCGCCAGGCAGGCGCGGCCTTGCGGCGTCTGGCTGATTGAAGCGCCAGTGTTGCGCGAAGGCGCGCGCGCGGTCTGTTCGGGTGCGCCGATACAGCCTGCGACCATTGCGGCCAACGACAATGCAGCGATTATCCTCCGGTCCATGCCCGAAAGATTTGCACGATACGGTTAGCGCCGCGTTAACAACGCGATAGATCGTGCTGTGGTGGCGATGGAGACAGGATGGTGGGCGCTGACGGGCTCGAACCGCCGACCCTCTCGGTGTAAACGAGATGCTCTACCAACTGAGCTAAGCGCCCCAGCCTGTGCAATTGCCTATTGCCGGGTTTGGCGCGGGCGTCAACTGCCGGACATCGTCAATTGTCAGGACCTTGTGGCTGCGTGATGATCCGGTCGCGCGCCACGCGGATGTCACCGGCTTCGACCTGCAGTTTCAGGCGTTCCTTGTCGCGGGCGCGGAACATGTCTTCGGCGCGGTTTATCGCTTCTTCCGAAAGGCCGGCATCGTTCAGCGCCATGCGCGCCATGCGTACCGCGGATTCGAGCACTTCGCGCACCACGGCGCTGGCGGGCGAGCCTTTCAGGCGAATCAGTGCGCGGCGGTCGAATGCGCGGATGTAGATTGCGGCGCGCGGGAATGCTTCGTGCACGGCCTCGACGAATTCCGGCGAAATCTGGTCACCGTCGATGCAGAAGAAGATCATCTCTGCCTCGCCTGCGCCTGCCTGGCGCAGCAGGTCGATCCGGGTGCCATCGCCGAAATAGACCTTCGCACCGAAGCCTGCCGCAACGTCGATCATTTCGATGTCGGTATCGACCATCGTCACCGCGATGTTGCTTGCCAGCAGCATCTGGCTGACGCCCTGCCCAAAGCGCCCGAAGCCCACGATGATCGCGTTGGCACCGTCCGCCTGCGGCCCGGCGCGTTCGCCTGCCGGAACATCGGCTTCCTTGCGGAAGCGGCTGGTGGCCATCATCAGGAACGGTGTGGTCGCCATGGAAAGAGTGACGACCGCGCCGAACAGGCTGGCGGCATCGGGCGCGACCAGCAGCGCCTGCTGGGCCTGCGCAAACAGCACGAAGCCGAATTCGCCGCCCTGGCTCAGCAGCAGACCCAGCGCCAGCGCGCCGCGCCACGGCATGCGAAACGCGAGCGCGATCAGAAAGATGATCCCGGCCTTGATCACGATCAGGCCCATCGCCATCGAAATCACGAACAGCGGACGATCGGCAATGGCCTGGAGATTCAGCATCATCCCCACGGCAAGGAAGAACAGGCCGAGCAGGATCGAGCGGAACGGCTCGACATCGGCTTCGAGTTCGTGCCGATAGGGACTGTCGGCCAGCATCACGCCGGCGACAAACGCGCCCAGCGCGGTGGAAAGGCCCAGCGCTTCCATCACCGCCGCCGAAGCCATGACGGTAAACAGCGCCGCCACGACGAACATCTCGCGTTCGCCCAGGTTGCCGATCAGTCGGAACAGCGGGCGAATGACGAAGCGCCCCGCCGCGATCAGCCCGACCAGTGCAGCCACAGTGTAAAGCGCCAGCAGCCAGCCGGGGGGACCACCGGCATCGGCCGGATTGCGGCTCATCGCCGCGATGATCGTGATCAGCGGGATGATCGAAAGATCCTGAAACAGCAGGATCGCAAAGGCCCGTTCGCCGAACGGCGTGCGCAAACGGCCCGACGATTGCAGCATGGGCAGGACCTGCGCTGTCGATGAAAGTGCCAGCGGCAGGCCGAGCGCCAGCGCCGCCGCCCAGCTGAATTCCGTCGTCAGCCCGATCATCGCCGCCACGGCAAGGCCGCATGCGGTCACCTGCAACAGCCCAAGGCCCAGAATGTCGCGCTTCATCCGCCACAGCCGCGAGGGGTTCAGTTCCAGCCCCACCAGGAACAGCAGCAGGGTGATTCCCAGTTCCGCAATGCCCAGCTTCTGTTCGGCATCGCCGACCAGCCCCAGCACTTGCGGGCCAACCACCGCCCCTGCCACCAGATAACCCAGTGTCGCGCCCAGTCCCAGCCGCCGGAACAGCAGAACGAAGACTAGCGCGAAACCAAGCAGGAGGAATCCATCGTGAAGCAGCGATGCGTGTTCGGTCATGGCTCCTGTTTAGGCCACGCGCCGCTCATCGCAACCGCCGTTCAGCTTGCGTTGATCTGCGGTCACGAAAAGTCTAGCCATCGGGACTCGATGGAGGGGCACATATGCGCAAGGTTCTGGCACTGGCGGCGGCAACGCTGCCTGCAATCGCAAATGGCCAATCTACTCCCCCTTCCGCTCAAGGCGACGTCTCGCTGACGATCTACAACAACGATCTCGCGCTGGTGCAGGATGTGCGCCAGATGAGCCTGCCCACGGGCCGCACCCGGCAGGAATTCCCCGATGTCTCCGCCGCGATCCGGCCGGAAACGGTGACGCTCAACGCGGGCGGCACTGGCATTGTCGAACAGAACTTCGATTACGACCTGCTCACGCCCGAAAAGCTGATGGACAAGGCCGTGGGACAGACAGTTACCCTTGTCCGTACCAATCCCGCCACCGGCGTTGAAACGCGTGAGAACGCCACGATTCTCGCCAACAACGGCGGCACCGTGGTCCGCGTGGGCGATCGGATCGAAGTGCTTAACCAATACGCCGCCCGCGTCGTGTTCCCCAGCCTGCCCGCTGGCCTGCGCGCACGACCCACGTTGTCGGTCACGCTTGATACCACCACGCCGGGCGCGCGGCCCGTCTCGCTCAGCTACCTCTCGCGTGGTTTCGGCTGGAAGGCAGACTACGTGGCCCTGTTCGATGAAGCGGCGGGCAGGATCGATGTGCAGGGCTGGATCACGCTCAAGAATAACAGCGGCACCACATTCGACAAGGCGAAGGTCCTGCTCGTTGCCGGGGCGGTCGGGCAGGAAAACAACGGCTACAACCAGAACTACCGCCCGCAGCGCCCGACGATGTCTGGCAACGTCATGCCCGGCAACCGCCCCGGTACGCAGAGCGCCAACCGCGAAAGCCTCGGCGATTTCTACGTCTATCCGATCGCGGGCCGCACCACCGTCGCCAATGCCCAGCAGAAGCAGGTCAGTTTCCTCGACGTGGCTGGCGCTCCGGCAACCAGGGCCTATCACTTCCGCAACGGCTGGCTGCAGAACCAGACCGAACCGCAAAGCGCTGACACCGTGCTGCGTTTCTCCACCGCGCGTGAGGCGGGCCTTGGCGATGCGCTGCCCGCAGGCACCGTGCGTGTCTATATGCGCGATGCACGCGGTCAGCCGCAGTTCATTGGCGAAAACGGCATCGGCCACACTCTGATGGGGTCCGCCCTGGCGCTGAAAACCGGCGAGGCGTTCGATGTGAAAGTCCAGCCCATGCTGGACAAGCGCGACCGGATCGACACCGGCGAATGGGAGCGCACCGCCCGCTATCGTGTGACCACGCCGGGGAAGGCCGCCGCCGAAGTCACCGTGGAAACCGAAAAGGTCTTCTGGCGCACGACGATGACCTACAAGGTCACCAACGCAAAGGCGACGCCGGTCACCGTGGAAGTGGTGCAGGGCGGGCTGGACAACTGGTGGCACGATACCCGCGTTCCGTCCGAAAGCATCAAGGGCGAACAGCGCTCTGCGGATGAGCGCGCGTGGCAGGTCCCCGTTCCCGCCAATGGCGAGGCCACGCTCACCGTCCAGTTCGACTCACGTTACTGAGCCGCCGGTGCGCCGCGCGCTCACCCTTGCGTTCCTGCTCTGCACCGGCGCCCCTGTGATGGGGCAGGGTGTGGTAACGTCCTCAGCGCCGGATTCCGTTTCTGTCAGTGTCTATCGCGCGCCGGATCGCGATAGCGACAGGGCGATGGACCTGAACTGGCTGGAGGGCTACGCACTCATCACAGAAAGGCGCACGGTCCAGATTCCGGCAGGCAAAGCCACGATCCGCTTCGAAGGCGTCGCGGCGGGGCTGTTTCCTGAAAGCGCCATCGTCACCGGGCTGCCTTCCGGTGTGCGCGAAAAGAACCTCGACGCCGATCTGCTGTCCCCGCGCAGCCTCTATGCGCGCATGTTTGGAAGGCCCGTAACCCTGCGCCGTACGCTGCCCGGCAATGGCGGCATTCGTGAGGAGCGCGCCGTGATCCGCTCCGCCCCCGACGGCGCGGCCATCCTGCAAACCACCGCCGGGTTCGAAGTGGCCAATTGCGGCGGGCTGGACGATGAAATACTCTATACCGAAGCGCCAAAGGACTTGTCCGCGCGCCCCACGCTCTCGATAGAGACCGAAAGCGCCGCGCCGCAGAAGGTCACGCTCTCGCTGTCCTACCTCGCATGGGGTTTTGACTGGCAATCGAATTACGTGATTCACATGAACCCCGATGGCCGCACCGCAGACCTTGCGGCGTGGGTCACGCTTGCCAGCAGCGATTCCACCAGCTTTACCGATGCGGAAACCGCGGTGATCGCGGGGGAAGTGAACCGCGAAGATGCGGAGCGGAGCGAAGTTCCATCGGGCGGTGAACTCGTCATGCGGTGCGAACTCTCGCAGGTCCCGCCCCCGCCACCCCCGCCACCTCCACCGCCGCCCGCGCCGATGGCGATGTATGCCCCAGCCATGGAAAGGGCCGACATTATCGTCACTGCGCAGCGCGCGATGAAGATGGACTCCCCGGTTACCGTCCAGCAGGAAGGCCTGGGTGACCTCAAACTCTACCGCGTACCCGTGTCGGTCACCGTCGCCGCGAATGCGCAAAAGCAGGTTGCACTCGCGCAGAAGATGGGCGTGAAGATGGACGCCCTGTACCGCGCCGAGGTGTGGGAAGACAGCGCGGGCGAAGTGCGCCAGATGTTGCGCACACGCAATCGCACCGAGGACGGCCTTGGATTGCCGCTTCCGGGCGGTCCGGTTACCGTGTTCGAGCCTTATGGCGATGCGCTGCTGCTATCGGGCGAAGGTGGCATTGCCGACCGTGCGGTGGGCGAGGACGTGGAGATCATGCTGGCCGAGGCGACGCAGGTCACCGTCGAAGTCGAAACGGTGAAGACCGATGCCCGCTCGCAGACCTTGCGGCTTGTCGTGCGCAATGCCCGCCCCGTCCCGGTGCGTTTCGAGGCGCGGATCGCAACCGGTGCCAACACTCGCCTGCAATCGGCCTCTGCACCGCTGCGGCGCAAGGACGGACGCAGTACATGGGGTGTGACGGTCCGCACAAATGGCAGTGCCGAACTGACCTACAGGTTAAGCAGGCCTGACTAAAGCGGGACCCGGCCTGATTGCATAAGTTGGCTGATCCAGATCATTGTCCTACCATGGTTTTCGATGCAGCAGGTGTTTCCGCTTGCTTTGAAAACACGGTGCAGGTCTGAATTTCAGCAGGTTCGTATTGGCCGGGACGAACTGGCAAACATGCCCGAAAGGGCATGTTCAGGTGACAATAAATCCGCTTTGGGTCAACGGTTTCGGGATGGTACAAACATCGATGTCAACGAGCACGGTCGCCCGGAAATTCCTTGCGTATGTGGCGCTGGCGATCATGGGTGTGCCACTGGCCATCTGGCTGCTGGGATCGTCAGCATATCCTGAAACCAGCGTGGATGATGCGGGCCGGTACAAGCTGGTTGCAGCCGACGGCAGCCTGTTTGATCGTGCAAGCCTGAAAGGTCGCCCGAACGTGGTCTACTTCGGCTACACGCAATGCGCCGATCCATGTCGAACCATGTTGAGGCGTGTGCTGAAGGTGCGCAAATCTCTTGGCCAATCTGCATCTGATCTGCCGGTCGTGTTCATTTCGATCGATCCGGCGCACGATACGCCCGAACGGCTTGCAGCTTTTGCAAAGGAACTTGGGGCAAAAGAGCTTGGCGGAGAAATTCAGGCACTCACCGGCAACCCCGCAGTCCTTGACAAAATCGCCGATCGCGCCGGCGTGTTCGTCAGGCGCGTTGCCGCAGCGGACGGTCGCGAAACACTAGACCACACCACGTCTGCGTTCCTTTATGACCGCAACGATTTTTTTGTCGACATCATCGCACCGACCGACAGCGACGCGGCGTTTGCGCAAAAACTGCAGAAGTTGCTGGCGGAACCGGCACCTGCCGCGTCAGCAAAGATATTGGCTACCCATCAGGCTGGAAACTAGGCTGGGTCTGCGTTGTTTCGGTCCTCCATTCGCCGATCCTGCCGGCCAGGTCGAGCATTCTGCGCGGCAGCAGATGGCCGATTGTCTGAAACCCGCAGCATGGCGCTGGGGATGTTCGCTTCAAATGACTAGGCCTTCTGATACGACTTCGGCAAAGTAGTGGGCCATCGCATGGGTTGCTTGGTCTGACAGGGTAATGAAGGCGCGCCTGCGGTCGGTCTGGTCCTCTGCCCGGCACAGCAGCCCCAGTTCGGACATCTGGCTGATCCAGCGCAGCGCAGTCGTAGGCGGTACGCCCGACGCGATGCACAGTGAGGTGACTGACACGCGGTTGTGCTCTGCCTGTGCGGCGGTGAGATCCAGCAGCATGTCCCATGCCGGATCGGCAAAAAGCTCTCCTTCAAAGAATCGCGCGCGCATCTGCCGTTGCCGGATGATCTTGCGCACATGCCGAGGGTCAGGAAGCGCGGGGCGCTGCTTGCGCACAAGCCGCTGGGACGCGGGGTCGCGCGCGCCGCTACCGTCGAAATTGAAGGTCGATGCCTTCACCACTGCGCTTTCGGGCGATGCCGACGACAGCGATTCAAGCTGCAATGCGATCTGTGAAACCTGTTCGGTCAGGCGCAGCAGCGACATCCGGTCATGGTCCGACAATTCCCGCACCCGCGACCCTTCTGTGGTCAGCAGACGGCCAAGGGCTATGATCCGGTCCGCTCTGCTTGGGCTGACGAGGATATGCGCCTCGGACTGATCGAGGCAGCCGAATACGTCATCAAGCGAGCCGATGCTGGTAGAGACGACCAGCTGGGTCCCCGCCCGCGCGGCGCGCATGTCGAGCCGGGTAAGCGCGGCCAGATCAGCCCCTTCGAGCACCGGGCAGTCGACGAGCACCATATCGCCAAGCGGTTGTTCCGCTTCGGCCAGCAAGGCGCCCAGTTCTGCCATCCGGGTGACACGCAGCCCCGCCGCCGCTGCATCTTCTGCCATTTCCGTGCGCAGATAGGCCCGGTCTGAAAAGATCGCTACGGCTGGCGGGGAGAGCGGCTGCAGAAGCGCGACATCCCCAACCGGATAATCGAACTGTGCCAGTGTTTGCGCCATCGACATGTTCCTTAGTATCACTACGTGCGGAACAAGTGAGGAACAAACAGGGTGCAGGTCAAGACCATTTACTTCGGTTTTGGATCAAGTGGAGTTTTGATCGGAGTTTGGTCGCCCGCAAGGCCACGCAATTGCGCGCTTTTCCGTCCTGGACGGTGCCAAGTCGCTGTCGGCCCTGCCGAGGTTATGCATCCATTGTGGAGAAAATATGCCTGTAGTGGCTGAAGAATCACTATGGCCACCAACTGCCATCACGCTTCGAACAGCAACAGCGCCGCCACGCGCCCCCTTTCGGACGTAGGCGGCGCTGGCTTCCCAAATCAATCGATGAACGGATCGCGGACAAGGATCGTGTCTTCGCGCTCCGGGCTGGTCGAGACCAGCGCAACCGGCGTTTCGATCAGTTCCTGTACGCGCTGGATGTATTTGATCGCCTGCGCGGGCAGGTCTGCCCACGACCGCGCACCGGCCGTGGTGCCTGCCCAGCCGTCCATTTCCTCGTAGATCGGTTCGACTTCGGCCTGATCGGCGGCGTGGCTGGGGAAGTAGTCCAGCACCTTTCCGCGCAGGCGATAACCGGTGCAGATTTTCACCTTTTCCATGCCGTCGAGCACGTCGACCTTGGTCAGCGCAATGCCGGTGACGCCGGAAATGGCGCAGGACTGGCGGACCAGCACGGCATCGAACCAACCGCAGCGGCGCTTGCGGCCTGTCACGGTGCCGAATTCGTGGCCGCGCTCACCCAAGCGCTGCCCGGTTGCGTCTTCCAGTTCAGTCGGGAAGGGGCCGGAGCCGACACGGGTGGTATAGGCCTTGACGATGCCGAGCACGAAGCCGGTGGCGTTGGGACCAAGGCCCGAACCCGAAGCGGCGGTGCCCGATACGGTGTTCGACGAGGTGACGAACGGATAGGTGCCGTGATCGACATCCAACAGTACGCCCTGCGCGCCTTCGAACAGGATGCGGGCGCCCGCCTTGCGCACCTGATTGAGGCGCTTCCACACTGGTTGCGCGAATTGCAGAACGTAAGGCGCGATTTCGCGCAGTTCGGCCAGCAGCGCCTCGCGGTCCACCGGCGGCTGGCCGAAGCCTGCGCGCAGTGCGTCATGGTGCGCGCACAGGCGATCAAGCTGCGAATCCATCGCATCGAGGTGCGCCAGATCGCACACGCGGATCGCGCGGCGGCCGACCTTGTCTTCATAGGCCGGGCCAATGCCGCGCCCGGTGGTGCCGATCTTGCCCGAACCCGCCGCCGTCTCACGCAGGCCGTCCAGATCGCGGTGGAGGGGCAGGATCAGCGGGCAATTATCGGCAATGGCGAAGTTTTCGGCGTTGATCTCTACGCCCTGCCCGGTCAGCTTCTCGATCTCGGCCTTCAAGGCCCAGGGATCGAGCACCACGCCGTTGCCGATGATCGACAGGGTGCCGGTAACGATGCCCGACGGCAGGAGAGAAAGCTTGTAGACCTGTTCGCCCACTACCAGCGTGTGACCGGCGTTGTGGCCGCCCTGAAAACGTACGACGGCATCGGCGCGGCTGGCCAGCCAGTCGACGATCTTGCCTTTGCCTTCATCGCCCCACTGGGCGCCGATTACGGTTACATTGGCCATGGTTTTACTTTTCCACCCTGCCCCAAAAGGACTTAGATATGGATCCGGTAGCGCCCTTCGACAGGACTCGGCGAAACGGATGGTTTTGACGGGCGGCATGCGCCCTGATTTCGGAGCGCGCGTTAGGGGCTTAAGCGCGTGAAAGTCAAGGGTGTGACACCGCACAGGGCAATTCATCATGCGTAAACGGGCAAAGGCGCAACTTTCGCCAAGTCATCGACAGGTAAGGGCCGGATCATGCGGAAGTTCTGGATTGCGGGCGCTCTGGGCGTGGCGGTCGTCTCTGGCAGCGTGGCACAGGCCCAGATTGGCGAGCGCTGGCGCGAACGCCGGGCCGAGCGGATGGAGCAGAAGGCGGTTCAAGGCCGTATCCCCGGCGCGCAGACCATCGCTTATGGCAAGGACCCGTTGCAGGTGCTGGACCTCTGGCTGCCCAAGACGGCCAAGGGCAAAGCGCCGCTGGTGCTCTATGTCCACGGCGGCGGCTGGAAGCGCGGCAGCAAGGACAGCGCGACGGGCCGCGCCAAGCCGGTGCACTATCCCGAACAGGGCTATGCCTTCGCGTCGATCAATTATCGGCTGGTGCCAGCGGCCACAGTGGAACAGCAGGCCGCCGATGTCGCCTCGGCGCTGGCTACGTTGCTGGCGCGGGCCGATGCCTTGGGGATTGACCGCACAAGGGTCGTGCTGATGGGCCACAGCGCGGGCGCGCATCTGGTGGCGCTGGTGGGCACGGACGAGCGCTATCTGCGCGGGGCGGGGCTGTCCTTCGCCGATGTGGACGGCGTGATCCCCAACGACGGCGCGGCCTATGACGTGCCTGCGCAGATGCGAGAGGCCGGGCGGTTCATGGCTGATACCTATGTTCAGGCATTCGGCACCGATCCGGTGCGTCAGCGCGCGCTATCGCCGACGTTGCAGGCCGCCGCGCCCAATGCGCCGCAGTTCCTTCTGTTGCATGTGCAGCGTTCGGACGGGGTGAAACAGGCTGAGGGCTTGGCCGCTGTGTTGCGCAAGGCAGGGACGGGCGTAGAAGTCGCCAGCTTTCCGGGCGAAGGCCTGAAGGGCCACGCCGAGATTAACCGCAAGCTGGGTGAGGCGGACTATCCGGCGACGGGCGTTGTGGACCGCTGGTTGAAGGGGGTGTTCGGGAGGTAGGTTTGTTCGCCAGCATCCAACACCCTGCCCGTCGCCCCGTGCTTGACACGGGGCTTGGCTTCCCTTGCAACCTCACCTTTGGGCGATTATCCCATTCGTCAACGTAGCAAAACCGTCATCCTGAACTCGTTTCAGGATCCATCTATCAACGCGCACGGCTTTTCGTGGGGCGAAATGGACCCTGAAACAAGTTCAGGGTGACGAAAAAGGGGGTAGCGTATGCAAGCCGGATAGACGCCCACCTTTGGCAAGACAAGGCTGGTCTATGCCGAGCGGCACGACGAAATCGAACCAGCGATCGCTCGCGAGAAGCTGGTCAAAAAGTGGCGCCGGGAATGGAAATTCGCGCTGATAGAGGCGGAAAATCCCGATTGGCTGGACCTGTGGGACCAGTGGTGTCCGGCGGTGGAAGCGCGGGACGGCGAGGTCGAAAGGTAGCCAAGCCCCGTGTCAAGCACGGGGCCACGGTAGAGGGGGCGGTGGTTTGTGGGGCTGCTGTTGAATTGGTTGAATGGCGAAAGTTGTGGGACGAACCGTCTTCTTCCGTGCTGTAGAAAAACAGATATTCAGAGATTTTCGCACCTGTTGTCGTAATTGCCGTATCAAAATTTCTTTATATTATTTCTGACACGTAACTACATGCCTAAACGCTGCTCCAATTCAGCCACGCGGCTTTCAAGAGCGTCCACACGGTGGATCGCGTTCCGGGCGTTGACGTCGGCAACGTCTAGCCGGTCATAGTCACCCTCTGTAAAGCGACGATAGGCATTGTCGCCACAACTGCCCAGCAGCAACATTGCGCCAAGGGCGATCTCAATCCTAACATGAGCGTTAAGCCGCATAGGTTCCTCCTGCTAAAAGGACAGATCAGCCCAATGCGTGGCTGGCGTCAAGTGTGGCTCAAGGGGATAAACCGGAAATTGAAAGCAAATTCCCTTCCGCTTTTTCATATTCCGATAGACGATGTGCATGGCACTTCTTTATACACGCTGGGTTCACCGGGGAGCCTGAGCGACTACATCGACAAGCCGATGAATCAACAAGTGGATATGTACCTCGCGGCTATTGGAACATTCTTTGCTGGCGTCCCAAGCGATGATGAAATGTCCGTGGATGTGCATCGGGAGGCGTGTTGGCTTCTGTGTATTGGTGTCATTGCATTCGTAGGTTGACAGGAGGAGAGACGTTCCTTTTTCCCCTCAAACCTTCTCCGGCCCACCCACACCCAAAACATGCGTGCAGCCCAGCGCCTCAGCGCTATCCGCGTCCGACAAAGCCGCAACCGTGCGCCAGCCTATCGACCTCAACCGAGCAGCCTCATCGCGATCATGCCCCAGCGGCAGGAACACGCGGTCTTCCGCCGGTTCGTTCGCCGCGAGAAGGTCGATCAGGGCGTCGGGGTAGAGCGAGAAGCCCGTTGCAGCCTCGCCTGCTCCGTTGCCGGCGATGCGGTAGGTGCCGCCGCGACCGACGGGGCCGCGCACGCCTTGCGCGTAGAGGGTGAAGCCGAACCAGGTCTGGTATTCGAAGCCGTGGCGTTCGCTGGGGTCGAGCGTCAGGCGGGCCATGCCGTTCAGGCTGGCGGCGATTTCGCGCAAGGCCTTGATGCGGCTGGCGAGCGCGCCGCCCCCATTTGCATTTTTGGCGTCGATCGCGGCCAGCTTCTCGATGGCGCTGTCGAATTCGCCGGTGGCGTAGAGCAGCGGCACGTATGCTTCGCCGCCCACATCGCGCAGGCCGCCTGCGTCCTTGGTATCGAGTTCACGGCGGACGGCTTCGATCTGTGACGGGTCCAGCGGCAGGGCCTTTTCGGCCAGCGTATCGACCAGATCAGGCAGGGTGAAATCGACACTGACGCCGCTTGCACCAGCGGCCTGAAGCGCCTCGATGGCCAGCGCGACGATCTCGGCGGCGGCGGCGACATTGTCCGCGCCGACAAGTTCGGCACCGCATTGCAGCTTTTCGCGCGCGGGGTTCAGGCCATCGGGCTTGATCGTGACGATCTGGCCTGCATAGCACAGGCGCAACGGGCGCGGGGCTTCGGCAAGACGGGTTTCGGCGAGGCGGCCGATCTGCGGGGTGTAGTCGCTGCGGAGCGCCATCATCCGCAAGGACAGCGGATCGACGAAGCGGAACATGCGGCGCGATTGAATGCCCGCCATGCGCGCGGCAAAGCTGCGTTCGAATTCGATGGAGGGGGGCATGACCCGGTCATAGCCGTGGCCGTGCATCGTGCCGTGGATGGCGCGCATCACACGCGTGGCCGTGGCCGCATCGCGCGGCAGGCGGTCTTCGAGGCCCTCAGGCAGCAGATCGGGGTCGCTGTTATCCATGACGCGCGCCCTTAGCGGGGAATTTGCGGCGTGTCGATGAAGGGCTGGTCAGTGTGCAAACTTGAGGTTGGAAGCCCACCCCCAACCCCTCCCGCTTGCGAGAGGGGCGAAGTTTAGGTGTCCTCCCGATTGCGGGAGGGGGGAAGTTTAGGTGCCCTCCCGCTTGCGGGAGGGGGAGTTACGGTCGGCCCTTCTACTCCCCTCCCGCGGGCGGGAGGGGCTGGGGGTGGGCTTCCGCGCTCCGTCAGATCAGAACTTCAGCGCCTTGACCACGCGGACGCCCTTGATGTCGCAAGCGGCCTTGAGCACGTCCTGCGGGACCGGGTTGTCGAGCGAGAGCAGCAGCACCGCTTCGCCACCGGCATCGCGGCGGCCAAGGTGGAAGGTGCCGATGTTGATGCTGTTTTCACCCAGCAGCGTACCGATGCGGCCGATGAAGCCGGGTGCGTCGGTGTTGACGATGTAGAGCATGTCGCCATCGAGATCGGCTTCGATGCCGATGCCGAAGATTTCGACCAGACGCGGCTGGCCGTTGCCGAACAGCGTTCCTGCGACCGAGCGTTCGCCCTGCGACGTGCCCACGGTGACGCGGACCAGCGTACGGTATTCGCCTTCACGGTCATGGCGCACTTCGCGCACGTCCAGCCCGCGTTCCTTGGCGAGGAACGGCGCGTTGACCATGTTCACGGTCTGCGAATACTGCTTCATCAGACCGGCCAGAACCGCTGCGGTGATCGGCTTCTGGTTCAGTTGCGCGGCGGCCCCTTCGACCTCGATCGAAATCTTGGTCAGGTTGTCATGCGCCAACTGGCCGACAAGGCTGCCGAGCTTTTCCGCCAGCGCCATGTAAGGCTTCAGCTTGGGCGCTTCCTCTGCCGAAAGCGACGGCATGTTGAGCGCGTTGGTGACGCCGCCGGTGACGAGGAAATCGGCCATCTGTTCGGCCACCTGCAACGCGACGTTGACTTGCGCTTCGTTGGTCGAGGCGCCGAGATGCGGGGTGCAGATGAAGTTCGGGGTGCCGAACAGCGGCGATGCCTTGGCCGGTTCCACTTCGAACACGTCGAGCGCGGCGCCTGCAACCTGTCCCGAATCGAGTGCGTCCTTCAGGGCGGCTTCGTCGATCAGACCGCCGCGCGCGCAGTTGATGATGCGGACGCCCTTCTTTGTCTTGGCGAGGTTTTCTCTGGAGAGGATATTGCGGGTCTGGTCGGTCAGCGGCGTATGCAGCGTGATGAAATCGGCCTTGGCCAGCAGTGTATCGAGATCGGCCTTTTCCACGCCCATTTCGATGGCGCGTTCCGGCGTCAGGAATGGATCGAACGCGACGACCTTCATCTTGAGGCCAAGCGCGCGGCTGGCGACGATCGAGCCGATATTGCCCGCGCCGATCAGGCCGAGCGTCTTGCCGGTGACTTCGATGCCCATGAAGCCGTTCTTGGGCCATGTGCCTGCCTGGGTCTGCGCATTGGCTTCGGGGATCTGGCGGGCGAGGGCAAACATCAGCGCGATGGCGTGTTCGGCGGTGGTGATAGAATTGCCGAACGGAGTGTTCATCACCACCACGCCCTGCGCCGAAGCTGCTGGAATATCGACATTGTCGACGCCAATGCCGGCGCGGCCGATGACCTTGAGGTTGGTGGCAGCGGCAAGGATTTCCCTGGTCACCTTGGTGGACGAACGGATGGCAAGGCCATCGTATGCGCCGATGCGGGCGACCAGCTGTTCCGCGGTTTCGCCGGTGATCACGTCAACATCGCAGCCCATTTCGGTGAAGATGCGGGCGGCGTTGGGGTCCATCTTGTCAGAGATGAGAACTTTGGGCTTGGTCATGATTCGATCCAGTCCGATGTAAAAAGCAGTCGTCATGCTGAACTTGTTTCAGCATCCATCCGTCGGCAGGAAATGTCGGTGCCGGGGGAGGCATGGACCCTGAAACAAGTTCAGGGTGACGGTTGGTTTCAGGAGGGCTTCGGCGTCATCCCGGATCAAGTCCGGGGTGACGCAAAGAGATGTGGTTTAGGCAGCAGCCAGTTCGGCCTGAACCGTCGCGTATGCCCAATCGAGCCACGGGCCGAGGTCAGTGATGTCTTCGGCGTTGACGGTCGCTCCGCACCAGATGCGCAAGCCTGCGGGGGCATCGCGGTATCCGGCGATGTCGTAGGCCGCATCCTGCTTTTCGAGCAGGGCAGCGAACTTCTTGATGAAGTCTGCATCCGCCCCTTCGACCGAGAGGCAGACCGAAGTCTTCGACCGGGTTGCTTCATCGGCGCAGAGGTGCGCAAGCCACGAGCGCTCTTCGACGATCTTGTCCAGCGCAGCCGCATTGGCATCGCTGCGCGCCTTGAGGCCTTCGAGACCGCCCAGATCCTTCGCCCATTCGAGCGCGAAGATCGCGTCTTCGACGGCGAGCATCGAAGGGGTGTTGATCGTTTCGCCCTTGAACACGCCTTCGGCCAGCTTGCCCTTGGACACAAGACGGAACACCTTGGGGAGCGGCCATGCCGGGGTGTAGGTTTCCAGCCGTTCGACGGCGCGGGGGCCGAGGATCAGAACGCCATGGCCACCCTCGCCGCCCAGGACCTTCTGCCAGGAGAAGGTGGCGACGTCGATCTTCGACCAGTCGATGTCGTAAGCGAAGACGGCCGAGGTGGCGTCTGCGAACGAAAGACCCTCGCGGTCGGCCGGGATGAAGTCGGCGCTGGGAACGCGGACGCCGGACGTGGTGCCGTTCCACGTGAACAGCACGTCGTTCGACCAGTCGATCTGCGACAGGTCTGGAATCTGGCCATAATCGGCGCGCAGGACCGTGGGATCGAGCTTGAGCTGCTTGGCAGTATCGGTCACCCAGCCCTCACCGAACGATTCCCAGGCCAGGGTGGTGACGGGGCGGGCGCCCAGCATCGTCCACATCGCCATTTCGAAAGCGCCGGTATCAGACCCCGGAACGATGCCGATGCGGTGCGTATCGGGCAGCTGCAGCACTTCGCGCATCAGGTCGATGCTGTACTGAAGACGCGTCTTGCCGATCTTGGCGCGGTGTGACCGGCCCAGCGATTCGGAGCTAAGCTTTTCGGGAGAATATCCGGGCGGCTTTGCGCAGGGACCGGACGAGAAGAACGGGCGCGCAGGCTTGCGAGCCGGAATAGCAACAGACATGTAGTCTCTCCTTACAGAGAGCACGCGCGGCGTTGGGACCGCGTGGCCCGCTGGCCCCTCTAGAGACGCGGCGGGGATTGTCAATCGCGATCGGTAGTGTGCGTTGGGGATGCGGCGGATGCCCACCCCACTGCGACTAAATTCGCCTACGGCTCATTAAGTCTCGCGGCCCTCCCGCCCGCGGGAGGGCGAAGTAAGGCATTTCTTCCCCCCTCCCGCAGGCGGGAGGGGCCGGGGGTGGGCTTTCTTTTACTTTCCAACCGTCTCCGACAGCATTGCGGCAGTGCGTGGGCTGCACCAATTATGCGCGCCGATCATCCGCCACACTTCCTTGCCCTGAGAATCGTAAAGGACAGTCGTTGGCAGCATTCCGGTTTCATAATGAAAACCGAGATTGTTGTCCGGATCGAGCCACGGTTCCAATTTAGCGAATTTCCGCTCTGTATAGAATGCGGCGACTTTATCGGCACCGGCCATGTCCTGCGAAACGGTCAGCACGCGAAGCTTATCGGCATAGTCCACCCCCAGTTTATCGAGAACAGGCATTTCCAGAACACAGGGGCCACACCACGTTGCCCAAAGGTTCACCAGTAATGGTTTTCCTTTCAGATCTCGTAGTCGAAGCGATTTCTTCGACGGATCGGTCACAGTGAAATCCGGTATCTCGGCCCCTCGCGATGAGATGTCGAATTCCCCGGTGAGCGAACTCACGCCATCAGATTCACAGGGGTTGGTGCTGCTCTGCGGTTGCGCGTCGGGGGCGGCTTGCCTATCGCACCCGGCAACGGCTAGCGCCGCCAGCAGGACCAGCAATTTGGGCGAATGGACGGATATGAGCGGCAATTCAGGCTCCAACCAGATGTGGGGCGGGCGTTTCGCAAACGGCCCTTCGGCCATCATGCGCGAGATTAACGCCTCGATTCCCTTCGACAAGGCGCTGTGGAGGCAAGATATCGCCGCGTCAAAGGCCCATGTGGACATGCTGGCGGTGCAGGGCATCGTCACGCACGATGATGCGGCGCAGATTGCGGGCGGTCTGGACAGGGTTGCCGCCGAATACGAGGCCGATGGAGTCCCTGAAAACTGGGACCTGGAAGACATTCACATGACCACCGAAAGCCGCCTTGCCGAACTGATCGGCCCGGTGGCAGGCCGCCTCCACACCGCGCGCAGCCGCAACGATCAGGTGGCGACCGACTTCCGCCTGTGGGTGCGCGATGCGATGGATCAGGCCGAACTGGGGCTGAAGCAGTTGCAGGTCGCGCTGGTTGGCCGGGCGGGCGAACATGCCGATTCGATCATGCCGGGCTTCACTCACCTGCAAACCGCGCAGCCGGTGACGCTGGGGCATCACCTGATGGCCTATTACGAAATGGCCGGGCGGGACCGGTCGCGCTTTGCCGATGCGCGTGTGCGCATGAACCGCAGCCCGCTGGGTGCTGCGGCTCTGGCAGGCACCGGCTTTCCCATCGACCGCTTCCGCACCGCCGAAGCGCTGGGCTTCGATGGCCCGACCGACAACAGCCTCGATTCGGTATCCGACCGCGATTTCGCGCTCGATTACCTGATGGCCGCTGCGCAATGTTCGCTGCACTTGTCGCGTCTGGCCGAAGAGTTCATCATCTGGGCAAGCCAGCCTTTCGGTTTCGTGACGCTGCCTGACAGCCTTTCGACCGGCAGCTCGATCATGCCGCAGAAGAAGAACCCCGATGCCGCCGAACTGGTACGCGGGCATTCGGGGCGTATCGTCGGCTGCCTGACCAGCCTGATGATCACGATGAAAGGCCTGCCGCTCGCCTATTCGAAGGACATGCAGGACGACAAGCCGCCGGTGTTCGAAGCCGCCTCGCTGCTCGCGCTGTCGATCGCCGCGATGACCGGCATGGTGGCCGAGGCCAGGTTCCGTACCGAGCGGATGCGCGCCGCCGCAGAGCTGGGCTATGCCACCGCCACCGATCTGGCCGACTGGCTGGTGCGGCAGGCCAACATCCCGTTCCGCGAGGCGCATCACATCACCGGCAGTGCCGTAAAGCTGGCCGAAAGCCGGGGCGTTGCGCTCGATCAATTGCCGCTGGGCGACCTTCAGGCCATCGACGCGCGCATCGATGATCGCGTCTATGCCGCGCTCTCGGTCGACGCCAGCGTTGCCTCGCGCGCCAGCCATGGCGGAACCGCGCCGAACGAGGTAAGGAAGCGCGTGGCCGAAGCGCGCGTGGCGCTGGGGCTGGAGGAAACGGCTTGAGCGTCTCGCGCACATCCTTGCTGGCCATTGTGGGCGCGCTCGCGCTCGCAGGCTGCGGCAATCGCGCCGAGCTGAAGCTGGCCCCCGATCAGCGCACCCCGCCGATCCCCTATGGCCGCGAGGTTCAGCCTGGCGCGGACGACCTGCTCAAACCCCCCGCGCAGGCTGCCCCTGCGCGCAATGTCGAGCCGCGTCGCCGCTCGCAGGATCGCGAAGACGATCCTTTCGACCTGCCTCCCGAAAACTGAGAATTTTCCGATGGACCATTTTGATCTGAACGCCGGCGTCCTGCATGCCGAAGACGTGCCTTTGCCCGCGATTGCCGCTGCAGTGGGCACCCCCGTCTATGTCTATTCGCGCGCCACGCTCACCCGCCATGCGCGCGTATTCCGTGATGCGCTGGGCATCCTGCCCGCCGTGAAGATCGCCTTCGCGGTCAAGTCCAACCCCAATTTGTCGGTGCTGAAGGTGCTGGCGGCCGAGGGATATGGCGCAGATGTCGTCTCCGGCGGCGAAATGGAACGCGCGCTGGCCGCAGGCATGAAGCCCGATGGCATCGTGTTTTCAGGCGTCGGCAAGACAGAAGCCGAAATGCGCCGGGGGATCGAAGCCGGGATCGGCCAGTTCAACCTCGAAAGCGAAGAAGAAGGGCTGGAACTGGCCGAAATCGCCGCTTCGATGGGTAAGGTCGCCTCGGCTGCGCTGCGGGTAAACCCCGATGTCGATGCAGGCACCCACGGCAAGATTTCCACCGGCAAGGCAGAAAACAAGTTCGGTGTGCCGTTTGATCGCGCCGCCGCCATCTACGCGCGCCTTGCGCAAACGCCGGGCCTCAACATGCGCGGGCTGGCACTGCACATCGGCAGCCAGTTGTCCTCGCTCGATCCGCTCGAAGCCGCGTTCATCAAGGTTGGTGGGCTGATGCAGACGATCCGCGCGGGCGGCCACGCGGTAACGCATATGGACCTCGGCGGCGGCGTGGGCGTGCCCTACAAGGCGGGCGAAGTGTTCCCGCAACCCGCCGAATATGCCGCGATGGTAGCCAAAGTCACCGCCGATTGGGGCGTCACGCTGATGTTCGAACCGGGCCGCGTGATCACCGGCAACACCGGCGTGCTGGTAACGCAGGTGATCCGCGTGAAGGAAGGTGCGGGCGCTCCCTGGGTCGTCGTCGATGCCGCGATGAACGATCTGGCGCGGCCTGCGCTCTACGATGCCTGGCACGATTTCGTTGCGGTTGAACCGAAGGGCGAGACGTTTGTCGCCAACATCGTCGGCCCGATCTGCGAAAGTTCGGACACCTTCGCGATGGGGCGTACCATCGATACCGTCGCGCGCGGCGATCTGGCGGTGTTCCGCACCGCCGGGGCCTATGGCGCGACGATGGCCAACACCTACAACTCGCGGCCCTTGGTGCCCGAAGTGATGGTCGATGGCGCGCAGTGGGCGGTGGTGGCCGACCGCATCGACCCCGCCACGATCCTTGCGGCAGAGAAACTGCCGGACTGGCTCGCCTGATGCGAGGGCGCACGGGAATGCTTCGACAAGCTCAGCATGAGCGGGTTTGGGAGGGAACGCTCACCCTGTCCCCGCTCGTCCTGAGCCTGTCGAAGGACGCTGGCGCAACCTTATGACCCTCCACAGCCTCCCCCTCTTTCACCGCATCGCGGGCCAGCCGGTCATTCTGCTGGGCGAGGGGGATGCAGCAAAGGCCAAGCAGCGCCTGATCGAACGCGCGGGCGGCAAGATCGTGCGCGACATGGCCGAAGGCATCGACGCGGGCGCGCGCCTCGCCTTCATCGCGCATGACAATCCCGACATGGCGCAAGGCGACGCCATCCGTCTGCGCTGCGCGGGCCTGCTGGTCAACGTGGTCGACCGGTCCGAACTGTGCGATTTCACCACGCCTTCGATCCTTGACCGCGACCCCGTGCTGATTGCGGTGGGCACAGGCGGCGCATCGGCGGGGTTGGCGAAGATCCTGCGGTTGCGGCTTGAGCGTTTGTTGCCGCAAGGACTGGGGGCGCTCACCAAAGCGTTGGAAGATGCCCGTGAAGGCATGCGGGCGCGGTGGGCGTCTGTCGCTGATCGCCGCCGCGCGTTGGATGCCGCGCTGGACGAGAGTGGAGAACTTGACCTGTTCCGTGCTGGCAGTGAGGCGAAGGTCCGCGACTGGCTCACGTCTGGCGCGGAAGGGCAGTCCGGGCGGTTCGAGATCGTGTTGATCTCGAACGACCCCGAAGACCTGACCCTGCGCGCTGCGCGCCTGCTGGGGCAGGCGGATGTAGTGGTGTATGATGCTGGCGTAGCGGCGGAGATTTTGTCGCGCGCGAGGGCCGATGCGGTGCGGGTGCTGGCGGAGGGTGAGGTGCCTGAGGGCGGGATTGTGGTTGTGCTGCGGTTGGGGTGATCTCAGTCCGTCTGTTTACCCCCATCGTCATCCCAGGTCACGTCCGCGACGACGGTGGTGCTACCCCTTCATCGCCGCCTGCAATTGCCCGATAATCACTTGCGCCTGTTCCGGGCCTGAGCGCGGGACGAAATCGTCCGTGCGGTCGGTGATCCTGTTCCAGTGGGCGGCGAAGCCTTCGACGGACTGGTCGTCCGGTGGCAGCAGCACGCCTTTGTTCATCGTCACCCAAGCCGAGTGATAGCCGCCACCGCCCGCGCCGATGATGGCGTTGGTGGGGGCATCTTCGGAGACGAGGAACAGGGCGGCGGGGACGACGGATTCCGGGTTGAACAGCTTGAAGGCTTCTTCGGGGAAGATATCCTCGGTCATCCGCGTGGCGGCGACGGGGGCGAGGGAGTTGACCCTGATGTTGTTTTTCGCGCCTTCGAGGTAGAGCGTCTTGGCGAGGCCTGCGACGCCGAGCTTGGCCGCGCCATAGTTCGCCTGCCCAAAATTGCCGAACAGGCCGGAGGAGGACGCGGTCATCAGGATGCGGCCGTAATTCTGTTCGCGCATCGTGTCCCAGCATGCCTTTGTGGCAAAGGCCGAGCCGATGAGGTGGACGCGCACGACCATTTCAAAGTCGGCGGGGTCCATCTTGGTAAAGCTCTTGTCGCGCAGGATGCCCGCGTTGTTGATCAGCACGTGGACGCCGCCCCAGCGCTCTTTGGCGCGGGCGACCATCTCGGCCATCTGATCGTATTCGCTGACCGAGCCGCCATTGGGCATGGCTTCGCCGCCCATGGCTTCGATTTCCTCGACCACTTTCAGTGCCGCGTCGGAATGCCCGCTGCCATCGCGTGACGCGCCAAGGTCATTGACCACGACCTTCGCGCCGCGCTTTGCCAGTTCCAGCGCATAGGCACGGCCCAACCCGCCGCCAGCGCCGGTGACAATCGCCACGCGGCCTTCGAAGGAAATGCTCATGTCCGGTCACTCCATTCGTATGCCGCGGCGCTTTAGCATAAATGCGAAGTCAGGCGATGCGCTTTACCCAGCCATGCGTGTCGGCAATCTCGCCGCGCTGGATGCCGACGAGTTTGCTGCGCAGTTTCTGCGTCAACTGACCGGGGCCGCCCGAACCGATGGTGAATTCGCCCGCGTGGCTGGCAACCTTGCCGACCGGGGTGACCACCGCCGCCGTACCGCAGGCGAACGTCTCGATCAGCTTGCCCGAAGCGGCATCGGCCTGCCACTGGTCAAGGCTGTAGCGTCCCTCGCGCACGGTCAGCCCTTCTTCGGTCGCCAGCGTGAGCAGGCTGGACCGGGTAATGCCGGGCAGGATCGTGCCGGTGAGTTCCGGGGTCAGGATCGATCCGTCCTCGAACACGAAGAACAGGTTCATGCCGCCCAGTTCCTCAACCCACTTGTGTTCGGCGGCATCGAGAAACAGCACCTGATCGTGCCCGCGCGCAAAGGCTTCGGCGGTGGGCACAAGGCTGGCCGCATAATTGCCGCCGCATTTGGCAGCGCCCGTGCCGCCGGGCGCCGCGCGGGTATAATCGCTGACCCAGATCGAAACCGCAGGCGCGCCCGATTTGAAGTAGTTTCCGGCCGGGCTGGCGATGACGAGAAACTTGTATTCCTTGGCCGGGCGCACACCAAGGAACGCTTCGCTGGCGAACATGAAGGGGCGCAGATACAGCGACCCGCCTTCGACGTTGGGGAACCAGTCCTTGTCGGTCAGCACCTGTTGCCGCACCGCTTCCACGAACAGCGCTTCGGGCAGTTCGGGCATGGCAAGGCGGCGGGCCGATGCGTTGAAGCGTTCGGCGTTCGCTTCCGGGCGGAACAGCGAAATGCCGTCGTCTGCCAGGCGATAGGCTTTCAGCCCTTCGAAGATTTCCTGCGCATAGTGCAGAACCGCTGCTGCCGGATCGAGTGGAATCGGGCCATAAGGCACGATTCGCGCGCTGTGCCAGCCTTTGCCCTCGGTATAGTCGATCTCGACCATGTGATCGGTAAACGCACGACCGAAGCCCGGATCGGCCAGCACGGCATCGCGCACATCGGCAGCCGTGGGGGCCGGGTGCGCCGTACGGGCGAAAGTCAGGCTGGGATCGGCGGTCGTCGCCATGGCAAATCGGTCCTTGCGCTAGATTCAAAAAAGCGCGGTTGAACGATTATTGCGCAGATGGCAAGTGTTATGTAATAAATGTGAAGGGCCGCGCCGGTCAGTCCGGGCGGCCCTTCGCATGGTCAGCGGCCGGAAGTGCCGCCCACAAAGCCTCTATCGCTTAATCGAAACTCAGCGATAATGCCTCGCAAGGGACTGTACCGACCTCTGTGCTGAACCATGAGACATCGGATCACCTCCTTTCGCGCTGTTGAGCCATTGCGCCACCCTTCCGAGTGACTGAGCCGCAGGATCGAACTCCTTCGGCCTTGACATCAATGTGATTCATTCTGTGGCGAACAACAAGACTTGCATTGATTTTTTTTGGCGTCAGTATCTTTGCTTCGCAGTTGCACAGTAGCTTTATAGGGCGCGCTGTCAGCGACGGCGGCAATCCTCGATTACCCGGCCCACTTCCGCCCATGCAGGCAGGTACAGCGTGGGCAAGCCGTTCACTTCCACGGCAAACCGTCCCCGGCTGAACGCCATGGCGTCCAGCACGGCGTCCTGCGCGCGGACGGTTGCGGCCAGCTGGGTTTGGCTGGCTGGTTCGGCGGACAGTGCGCGGATTTCGCTGGTGGTGGCAATCGACATCGGCAGCGAAACGGATGATGTCCCGGTGCGAATCAAAGACACGGTGCCAGAAGCGCGATTGCAGGCCAGCGCGAACAATGTGGCCGTGCTTGATCCATATCGCGCAACGCCGCCTTCGTTGCGCTGTTCGTAACGCCAGTCTCCCGGTGTCTGCGGTGCATCGCGCCAGTCCTTGAATGCGGCTGCGGGCGGTGGGGGAGGGGCTGGCGCAGGCCGCTGTGCAACCGGCGGCGGAGGCGGCGGGACGACCTGCGGAGACGAGCAGGCGGCGACCAGCACGAAGGCTGTGCCGGAAAAAGCCCTGGCAATGGCGGATGCGCGATTGATTTTCATGGCAAGGTTATGGAAGGAACTCGCCGTGACCTCAACCCACACCCCAAAATCGAAAATTCGCGTCGATCAGCTGCTGGTCGAGCGCGGCCTTGCCGAAAGTCGCGCCCGCGCGCAGGCGCTGATCCTTGCGGGGCTGGTGTTCCTGGGCGAAACGAAGATCGCCAAGGCGGGGCAGGCGGTTGCCGCAGACGCCGTGCTGGAGGTGCGCGGGCGCGACCACCCGTGGGTTTCGCGCGGCGGGATCAAGCTGGCCCATGCGATCGAGGTGTTCGGGCTGGATCCTGCGGGCGTGATTGCGATGGATATTGGCAGTTCGACCGGCGGCTTTACCGACGTTCTGCTCCAGAACGGTGCAATTCACGTCTTTGCGGTCGATTCGGGTACGAACCAGTTGGCGTGGAAGCTGCGCCAGGACGATCGCGTGACCGTGTATGAACAGACCAGCGCCCGTGTGCTGACGCCGGGGCATATCGATCGGCCCGCGACGTGGGTGGTGTGCGATGCAAGCTTTATTGCCTTGCGCAAGGTGCTGGAAGTGCCGCTCGCGCTGGCCACGCGGCCGACGCGCCTGGTCGCGCTGATAAAGCCGCAATTCGAAGTGGGGCGCGGCGAAGTGGGCAAGGGCGGCGTGGTGCGCGATCCGGCCTTGCACGAACGCGTCTGCGTGGACGTGCGGGAATGGCTGGAAGGCGATGGCTGGCAGGTGCAGGGCGTGGTGCCCAGTCCGATCACCGGTCCCGAAGGCAATGTGGAATTCCTGATTTCGGCATCGCGAAGCTGACTTATCCACGGCTTCTGTCTCCACACGGGATTGCATAAGGTTCAAGTCCCGATTGCGCACTTGCGCGTGGCCCGTCAGTATCGGGATCGAATCGCGCTGCGTCGCATTGCCAACGGGTGACATGAACTACCTTGCTTCTCCCGGCCAGTTACGGGCCAGTCTTCTGCGCTGGTCGCTGTTCACAGTGCCTCTCCTGCTCGTGCTTGGTTTCTTTTCAGGACAGGCTGCTGGAAGCGGTCCGGGAAATCCGTGGTTCGATGATCTGGTGAAGCCCGCCATATATCCGCCACCGCTTGCGTTCCCGATCGTCTGGTCGCTGCTTTACGCAATGATGGGCGTTTCGCTTGCGATGATTCTTTCAGCGCGAGGCGCGGGCGGTCGCGTGTTGGCGGTTGCTGCATTCGTGGCGCAGCTTGTTCTCAATCTTTCGTGGTCACCGGTATTTTTCGCCATGCACCAGATCACCGGGGCTTTCTGGATCGCCGTCGCGATGGCGGTGATGGTCCTGATAACGCTGGTGCTGTTCTGGCGCATCCGCCCGGTCGCGGGCATGCTGTTGCTGCCCTATCTCGCCTGGGTCTGCTTTGCCAGTGTCCTGACGTTCGAGATCGGTCGCCTCAACCCTGAAGCTGATGGCGCGTTCGGTTCGTCAAGTGCGGTCCGTGTAGAGATTTGACCCTTGCAGGCAGGCGACGGGCCGCCCACATAGCAGGCCAGTACGCTCCAGACAGGAACCTGCAATGCAAAGCGAAAACCCGATGATCGCCGACTTCGTCAAGCTGCTCAACAGCGCCGCCGGAACGATCGCGGGCATGGGCCGCGAAGCGAGCGAGACTGCGCGCGAAAAGGCCAAGGAAGTGTTCGGCGGCCTCGATTTCGTCAGTCGTGAGGAATTTGACGCGGTAAAGGATCTGGCCTCTGCCGCGCGTGAGGAGGTTGAAACCCTCAAGGCGCGTATCGCGGCGTTGGAGGCGGCTGCCGCCCAATCGAACAGCCAGGCCTGATTGAAGGGAACCGGCTTGCTCCCTCGCGGATTGAACCTGGCAAAAGGTGTCTTTCCGGCACCGTCAGGGATCAATCCGTGTTCACACAGCTCAACCCCACCATTCCGCTCCATGTGCTCGGCAAAGGCGATGGCTATGCCATTGGCATGATCGATTACGGGCAGGAGCATAACCTGATCTGGGTTACCGCGCTTGATGAATCCGGCGAAATCTGGTGTGCGCCCAATCACAAGGTACGTCTCGGCAAAAACTGGACCATGGGCCGCGCGGAAAACCGGCTTATCGCCGAAGACAAGCGTGCCGCCACGCAAGTTGCCGAAAATGTTACCGATATCGGCCGCGCGTGAGCAAGCATCTGGCTCGCTACCTAACTAGGCCGTGAACCCATTAACGCGACGGTGTCTGAGCCTTCTTGATCTGTCGCACCGCCCAGATGACAATCGGAATTGTCAGAATCAGGAACACGATAAGTCGGGTGTTCCACTGCTCACCGCTGAAGAATGCGATCAAGGCAGCGGCAAAGAAGAATAGCGTCCAAGACATCCAGGGCTTCATAGGGTTCATCGTAACACGCCTTTCCTTGTTGAGCGAAAGCTGATTCAGGGACTGGATGAGCCGATATGACCTGACCGATTTCGAGTGGCGTGTGATCGAACCAATGTTGCCCAACAAGCCTAGAGGCGTGCCACGTGTCGATGACCGGCGTGTGCTGAATGGCATCTTCTGGGTGCTGCGGTCAGGGGCGCCGTGGCGAGACTTGCCGGAACGCTATGGCCCGCGCACAACCTGCTACAATCGCTTCGTGCGATGGCGAAAAGCCGGTGTGTGGGATCGAATGATGGACGCCATCACCGCCGCCCATGATGGCGATATCCAGATGATCGACAGCACTTCCATCCGGGCGCACCAACAGGCTGCGACGGCAAAAAGGGGGATCGAGATCATTGTCTCGGTCGCTCCCGAGGCGGGCTCACCACCAAAATCCACGCGGTCGTCGATGGGCAAGGCCTCCCGATCCGGCTCAGCCTGACTGCCGGGCAAAGCCACGACGGGCAAGCGGCTGACGATCTACTCAATCACGTTGGCGCCGGAACAATCGTGCTGGCAGACAAGGCGTATGACGCCGATCGTATCCGAGCGTCTCTCCGCGAAAAGGGATCGTTTGCCAACATTCCGCCCAAGGCAAACCGGAAGTCGAAACCGTACTTCAGCACATGGCTGTACCGCGAGCGGAACCTGATCGAACGCTATTTCTCCAAATTGAAGCACTTCCGCAGAGTAGCTACCCGCTACGACAAGTTGGCCGAAAACTTTCTGGCCATGGTCCAACTCGCCTCAATGCGCCTGTGGCTGCGCGTTTATGAGTCTACGGCCTAGGCCGTAAACTCATAAACCACACCGTCGAGGCGTCGAAATGACAAACATATCGGGCCAAGGCGCCCGCTGGGAGGGCTGGTTGCCCTTCCAAGGGCGGCTTGGTTCGAGATGGAAGTCATTTCGACGTCCTTCGGATTTGACCAAAACGGCCCATCGCTTCGTCGGGCAGACTTGAAATATCGACATATTCCTGCGCCTGCCCTCCTTGCGCTAAGCCGTTTTGCCTCAAACCTCGACGGTGTGGTTTATGAGTTTACGGCCTAGCACCCTCACTTGCCAGCGCCTTCGCTGTCTCGATCGCGCAGGCCAGCCGCCAGCGCAATCCGGCCGCCGCAAAATCAAGGGTTACATCTGCCTGCAAGCTGCGCGCCGGGATGTGCCGGATCAGCGTTGTGCCAAAACCATTGCTGTCGGGCGATATCACCACGGGGCCGTGGCATTCCTGCCAGTCTACGACAAACTGCCCATCGTCCGTCTCGTCCCACGATAGCACAACCTGTCCGCCCGGCACACTGAGCGCGCCATATTTGATCGCGTTGGTCGTCAATTCATGCAGCGCCATCCCGATAACCTCGGCCGCCCGCGGGCTGAGCGGCACCGATGCGCCCCTTGTGATGACCTGTGTCCGGCTGTCCTGCCCCAATATGGCCAGTTGCGCTGCGGCGAGTTCGTCCATCATAATTCTGGACCACCCACGCCGGATCAGCAGATCCTGATTGGCCGACAGGCTGGCAAGGCGGCTTTCGAACCGGCGCAGGAAATCGGGATCGCATCCACCGGAACGGCGGGCCAGCGCCTGCACCACCGACAGCATGTTCTTCGATCGGTGATTGACCTCCATCAGCAGTACCCGGATCTGCTCTTCCTTTTCGAGCATATCGGTCACGTCGGTATTGGTGCCGAACCAGTAGAGGATTTCCCCGCCATCGTCGCGAATCGGCTTGGCGCGGGAAAGGAACCAGCGCCATTCGCCATCGTGCCGACGCAACGGGAAGGTATCGTCCCATTCGCTTCCCGCAGCGATCGAAGCGGCGAAATGATCGCGAACCCGCGTGACATGATCGGGATGATGGACCTTGTCCCACCCCCATCCGTCGGTCGATCCTTCAGGTACGCCGGTGTAATCGTACCAGCGCTGGTTGTACCACCAGATGGCACCGGTGCTATCGGCCACCCACGCCAGTTGCGATATGTTGTCGGCCAGCATGCGGAAGCGCATCTCGCTTTCGCGCAAGGCGCGTTGCGCCTGTTCGCGCGCGGTTATGTCGCGCGCGATCTTGCTGGCGCCCACGATCTTTCCGCTCTTGTCGGCGATCGGGGATACGGTGATCGATACGGCAATCTGCACACCGTCCTTGCGACAGCGTAGGGTGTCGAAGCTCTTCACACGCTCGCCCCGCGCGATGCGGCCGATGATGTCGTCTTCTTCGGCCAGTCGATCCACCGGGATCAGCCGCCTGATATTCTGCCCGACCATTTCAGCTTCGGTGAACCCGAAAATACGGGTGGCAGCCGGATTCCAGCTGAGCACTGTTCCGCTCAGGTCCTTGCTGATGATCGCATCATCGGAAGACTGGATAATGGCAGATAGATGCGCTTCGGCCAGCAATGCTACTTGCTCCCCTGCGACCCCACCCCGCTTGATCTTTAGGGGAAGTCAGCCGGGATGCAAGCGGGTTCGATCGCGCCTTACAGCCCGGCCTTGCGCAGCGCCCGATCGAGATCCTCGATCAGGTCATCGGGATCTTCAAGGCCCACGTTCAGCCGCAGCATGCCTTCGCCAACGCCCATGTCGGCGCGGGTTTCGGGGCCGACGCCGTAATGGGTGGTCGATGCCGGGTGGCACATCAGGCTGCGCGAATCGCCGATGTTGTTCGAAATGTCGATCAGTTCCAGCGCGTCGAGCAGGGCGTGGGCCTGCGTCAGGCCACCATCGAGGTGGAATGAAAAGATCGTCCCGCCGGCCTTCATCTGCTTCCTGGCAAGTTCGTATTGCGGATGGCTGGGCAAGTGCGGATAGAGCAGACGCGGCACCCGTCCTTCCACAAAACTGGCAACCTTCAATGCATTCTCGCTCTGGCGATGAATGCGCAGGTCCAGCGTTTCCAGCCCCTTCAGCACGACCCACGCGTTGAACGCCGCGATATTCGGCCCGGTGTTGCGCTGAAATGGCAGCAGGACATTGTTGATCCAGTCAGCCGAACCGCAAACCGCGCCTGCCATCACGCGCCCTTGTCCGTCCATCATCTTGGTGGCGGAATAGGCAACCACGTCCGCGCCGAAATCCATCGGGCGTTGCAGCGCGGATGTGGCAAACGCGTTGTCCACCACGGTGGTGATGCCATGGCGCTTCGCCAGTGTGCAGACGAACTCCAGATCTACCACGTCCATCGTCGGGTTGGCCGGGCTTTCGAAGAAGAAAACCTTGGTGTTGGGCCGGATCGCCGCTTCCCACGCGGCATTGTCCGAAGCATCGATGGTGGTGCCGGTGATGCCGAAGCGCGGCAGCAGGTTGTCGATCAGCCAGCGGCACGATCCGAACGCAGCCTTGGCGGCCACCACGTGATCGCCTGCGGAAAGCTGGCACAGCAGCGCGGTGGTCATCGCGGCCATGCCCGTTGCCTGTGTACGACACGCTTCTGCGCCTTCCATCAGGGCGATGCGTTCTTCCAGCATCTGCACCGTGGGGTTCTGCAGGCGCGAATAGGTCATGCCCTCGGCCTCACCGGCAAAGCGCGCGGCCACGGTCGCAGCATCGTCGTAGGCAAAGCCCGATGTCAGGAACAGCGCTTCGGAGGTCTCGCCCATTTCCGACCGCCACGTCCCGCCACGGATGGCTTGCGTTGCGGGGCGCCAATTGCGGGTGATCGAGCGGTCCTGGCCGGTAGTGCGTTTCATGGCCCCTGCCTTAGTTTCCCGACGGTTTACACGCAAGCGGCGGGATTGCGCTGATTGTGCCCCCGTCCTATTCGTCCACGGGCATGACCGCGACCACGCTTCACCGTATCGACCCCGCGCGCAGCATTCGACGCGACCCCGCCATATGGTGCGCCGCGATTGCGACAGCGTTCTTCGTTCTCGTACTTTACCGGCTGGGCATTCCGTCCCAGCCGATGTTCGATGAAATTCATTACCTGCCCGCCGCCCGCCGGTTGATAGACCTGACAGCACGGCTCAATCCCGAACATCCGCTGGTGGGCAAGCAACTGATCGCATGGTCGATGCAGGCAATCGGGGATACCCCGTTCGGCTGGCGCTTTCCCTTCGCGGTGCTGGGCAGCCTTGGCCTGTGGGCGATGATGCGGGCGATCTGGTGGGCCAGTCTTTCGCGTACCGCGACGATCCTGTTCGGGCTGCTGCTGGCAACCGACTTCATCTGGTTCATGATGTCGCGCATCGCGCTGCTCGACATGGCGATGGGCGGGTTCATGGCGCTGGCGGTGTGGCAATGGGCGCTGGCGTGGCGCAATCCTATGGGCAACACCTGCAGGGCCAGGCTGCATCTGGCGCTGACCGGGGTGTTCCTCGGCCTCTCGCTGGGTGCCAAGTGGAACGGTGCGCTGCTGGTGCCGCTGCCAGGGCTGCTGTTCGCGCTGAACCGGTGGGAGGCGCTCAAAGGCCGCCGCACAGGGGTGCTCTGGGCTTCTTCCAATACGGGACCGGTGCCGGGTGTATCGCTGATCGAAGCGGCGGTCTGGCTGGGCGCGGTGCCGCTCGCGGTCTATTTCGCCACGTTCCTCCCGGCATTCTTCTACGAGGTCGATCCGCTCGCCTTGCGCAACCTGATCCACTGGCAGGAATACATGCTGCAGTTGCAGGACAGCGTGAAGAAGCCGCACACCTACATGAGCCAGTGGTGGCAATGGATGGCCAACATCCGCCCGATCTGGTTCCTCTATGAAAATATCGACGGCGCGCAGCGCGGTGTGCTGATGCTGGGCAATCCGTTCACCATGCTGGCGGGTCTGCCCGCGCTGGCGTTCTGCCTGTGGGATGGCGTGAAGGGTGACCGGCTGCGGCTGCTGGTCGTCGCGGCCTACGCGCTGCTCGTCGGCTTCTGGGCGATCAACGGCAAGCCAGTGCAGTTCTACTACCACTACATGCTCGCCAGTTGCTTCCTGATGGCCGCGCTGGCGCTAATTCTGGCGGAATGGTGGGACCTCGGCCTGCGCTGGCCCGCCAAGGTCACGCTAGTCCTCGCCTTCGGCATGATGATCGGCTTCTTCCCGATCATCTCCGCAGGCAAGCTGCCCGCGAAGAACTCGTATCTCGACTACACCTGGCTCGATAGCTGGAAGTAGATCAGTACTTGCCCCAGACGAAGCGTGACGACAGCGCGAAATTCCAGACCGAACCGAGCACGATGCCCACGGTGACCGCAACCACCGCGTGGAAGCCGATAGTCTTGAGCACGGCGGCCGAGCCGATGTTGGTCAGCAGACCCAGCGAGCAGGTGAGCGCGAATTGTGCCCAGCCGCGCATGACCGGGCCGAAGCCGCGCAGGCGCTTGTCGGAATAGGTGAGTTCGTTGTTCAGCACGAAGTTGAAGGTCATCGCGATGATCGCGGCCAGCGTGTTTGCGGTGTTGAACGTCGCGCTTTCCGACCAGTTGCCATAGACGAAGCGTTCGCCCGCGATCAGTTTGAGCAGCACCCACAGCGCGCCAAGCTGCACCGCCACGCCCATCGCGCCGACCGTGCCGAACAGCGCAAAACGCGTCGGGATGATGCGGCCGAGCCACTTGTCATAGAGACCCACAAGGAATTCGAACACGACGGTCTGGTCCAGTTTGCTTTCGCCTTCGGCGCGGGCCGCGAAGTGCAGGGGGAATTCCTTGACCTTCAGCGGACGATCCACCGTCGCCAGGATGTCGAGCAGGATCTTGAAGCCCACCCCGGAAAGCCGATGTGCGTCGGCGCGCAGCGTTTCGGCGCGGATCAAGAAATAACCGCTCATAGGATCGGTCAGTTCAACGCCCGTCACCTTGTTGGCGATGCGGTTGGCAAGGCCCGATGCCTTGACCCGGTCTGGCCGCCCCCATGCCTCGGTGCTGGCCCCTTCGGCAAAGCGCGAGGCATAAGCCAGATCATAATCGCCGCTTTGAACCGCGTCGAGCATTTGCGGCAGCAATGCAGGATCGTGCTGCTGGTCGGCGTCCATCACTGCCACGATGGGGGCAGCGGTGGCGCACATGCCCTCGATTGCGGCGGAGGCAAGACCGCGCCGCCCGATCCGTTCGATCACGCGGATGCGCGGGTCTTCGAGCGCAATCCGGCGCGCCTCGTCGGCGGTGCCGTCCGGGCTGTTGTCGTCAACAAAGATCGCTTCCCACGCCACGCCTTGAAGCGCAGCGTCGAGACGCGCGACCATTGGCGCGATATTGGCCCGTTCGCGATAGGTCGGAAGGATGACGGCGAGTTGTAGCATGCGCAGCGGGCTTTAGAGCCTTGCAAGCACCGCGTCACCAACTTCCGCAGTGCCCGCCGTTCCGCCAAGGTCACGCCCCATCACACCGTCGGCCAAAGTCGTTGCCACGGCGGCCTCGATCCGCGCGGCCTGCGCTGAAAGACCCAGCGAATGGCGAAGCAGCATCGCGGCGGAAAGGATCGTCGCCATGGGGTTGGCAAGGCCTTGCCCGGCAATGTCCGGCGCAGAGCCATGGATCGGCTCATACAGGCCGAACGTGCCATGGCTGGTCTCGCGCTCGCCCAGCGAAGCCGAAGCGAGCAGCCCGATCGACCCCACGCACATCGAGGCCTGATCCGAAAGAATGTCACCGAAAAGGTTTCCGGTCAGCACCACGTCGAACTTGCCGGGGGCGCGGACGAGTTGCATCGCGGCGTTATCGACATACATGTGTTCGAGCGCGACCTCAGGATATTCGCGGGCAACTTCGATGACCACGTCACGCCACAACTGGCTGGTTTCCAGCACATTGGCCTTGTCTACCGAGCACAGCCGCTTGTTGCGGCCCATCGCGGTGCGAAAAGCCACATGGGCGATTCGGCGCACTTCGCTCTCGCTATAGGACATCACGTCATAGCCTTCGCGGTCGCCATTGGCGGCGGTGCGGAAACCCTTTTCGCCAAAGTACACATCGCCGTTCAACTCGCGCACGATCACCATGTCGATCGCGCCCGCCACTTCCGGGCGCAACGCGGAATGGCCTTCGAGACCTGCAAACACCTTGGCCGGGCGCAAGTTGGCGAACAGCGTCAATTCCTTGCGCAGTCCCAGGATCGCCTGTTCGGGGCGCAGATGCCGTTCCAGCGAATCGCAATCGGGATCGCCCACGGCACCAAACAGGATGGCATCGGATGCGCGCGCGATTTCCAGCGTATCGGCGGGCAGGGGGTGGCCGTAAGCCTTGTAGGCCGCGCCGCCAACGGGTGCCTGCTTCATCTCGATGTCGCCGATTCCCAGCGCCTCGATCACGCGCACGGCTTCGTGCGTCACTTCTGGACCGATGCCATCGCCGGGCAGAACCGCAATCTTCATCAGGAAACCCCTTAACCCGTCTCGTTCATGCGCTTCAGCCGATCCAGCAGAATCGCGCGCGCTCCCATAACATCGCCGGCCCGTTCGGCAAGAAGCCGGTTGCCGATGGCCTTGCCCTGTCGTTCCAGCCGGGCGAGCAGATCCTGCCACTCCTCGTGGGGCGGCGGGGCTGGCGTGGCGCCATAGCCGATCTCGCGCAGCAGCAGCACTTCATACCCCGCCAGCACCCGCGCCCAGCCGCGCGCCGATGGCGCGTGGCAGATCGCATCGAGCAGCGCGCCGAGGCCCTGATACAATGGCGGGTAGGAATGGCCTTCGGGCAACGTTGCCGCTGTCAGCGCGCAAGCCCAGCCGATGCCCGCGCTCGGCAGCGGTTCGGAAAGCCAGGGTCCCCGGCTTGTCACCAGTTCGAGTCGCGCCGAGGGCAACTGAGTCGCTGTCCGCGCCCGCACTTCCACCGCCAGCAGATTGCCCGGAATCAGCAGCGGGCGCAGTTCCCGCCCGCGCGCTCCGGCAACGTAAGCGGCAGCAAGGCCATGCTCGGCGGTCAACAGGCGCACGATCGCGCCATGTTCGCCATGAGGCCGGGATGCACAAAGTATGGCGGGTGCACGTATCAACATTTGTTAAGGTCTTGCCTCTGCGCGATTGTGACCGTTGGGACAATGCTGGAAAAGTTGCATAACGGCGTTGGAACGCAGGCCAATGTGCGTTAGTTTGAAGAGCATGAAGCAGCTCTTTCAGCATGCCGCAATCACGGACGGGGTGACAGTTCGCGTCGCCGTGAACTTCCTGCCCGAACAATCACGGGTCGAAGCGGGCAAATGGTTCTGGGTCTATCACATCCGTATCGAGAATGACGCCGACCAGCCCGTGCAGCTGATCTCGCGGCACTGGCGCATTACGGATGGGCGTGGCCTTGTCAATTTCGTGGATGGCGAAGGCGTTGTCGGCGAACAGCCTGTGCTGCGGCCCGGCCACAGCCACGATTATGTTTCGGGCTGCCCGCTTGGTACGCATCACGGCAGCATGGAAGGGCACTACACCATGCAGCGTGCTGATGGCGCGCTGTTCGATGTGGCCATACCGTTCTTTCCGCTGGCGGCCCCGGCTCCTGCAAACTAACAAGCAGCGGCCATGAAACGGACGCACCTTCCCCTCAACGGCCTGCGCGTGCTCGATGCTGCCGCGCGCCATCTTTCGTTTACCCGCGCGGCCGATGAACTGGCGGTCACCCCGGCAGCGGTTGGCCAGCAGATCCGTGCGCTCGAAGACCTGCTCGGTGTCGTCCTGTTCCGCCGCACGTCGAAGGGTCTGGAACTTACGGACGAGGCGCTGTCCGGTCTCGATGCCATCCGCGAAGGCTTCCTGCGCTTCGAAGAGGGTGTGCAGGCAATTCAGGCCGGGCAATCGAGCCACGTCTATACGATCGCCTGCCCGCGCGATTTCTTCGCGGCGTGGCTTTCGCCCCGGTTGGCGGCTTTCCGTGCAGGCAATCCGCAGATGCGCTTCTCACTGGTGGGGGGTGACGCCGATATCGATTTCACCGAAGCGAACCTCGACCTTGCCGTGCGCTGGGCCGAAGGACCGGGCGAACTCGAAGGGGTGGAACTGGGGTCGCCACTGATGGTCACCGTGGCCGCGCCCGATGCGCCTGCCAGCAGCCCGTGGATCGGCTGGCCGGGCGATCCGGCACCCGGTGGCGGCGATGTCGGCTTTTCGGTCGGCGATGCCGGCACCGCAATCAGCGCCGCACGGGCAGGGCTGGGCCGCGCTCACGTGCCGTTTCAGCTCGCCGAAGGTCCGCTGGCATCGGGCCGGATCGTTGCACAGGGAGAGCCGGAGCATTCGCGGCGCGGTTACTGGCTTGTCGCGCCCTTGCCGCAATGGCGACAGAAGAAGGTCAAAGCGCTCGTCGCTGCCCTCCTTTCCTGAAATTTCCCTACTTTTCAATGTGGCAGGCCCTTACGCGGTGTTAACCTGCACCGTTTATGCCTATTGCCATGGGGATTGTTCACCGATTTTCTGCTGTTCTGGCAACGCCGCTGCGTCTGGCGGGCGATGTGCGGCGCGGGATCGGTCGCTGGCAACAGCATGAGGGCGACAGTTTTGCGAGGGCTTATGCAAAGAGCCTCTCTCACCGCCTGCCGCTGCTTTATCTTGTGGTCGTCTTTGATTGCATCCTGATGGCCGAAAGGTTTCGGGATCTGGCGCCGCACTGGTTGACGCTGTTTGTGCCCGTGGCGCTCAGCACATTTGCGTTGTGGCGGGCATGGTACTGGATGCCTTTCAAGGTTGAGGTGCGCCCCCTGATCATCGTTCGCCGCGATCTGAAAATCATGAGCTGGCTGGGCGCGTTCTCGGCCTTTCTATTCGCGCTATGGGCAATGGGGCTCTATGCCTTTGGCGATGAAGCGGGCAAGTCGTTCATTCATTACATCGTTGCCGTCACGCTGTTTTCCGGCGTCCTGAGTCTGGGGCATGCGCCATTGACCGCGCTGCGTATTGCGCTGGCGGTGATTATTCCCACATCGGGCCAGATTTTGTTCAGCAGCCATCCCAATGCCGGACCGGTGCTTCTGGTCCAGATCGTTGTAACGGCGCTGTTGCTGCTTATCACCAATGGGCACCATCGCGATTTCGTGCGGCTCGAACTTTCGCGGCAGCAGCTTGTCCGGCGTGAACAGCAGACCGCGCGTCTTGCGCGGGAAAACATGTTGCAGGCCACGGTCGATCCCTTGACCGGCGCGCTTAACCGCCGTGCCATCCTTGTGCAGCTGGAAGAGGAACTGGCGCAGCGCCACAAGGGGGATTCGGCTGCCTGGCTTGCATTGATCGATCTCGATGGCTTCAAGCACGTCAACGATACTTATGGCCACGCCGCAGGCGATACCGTGCTTGCAGCGGTCGGCGCGCGGCTTGGCGCCGTCGCGCGGGTTCGCAGTTATGGCCGTCTTGGCGGCGATGAATTTGCCGTGATTCTCGATCCGGCGCTTGATGAAGCGGGCGTTCGCCAGCTTGCAATCGACATGTCCGACGCCCTGCGCGCGCCGGTGCTGCATGGCGGAGCCATATTGCGCCTGTCGGGGTCGATCGGGGTTCACCGCGTTGGCGGTCGCAGCGCCAGCGATTGCCTCGAACGGGCAGATGCCGCGCTTTACAAGGCGAAGGAACAATCCGACGGCACGGTTGTGGTGTTCAGCCCGGACGATGAAACCGAAATGCTTCACCGTGCAGCGATCACGCGCCAGTTCAACGATTGCGATCTCGAACAGCGGATCAAGCTTGTCTACCAGCCCATCGTCGATTCCACCGGAGGACAGATCACCGGCTTCGAAGCCTTTGCGCGCTGGAGCCCGGATGGTGAAACGTGGCTGGCACCGGGCCAGTTCATCTCCCTGGCGGTGGCGACCGGGCGCACCGGCGAATTGACGCGCATGGTCTTGCGCCGCGCTTTGTCGGAATGCCGGGCATGGGAGCAGGGGCGCACCCTTTCGATCAATCTTGCCCCGCGCGACGTGATGCGTTCGGGCACGGCCGAAGCGCTTGCCCGGATTGCTGAAGCCGCCGGAGCACCACCCCACGCGATCATCCTCGAAGTGACCGAGCGCGCGCTGATCGACGATCCCCGCCGCGCCGAGGCACAGCTCAAGGCATTCCGGGCACACGGCTTCCGCGTTGCACTCGATGATTTCGGCGCGGGCTGGTCCAGCCTCAGCCAGGTGCACCGCCTTCCGCTAGACATGATCAAGATCGACCAGGCTTTGTCGCGCGCCTTGGCAACCGATCCGGGCGCGCGTACTCTGGTTGCGACCATCGTGTCGCTATCGTGGCAACTGGGCATCGATTGCACGATCGAAGGCGTCGAGGACGAGGCACAGGCGGAAACCGCGCGCGCGCTGGGTGTACGGCTGATGCAGGGGTATCACTTCGGCCGACCGGGACCTGCCGAGCAGGCGATGGCCAGCCTTGCCAGCGCTGCCTGACGGCTCAGTGTTCGATTACCACCGGACGGGGCGTTCCGGGCGGGTGGATGCGGCGGAACAGCTTGCCCTTTTCGCTGAACAGCACGGCCAGCAGACTGAACGATCCGGTCACCAGAAGTCCCAGCGCCAGCGGGTGAGCCGTACCGTCATAAGCCTGCCCGATGACGATGCCGATCAGCGATCCGATGACCGTGCGCAGAAAGGCCTGCATCGAACTTGCCGATCCGGCCGTTCGTTCGAACGGCTGGAGGGAAATCGAACTGAAGTTGGCGCCGATGAAGCCGATCAGGATCAGGTTGGCGATCATCACCGGCATGAATTGCCATAGCGTCTGATCGGGCCAGCTGGAAACCCAGGTCTGCACAGCACTTATCGCGATGAACGCCAGAATCGCCGTATGCGAAACGCGCCGGGCACCAAACCGCTCAACGATTCGCGAATTGAAGAAGTTCGAGACCGCCATCATCAGCGCTGAAAAGCCGAACAGGACGGGAAACAAGGGACCTGCGCCGAAATGTTCGCCGACAAGCTGCTGCGAACAGTTCACATAACCGATCATCGCCCCGAACGTCAGCGCGCTGCCAAGCACATAGCCGATGGAAGAGCGATTCATCGCCGCGCCCACCATATTGATCAGGATAGATTGCGGCCTTATCGGCTGGCGATATTCGGGATGAAGCGTTTCGGGCAGGCGCATTGCCACCCATCCGCCCATCACACAGCCCATCGCCGCCAGAAACACGAATATCCAGCGCCATCCGGCAAATAGCAGCACCACCTGACCGATGCTGGGGGCAAGCATTGGCACCACCATGAAGACGACTGAGATGATCGACATCTGCTTGGCCATCTGATCGCCCGAAAAGCGATCGCGGATGATCGCGGCGGGCAGAACGGCAAGACCGCCGCAGCCGATTGCCTGCAACACACGCATGGCCAGCAGCATGTCGAAGCTGACTGTAATTGCGCAAGCTATCGAAAAAAGGACATAAATGGCGATGCTGCCAAGCAGGATCGGGCGGCGGCCATAACGGTCTGCCAGCGAACCGGGCAGCAGCGAAGCAAAGCCGGATGCCAGCAGGAACGTACCCACGACAAGCTGGCGGCGATTCGGATCGGAAACGGCCAGATCACGCGCCATATCGCCCAGCGCAGGCAGCATTGCATCAACCGCCAGCGCTTGCAGCGCCATCACCAGCGCCATCATCGCGATGGTTTCGCGCTCGCCCATCCTGCGGGGGCGATTCTGGAAATCTGAACTATCGGAAGCCATGCTATCCGTCTGAACCATAACGATCCAGAATCCCACCCTTTATGTTGCGCTGCAATACGGTCTATCGTGTTGCGATGGTCACGTTGCCGGATGAATTCGCCCCAGATGGGGGGCCTGATCGCACGGCCACGGGGCTGCGCAAGATCATCCATGTCGATATGGACGCCTTTTTCGCCAGCGTTGAACAGCGCGACGAACCGTCGCTGCGCGGAAAGCCCCTCGCCGTGGGCGGGTCGTCGGGCCGGGGCGTGGTTGCGGCAGCGAGTTATGAGGCGCGCGTGTTCGGGGTGCGCTCGGCGATGCCTTCGGCACGGGCGGCAAAACTCTGCCCGGACCTGATCTTCCGCAAGCCCCGGTTCGAAGTCTACAAGGCGGTATCGCAGCAGATCCGCGCGATCTTCCTCGATTATACTCCGCATGTGGAGCCGCTCTCGCTCGATGAAGCCTATCTCGATGTGACTGACGATGTGCGCGGGATCGGCTCGGCCAGGCGCATTGCCGAACTGATCCGCCAGCGCATTCGTGCAGAGACCGGGCTGACCGCGAGCGCGGGCGTTTCCTACAACAAGTTTCTCGCCAAGATCGCCAGCGACCAGAACAAGCCCGATGGCCTGTGCGTGATTCGTCCCGGCGAAGGCGCACAGTTCGTCGCCAGCCTGCCGGTCCGCCGCTTCCACGGCATCGGACCGCGCGGAGCCGAAAAGATGGCGGCGTTGGGGATCGAGACCGGCGGCGATTTGCGCGACAGAAGCCTGCCCTTTCTGCGTGAAAACTTCGGATCGCTGGCGGACTACCTCTATCGCGCCGCGCGCGGGATCGACCTGCGGCAGGTCAAGGCAGACCGCCCGCGCAAGTCCGTGGGTGGCGAACGCACGTTCGAACGCGACATCTCATCGGGCAGCGTATTGCGGGAAACGCTGGAACGCATCATCGACATCGTGTGGGAGCGCATCGAACGCAGCGGATCGAGCGGACGAACTGTGACTTTGAAACTGAAATTCAACGATTTCACGCCGCACACCCGCGCAAGGTCGCTCTCGCATCCGGTCAGCGACAAGGCGGAATTTGCTCGACTGGCGCGAGACCTTCTCGATGCGCAACTGCCGCTGCCCAAGCCGATCCGCCTGATGGGGCTGACGCTTTCTGCGCTCGAAGGCGAGGAGCCGGAAACCGCGCCCGAAGCCGCCGCCAGTCCGCCCTCTCAGGCAGAACTGCCCTTCTGAAAGCGGAGCCAGCACTCGATCATGGCTTGCGCTGCCGCGCCAGTCGCATCGGGCAGGGCGTCAGGGTCGAAAAATCGCGCCTCGGCAATCTCACGGCCATCGGCGCGTGGCAGATCGCAGGTGGTGCCCGTCACCAGTTCGATCACATTGGTCCAGCGCCCCCAGTCGAGAGTCAGGGTGTCGAAATGGAGGGCGTGGCGCAACGTGCAGCCGACTTCCTCGGAAAGTTCGCGCTGTGCCCCCTCGACGGGGCTTTCGCCCGCTGCAATACCGCCTCCAGGCACCATCCAGACCCCTTCAAGGTGATAGCTGTGCCGCACCAGCAGGATGTGGCCATCGGCGTTGACAGCGATGACGTTGCAGCCGCGCACGGTCTGGCCGGTCCTTCGCCACCAGAACAGCCGCAGTCCGTGGGCAAGCCGCAAGGCAAGGCGGTGCAGCGGTCCGGGGATCAGGCGAAGCATCGCGCGATCATGGACGCGGGGGCATGACTTGTCATCCGGCGTGTCGCCCGTCACCGCGCAGTCGCAAACCTGTTGTCATACCACCGTAGCAAACGGCTGCTTGAGCAGCGTGAAGGCTTGGTCGAAGCGGGACGTTTGTGAATCGGCACGGGCGGGCTATGCCTGCGGTCTGAAGGGGAATGTGCACGTGGGATTCGGGGTTAAGAGGCTGGCTTTTCCGGGGGTTCGCCCGGCTTTGCCACCGCTGCACGATGTGCTGTGGTGGGCATTGGCCACGCTGATTGCCCTGCTGGGTGCTGCGCTGTTCTGGGCCTTGGTCACGCCGGTTTCACCGCTGGGCAACTGGAAACCCGCCGGAATCCGCGAAATGTCGCCCACCGCCCGCGCTGCCCTGTTCGCCAGCATCGATCCGTTCAACCGTACGGCGCCCGCGGCTGGCGAGGCGCAGCAAGGCGCGGTCACCTCGCTGGCGCTGACCCTGTTCGCCACCCGCGCCACGCCCGGAGGCGGGGGCAGCGCGATCATCGCGGGCAGCGATGGCGTGCAGAACGTCTATCGTACCGGGGCCGAAGTGCAGCCCGGCGTGACGCTTGCGGGCGTGGCGTTCGATCATGTCGAACTGTCGCGCAACGGCGCACGCGAATTGCTTTATCTCGATCAATCCGGCCCTGCACCCGATGCGCAGGGCGTGGTCGCGGCCAATCCCGTGGCGGTTCCGCCCGGCGGCGCAGGCGGGTCAGGCGGCGTCAGCATCGACAGTTTGCGGCGCGGTGTGAACTTCGGTCCCAAGGCCGAAGGCGGCAAGACTGTCGGTCTCGAAGTGCTGTCGTCTGGCGATGGCGCGGCGTTCCGCGCGGCCGGTTTTCAGCCGGGCGACGTGATTACGGCGGTAGACGGCAAGCCGGTAACCGGCCCCGGCGATGCAGCCACACTTTCGGGCGCGCTGCGTCCCGGCGCTTCGATTGCCGTCACCGTCCGGCGCGGTGACCGTCAGCTTCCTCTTGCGATAACATTGGCTCCATGAAACTGCGCATGTTCTCCTGTTCGAAAATACTCTTCGGAGCCGCCGTGCTGGCCCTTGCGACTCCGCAAGCGGCATGGGCGCAATATACGCTCAACGTGCGCGATGCGGATGTGCGGGCATTCGTTGCCGATGCGGCGGAAGTCACTGGGCGCACGTTCATCGTCGATGGCCGGGTGCAGGCCAAGATCAGCGTAGTGTCAGACCGGCCGCTCAGCCGTTCGGAATATTTCGAGGTATTCCTGTCCACGCTGCGCGCCAACGGGCTTGTCGCGGTGCCCACCGGCAATGGCGCGTTCCGCATCCAGCCCGCCGATGGCGCGGCCACCAACCCCACCCGGATCGGCAGCCGCGGCGCGGCGCAAAGCCAGATGGTGACCGAGGTCATTCGCCTCAAGACCATCGATGCGGCGCAAGCGGTGGAAACGCTGCGCCCGCTGATCAGCAAGGAAGGCGCGCTCACCGCGAACAAATCGGGCAATTCGCTGGTCGTGGTCGATTATGTCGACAATTTGCGCCGCATCCGCTCGCTGGTGGCGACGATAGATCGTGACAGCACCACCAGCCAGACGGTGATGCTGGACCATGCCGGCGCGCGCGAAATCGCCACCGCGCTCACGCAACTTGTCCCGGCGGGGGGCGAGGGCGGGCGTTCTCTGGCCACTGTGGTGGCCGTGGACAGCGCCAATGCGGTGCTGATGCGCGGCGATGCCACCACGCTGGCACGCATGGCGGCCATGGCGCGCCAGCTTGACGCCAGGGCCGCGCTGGGCGGTGAAATCAAGGTCGTGTGGCTCGACTATGCGGATTCGGCCGCGCTCGTGCCGGTGCTCGAACGCCTGATCGGCGGGCAGGGTGGGGGCGAGGTCGCCTCGGCCAGCGCGGCGCCGGTTTCATTGGGCGGCGTGGGCGGCAATGCCACTTCCACGGCGGGAACGCAGGGTAGCACCGGGCAGGCAGCAGCCACCGGCGGCACCTCGACCAGCCCGATCGGCGCAACATCGGGCGGTCTTGGCAATGGTCCGATCAAGCTGGCCAACGGGCGCGGCAATGCCACGATCACACGCTATCCCGGCGCCAACGCGATCATCATAGCGGCCCCGGCCGATGAACAGCGGCGGTTGAGCGAATTGATCCGCCAGCTCGACATTCCGCAGGAGCAGGTGCTGGTCGAGGCGATCATCGTCGAGATTTCCAACAGCGTGGCGCGCGAACTGGGTGTGCAGATGCTGTTCGGCGGTGGCGACAAGCCTTTTGCCGTGACCAACTATTCCAATTCATCGCCCAATATCATCGACATTGCGGGCGGATTGCTGGCCGACAACCTCGACCAGACGACGACCGTGATCAATGGCGATACGGTGACGACCACGACCAACAGTACGGCGGGCGACCTGCTGAAGCAGAACGCCGCGTCCAAGATCCTGGCGGCGCGCGGGGCCTATACCGGGTTCCTCACCGATCTTGGCAACAACACCTATCTGGGCGCGCTGATCAACGCGGTGCAGACGGACAAGAATTCGAACATTCTTTCAACGCCGCACATCACCACCAACAACAACGTGCCCGCATCCATCCTGTTCGGGCAGGAAATTCCGGTTTCGACCGGCGAGGCGCTGTCGAGCGGGAACTTCAGCGACACGTTCCGCACGATCCAGCGCCAGAACGTGGGCATCGAACTGGACGTGACGCCGCAGATCAACGCGGGCAACATGATCCGGCTGGATCTGCGGCAGGAAGTCAGCTCGATCGCGGGCACGGTTTCGAGCAAGTCCGACGAGCTGATCATCAACAAGCGAGAAATCAAGACGACCGTGACCGTGGGCGACCGCGAGATCGTGGCGCTGGGCGGTTTGCTGGACGATAACGAGAGTCGCACACTGGAGAAGGTGCCGCTGCTGGGCGATATTCCGGTGATCGGCGAACTGTTCAAATCGCGCGGGCGCAGCCGGGTAAAGACCAACCTGATGGTGTTCATCCGCCCGACGATCCTGCGCAATGCGGCGGATCGGGCGGCGCTGGCCGCGCGGCGCTATGGCGTGGTGCGCGGTGCGCAGGCGGAGTTCGATCCTAAGGTCGAGCCGAGCATCGATGAACTGATCGTGGATTACATGGGCGCCGTGCCACCCGCCGCGCCGCAGGCGCAAGTGGCGGTGGTAACCCCCGGCGATACGCTGATCCGTCCGCGCGCCACGCCCGCGCCGGTGGAGCAGACCGAACTTCCGCCGAGCAACGCGCAGAACTGATCCGATGGACACGGCGCCAGACATCGAGGATTTCGACGAAACGCCGGTTATCGGCGCGATGACGGTTGCTCTGCCGGTCCAGCCGGTGGCCGTGCCCTATGTCTTCGCGCGCGATCACGGGTTTATCGTGGAAGGCGAGGCCGATGGGGCGTTTGCGCTGGCGATGCGCGAAGGGGCGGACCCGCTTGGCCTGCTGGAACTGCGTCGTGTACTGGGCCAGCCGCTTGCCACGCGCAAGGTGACAGCGGGTGAATTCGAGAAACTGCTCGCCGAAATCTATGCGCAGGATGGCGCGGCGCAGGTTGTGGGTGACATGGGCATTGCGGGCGACGGGCTGGACCCTCTGGCGCTGGGCCTGCCGACCGCCGAGGACCTGCTCGACAGTGCTGACGATGCGCCCGCGATCCGCCTTATCAATGGGCTGATCGCCGAAAGCCTGCGCCAAGGCGTCTCGGACATTCACATCGAACCTTATGAGACCGCGCTGGTCGTGCGGATGCGTGTGGATGGCGTGCTGACCGAGAAACTGCGCATGCCTCCGCATGTCGCGCCGGTGCTGGTCAGCCGCATCAAGGTGATGGCGCGGCTGGATATTGCCGAACGCCGCATGCCCCAGGACGGGCGCATTTCGCTCAGCCTTGGCGGCAAGCTGGTCGATGTGCGCGTTTCCACCTTGCCCAACCGCGCGGGCGAACGCGTGGTGATGCGCCTGCTCGACAAGGAAAACGCCGGGATCAGTCTGGCCCAGCTTGGCCTTGACCCCAAGGCCGAAGACACGCTGCGTCGTGCGCTGGCGGAACCAAACGGGATCGTGCTGGTCACCGGGCCGACCGGATCGGGCAAGACGACCACCCTCTATGCTGCCCTGCGCGGCTTGAACGATGGCGCGCGCAATATCCTGACTGTGGAAGACCCTGTGGAATACGCTGTGGATGGCGTGGGTCAGACGCAGGTCAACGCCAAGGTTGGGCTGACCTTCGCGGCGGGACTTCGCGCGATCCTGCGGCAGGACCCGGATGTGGTGATGATTGGCGAAATCCGTGACCGCGAAACGGCGGACATCGCAGTGCAGGCATCGCTCACGGGGCATCTGGTGCTCTCGACCGTGCATACCAACGATGCACCCGGCGCGATCACGCGGATGCGCGACATGGGCGTCGAGCCGTTCCTGCTGGCCTCCACCTTGCGCGCGGTGATTGCGCAGCGGCTGGTGCGGCGGCTGTGCCCCCATTGCCGCGAAACCCGTATGCTGGATGCCGGAATGGCCGAGGTGCTGGGCATGAAGGTCGGGCGCACCGTCCATACTGCCACAGGCTGCATCGAATGCGGGCAAACCGGCTATCAGGGCCGCGTCGGCGTGTTCGAAGCAGTGCGGGTGGACGATGTTATCCGCCAGATGATTCATGACAACGCCGATGAAGCGGCCATCGCGCGGCACGCCTTTGCGGATTCGCCAACGCTGACCAAGGCCGTGCGGCGCATGGTCAAGGACGGCGTGACCAGCCCTGAGGAGGCCGCGCGGATCATGCGGCGGGACACCTGATGGCGCGGTTTGCCTATCACGCGATCGATCCCAAGGGCACCGAGCGGCGCGGCGCGATCGAGGCGGCGGGCGAGGCTGCGGCGCGCGAAAAGTTGACGACGCGCGAATGGTTCGTGGTGAGTCTAGCGCCCGATGCAGCGGCTTCGGCACGGCGTGCGGCGACATCCTCCAGCGGTATTGCGCTGTTCGCTACAAAGCTTTCCGCCAAGCAACTGGCGCTGTTCACGCGCCAGCTCTCGTCGCTGATGGTGGTCAGCCCGCTGGAAGAGACGCTGCGCACGATTTCGCGCCAGACCGAGAAGGTGAAGGCGCAGGCCATCCTGACCAATGTTCATTCAGGGATCGTTGAGGGCCTGCCGCTGGCTGAGGCGATGCGTCGCGAGGAGCCGAGCTTCCCGCCGATCTACCGTGCAATGATTGCGGCGGGCGAAAATTCGGGCAGCCTGCCTGCGATTGCCGACCGGCTGGCCGACATGCTCGAACGGCAGGCGCAGGTGCGGGGCAAGATCATCGCGGCGCTGGCCTATCCCATCGTGCTTTCGCTGGTGGCGATCGGCGTGGTGACGGGGCTGATGATCTCGGTCGTGCCGCGCGTGGTCGAACAGTTCGACAATGCCGCGCGCCAGTTGCCGATGCTGACGCGCGTGGTGATCGGGATTTCGCAGTTTCTAAGCACATGGTGGTGGGCGCTGTTTATCGCGCTGGCTCTGGCGGTGGTCGGGTTCGTGCGGGCCTTGCGCAACCCCGCGTTCAAGTTGCGCTTCGATGCCGCGCTGCTGCGCCTGCCCTTCATCGGCAAGCTGATCCGCGATGTTCATGCAGCATCGCTGGCGCGCACACTGGCAACGATGATCGAGGCGCGACTGCCGCTGGTCGATGGGCTGCGGCTGTCCACGCGCACCGTCTCCAATGCGGTGCAGGCGCAATCGCTGGCGGGCATCGCGGAAAAGGTCCGCGCGGGCGGATCGCTGTCCACCGCGCTGCGTGAGGCTGGCACCTTTCCGCCACTGCTGGTCTATCTGGCGGCCAGTGGTGAGGCGGCAGGGCAGCTTGGCGTGATGCTGGAACGCGCCGCCGACTATCTTGAGCGCGAATTCGAAGCCTTTACAGCCGCCGCCATGGCGCTGCTTGAACCAGCGATCATCGTCGTGATGGGCACGGCGGTCGCGCTCATCATCCTCGCCATCCTGCTGCCGATCCTGCAGCTCCAGAACCTGACCGGACTGTGACCATGACTGACACCGAACCGACCGAACCCACCCAGACCGAAGAAAAGCGCCGCCGCAACGGCTTCAGTCTTGTCGAACTGATGGTCGTCATCTTCATCATCGGCTTGCTTGCGACCGTGGTCCTGATCAACGTGCTGCCAAGCCAGGACAAGGCGATGGTGGTCAAGGCGCGGTCGGACATCGCCACGCTGGAACAGGGCATGGAAATGTACCGGCTCGACATGGCGAGCTACCCCGGACAAGGTGAGGGCCTTACCGCATTGAAGACCCCGCCCGCCAATCTCTCGATACCGCAGAACTATCGGTCGGGTGGATATGTGAAGGACGTGCCGAGCGATCCGTGGGGCCACCCATACCAGTATCAGGTGCCGGGCCGCGACGGTCGTGCGTTCGAGATCTTCTCGCTGGGGGCCGATGGACAGCCGGGTGGCACCGAGTTGAACGCCGATATCTATGCCGGACAGAACTGACGCCTGAACCGATGGTCCAGCCCACGCCTTCCCCGGACGGTCTGATCGTCCTGCTGCCTGCCGCGCCGGATCATGGCTGGCGCTGGTGGCGGGTGAGCGATGGCATCGTCGGCGCAATGCAGGCGTTTGACGCCGATGGCGAGTCTGCGCCGTGGGGCACTGTCGGCGCGGTGACCGTGCTGGTCCCTGCCGCAGATGCGCCGGTGCGTGACAGGCCTTTGCCTGACATGTCGGTGGCGCAGGCGCTGGCGGCCGAGCGCATCGGGCTGGCGCAAGGCGGGATGCAGGCAGGTGAGCGGCATGTCGCGGTCGGAGCCTATGCAGGACGCCTCCTTTCGAGCACCATCGCGGCTGCGCAGATGGATCGTTGGATGGCGGCGCTTGCCGGACATTCGCTTGACCCCGCAGCGCTCGTGCCGGCAAGTCTCGTGCTTCCGCGCGCCGATGATGCACTGGTTCTGGCCGATCTTGGCGGGCAACTGCTGGCGCGCACGGGAGAAGCGGCGTTTGCGGGCGAAGCCGCGCTGGTCGAGGCCCTGGCGGGCGGGCTGGAGCAGGTAGCGCTGGCCGAGGATGCGCTGTCGTTGCGACTGGCCGAAGTCCACGCCGCCCCGCCGCTGAACTTGCGGCAAGGCGTTTACGGGCCACGCCGCGTTTCGGTGTTCCGCACCGGCAACTGGACCGGCCTGCTGCGCATGGCGGCCACCGCTGCGCTGCTTGGCCTGCTGCTGATGCTGGTGTGGATCGTCAAATGGAACCTCGACAGTTCCGCGCAGGAAACGCGCGCGCTTGAACTGGCGCAGGAACGCTTCCCCGCTGCTGCCGATATTGACAGTGCCGAGCGCCTGCTCAATGCCGAACTGGCAAAGCGCGGGCAGGGCGGAGCCAGTTTCGCCGCACCTGCCGCTGCACTGCTTGAAACCATGCGGCCGGTCCCGGCGGTAAAGTTACGCGATCTGGGCTATAGCGCCGATGGTACGCTGCGCTTCACCATTGCCGCACCGCGCGCGGAAGATGTCAACGCGGTGCTGATCGCCCTGCAGAATCAGGGCTGGAAAGTCACCGTCCCGCCCGCGCTCGCCCCCGATCCCACCGGCGCGACTGTCGCCGCGATAACGCTGAGGGCGCCGTGATGGACCGGGTAACGGCATGGTATATCGGCCTGACGACGCGCGAGCGACTGCTGGTCAGTGTGGCGGGCGCAATGGTGGCGCTGGTTGTGCTGGTTTATGGAATCGTGCTGCCGGTCGGAACCGCGCTGGATGATGCAGCGGTGCGCCATCGCGTCGCCACCGAACGTGCAGGCCGCATCGCCGGGCAGATCGCCGCGTTGAAATCGGCACCGCGCGTAGCCGCTGCCGCATTGGCCGGGCCGGTCGAGCAGGTGGCCGGAGCGAGTGCGCAGGAAGCCGGCTTCGTGGTCCAGTCGAACCAGCGGCGCGGATCGGACATGGCCGTGATCGTGATTCCGACCGCGCGGCCATCGGCAGCGCTGGCCTGGATTGACGGGCTGTCGGCGCAAGGGCTGGCGGTTGAGCAATTGACGATGACGCCCGCGCCCGATGGCACGGTTTCGGTCAGTGTCACCCTGCGGCGGAGCGGATCGTGATCGGACGCTGGATATTCGTGCGCGAACGCGCGCTGACGCGGCGTGGTTGGCTTGTACTGGCGGGGCTGACTGTTGCCGGGCTGCTGGCGCTGGTGCCGTTGCGTCTGGCGATCGGACTTGCTGCGCCGGAGACCGTGACGGCGCGCAGCATCGAAGGTTCCGTCTGGGGCGGGCGGATCGGGGATCTGCGAATTGGGCCACTGCCGTTGGGTACGCTGGATGCGGGGTTGAAGCCCTTGCCCTTGCTGCTGGGGCGGGCCGAATTTGCGCTGATGCGCGATGGACCAGCGCCGTTTGCCGCCAGCGCATCGGCCAGCGGCAGCGGTGTACGGCTGACCGGGGTCAATGGCGTGGTCACGCTGCCAGACGGTATGGGCGGCCTTCCGGTAACGTCGCTGTCATTTGGCGATCTTTCGGTGACCATGGCCAACGGCAGGTGCGCCGAAGCCGAGGGTACGATGGGAATGACGCTCGCTTCGCCTGGACTGCTATTGCCCGATGCGATCAGCCTTTCGGGCAAAGCGCGGTGCGAGGGCGGATCGCTGGTGGTGCCGATGCAGGGACCGGGTGGCATGGAGCGTCTGACGATGCGCGTGGCAGGCGATGGCCGCTGGCAGGCCGATCTGGTGTTGATGGGCCTGCCCGCCGAAGCCACCTCCCCCCTTGTTCAGGGCGGGTTTACCGCACGTCCCGGCGGAATTGGTATCGGGACGAGCGGGCAGTTCTGACGATCAGGCCATTGTCTGCGTGAGGAACCAGACGCGCTGTTCGGCCTGATCGGTCCAGTCATCGGCAAGGCCTTCAGTGGCATTGTCGCCAGCGGCGGTGGCGGCTTCCTTGGTGGCACGGATCGCCTTGACCAGCGCGGCGTTATCGTCGCGCAGCGCCTTGACCATGTCCATCGCGTCTATCTTCGTGCGATCATCGTCCTTGATCGATGCCTTGCCTGCGATTGCGGCGATGGAAGTCAGTGTATCGCCGCCGTTCTTGCGGACGCGCTCGGCAATGATGTCGGTCAGCGCGAACAGTTCGGTGGCCTGTTCGTCAAACAGCAGGTGCAGTTCGCGAAAGTTTGGCCCCGCCACATGCCAGTGGTAATTCTTGGTCTTGAGATAGAGCGTGAAATAATCGGCCAGCAGGCCATTCAGGCTGTCGATCAGGGCCTTCTTCGCATTATCGCCGGGCATGATGCTTTCCTTCATGAATCCATTTGTCATGGTTCAATACGCCGATTTGATTGGAAGGTTTCATGCAATAATATCGGCCACATGATCGATGAAATCGATCATGTGGCGCGTGACCCGCTGCCCTTCAGCAAAGCCATTCCGGCGATTGCTGCCACAATCGACCCGCCCAGAATGCCCAGCTTGGCTTCCTCCACAAGGATCGGGGCCGTGGGAAAGGCAAGGCCCGCGATGAACAGGCTCATCGTGAAGCCGATGCCGCAAAGCAGGGCGATCCCCCACAACTGGCGCAGGGTGGCGTCTTCGGGGCGATGGGCAATGCCAAGCTTTTCGGCCAGAACGATACTGCCGAGAATACCGATCTGCTTGCCGAGCAAAAGACCGAGGCCGATCCCCAGCGGCAGCGCGAGCGAGCCGCCTTCTGGCAGGCCGAGATGAACGCCGGCGTTGGCCAGTCCGAACAGCGGCACGATCAGGAAGCCATTGGGCGCGACGAGCGCGTGTTCGAGCCTGAGCAGGGGGCTGTCATGTTTGCGGTTGAGTGCCAGCGGGACGGTCAGCGCAGCCAGGACGCCCGCGATGGTAGCGTGAACGCCGGAATGCAGAACGGTGTACCACAGCGCGACCGCGCCCAGAACATAGGGTGCCAAGGCGCGCACGCCCATGCGGTTGACCACGGCAAGCGCCAGCAGGATCACCGCGCTGGCCCCCAGCCACGCCAGATCAAGGCCGGTGGTATAGAAGAACGCAATCACCATGACCGCGCCGAGATCATCGACGATGGCGACCGTGAGCAGGAACAGGCGCAGCGAAGGCGGCAAGCCCTTGCCGGCAAGCGCCAGCACACCGATGGCAAATGCGATGTCGGTGGCAGAGGGAATTGCCCAGCCTGCGTGAAGTGCGGAGTCTTCGCTGGTAATTCCGAGATAGATCAGTGCAGGCACGGCCATTCCCGCAATCGCCGCAATCACAGGTAGCCGCCGCCGCCGTGCATCGGACAATTCCCCGGCCAGGACTTCGCGCTTTATTTCCAGCCCGACCACGAAGAAGAACACGGCCATCAAGCCGTCGTTGATCCACATGTGAGCATTGCCGAGCTTGGCAACAGGTGTCCAGCCGAGTGTGCCGTGGAACAGATCGTGCCACGCATCGGCCCATGGCGAATTGGCAAGGACGAGCGCAATGGCAGCGCAAACCATCAGGACGATGCCGGGCGCGGCCTCATTGTGCGACAGCTTGTGCCACACTCCCTTAAGCCCCCGCATTTCCGCCATATTCGAATCAATCCTTGGTTCACGAAGCCGCGCAAGCGGGCATAGTTGCGATCATGTGCCCGTTCAGACAGGGCACGTCAAACGGGGGCAGGTCTTGCCGATAGCGCCGTCTTATTCGGCATTTCAGTGGCTCGCCATTTTCGAGCACGAACTCCTGTTGTTCGCCGCCATCTGGTTTGCCATCGGGGCGGTGGACGAACTTCTTGTCGATGCCCTGTGGTTGTGGCGCAGCAAATGCGGAGCGGCGCGAACGCCCAGGCTGGTCGACGATGCCGACGACGAACTTAAAGGCATAGCCGCCGTGGTGGTTCCCGCATGGCGCGAATCGGCCGTCATCGGCGCGATGGTGAGCCATTGCCTGGACAATTGGCGGCAAAAGCGCTTGCGCATCTACGTAGGGGTCTATCGCAACGATCAGCCCACGCTGGCGGCGTTGACCGTGCTATGCCACGATCCCCGCCTGCGGATCGTCCTGCACGATCGCGATGGACCCACGACTAAGGCCGATTGCCTGAACAGGCTTTATCGCGCGATGTGCGACGACGAACGGCGTTCGGGCGAACGGGTCCGCTCTGTGATCCTCCACGATGCCGAAGACATGGTGCACCCCGACGCATTGTGCCTGATGGACCGCGCGCTGGACGGGGTCGATTTCGTGCAATTGCCGGTCCGGCCGGAACCGCAGGCCGCATCGCCATGGATTGGCGGGCATTATTGCGATGAATTTGCCGAGGCGCACACCAAGGACATGGTGGTGCGCAACTGGATCGGCGCCGGGTTGCCATCGGCAGGGGTTGGCTGCGCGTTTTCGCGCGCGGCGATTGACCGGATCATCGAACGGCGCGGCGGTACAGAGCCGTTTGCTGCCGAATGCCTGACCGAGGATTATGAGGCGGGCCTGCTGGTCAGCGAAACCGGCGGAAAATCGTGCTTCCTGCGGATGCGCGACCGCCACGGGCGACTGGTGGCCACGCGTGAGTTTTTTCCGGCAACACTGGCCGCTTCGGTACGGCAGAAGACGCGCTGGCTGCACGGCATCGCCTTCCAGGGATGGGACCGGCTGGGCTGGCACGGTCGGGGCTGTGATTTGTGGATGCGAGTTCGTGATCGGCGGGGACCGCTGGTCGCATTGGTACTTGCTGCTGCCTATCTGCTCATTGTGCTTTGGCCTGCCGTTCGTCTGGCCGAGGCGACCGGAAGGATCGTGCCGGTCGCTGCCGACCCCGTGGTGCGGGGGTTGTTGCTGTTCAATCTGGCGAGTTTCTGCTGGCGGCTGCTGTTGCGGTTCTGCTTCACCGCCCATGAATATGGCTGGATCGAAGGAGGCAGGGCTGTTCTGCGGTTCCCGGTGGGCAACGTCATCTCGATCATGGCGGCACGGCGCGCGGTTCTGGCCTATGTCAGGGTGCTGCTTGGCGGAAAGGTGCGGTGGGATCACACGGTGCATCTCGCGCATCCGGCACACATCGCCGCGCCAGTGCGGGTGGCCGTTGCGCCGGGCATGGTACGACGATGACCGGGCGGTCCGCGTCGGCGCGGCGCGGACAGCCGATTCTGGCGCTCATCGCCATTCTTGCGATCTGGGCGGGTGCGCGTTGGCTGTTGTGGGATCCGGTGTTTGTATCCGTGACCGAACGCGCGCTGGCGGTGCAAGTGCCAACCGTGCCGGAGCGCATACCACCCGCGCATAGGCAAGAAGTTGCGCTCATTCGCCCGGCGCAGGCGAGTTCGCCAATGTTGGCGGCTCCTTCTGACAGGGCAGGGCCGCTCAGGAAAATCAGCGTAAGGGCAGGGGAGGCCGACGTGGCGCTCCAGCCCATATCATCGTTTTTCCTGACAGGACCTCCGACTCAGGTTCATCGGGCAAAAGCGCATGCGTCCCATGTCGCCTTGCTGCCCGACAAGCCGCACCATGCCGACCTGCGCTGGACCATGGATAGCTGGGTGCTGTTGCGCGCGGGCACCGGGGCGGTCGCGCAGGCGCCGGGCGCTGCGTCCTATGGCGGGAGCCAGGCCGGGGCTGTCCTGCGTTTTCGGCCCGGCGGGGTTGCTGCTGACGGCTATGCCTATGTGCGGACGTCGGCGGCGATAAAGGCGCCGGGCGGGGACCGGGAACTGGCGGCGGGGATCGGCCTGCGGCCGAAACGCGCGGTGCCATTGCGCCTTTTGGCAGAGGCACGGTTGCAGGATTCGGGCGTCGGCCCGGCACACATTCGCCCTGTGGCGTCGGTGGTGACCGAACTGCCATGGCAGGAACTTCCGGCAGGGTTCCGTGGAGAGGCCTATGGACAAGCGGGCTATGCTGCAGGAAGGGATGCGACCACCTTCTTCGATGCGCAGGCCCTTGTCGATCGCGCTGTCGTCCAAGGCATGGGCATGCCGGAGGTGCGTGTCGGGGCCGGGCTGTGGGCCGGGGGCCAGAAGGGCGCGGCGCGGATCGACGTGGGACCGCGCATTTCGATCCCGCTGCATCTGGGCGGACCGGCGGCGGCGCGGATCGCAGTTGACTGGCGCTTTCGGGTGGGCGGCAACGCCCGTCCGCCATCCGGCCCGGCACTTACCATCGCAACTTCGTTCTGACCGCACAGCTTTTTGCCGCTATCCGGCTTGCACGGGGTTGCTGGCAGCCAAGCGGGAGCCTAGCGTCGTTGCGGCAATGGACGTCTATCTCCCCATCGCGAACCTGTCGGTAAACGGTCTGCTGATCGTCAGTCTCGGCGCGCTGACCGGCCTGCTTTCGGGCATGTTTGGCGTGGGCGGTGGGTTCCTGACTACGCCCCTGCTGATCTTCTATGGTATTCCGCCAACGGTTGCTGCGGCCTCTGCCGCCAGCCAGGTGACGGGAGCCAGCGTTTCGGGTGCGTTCCACCATGCGCGGCGCGGTGGCATCGATTATCACATGGGCGGGGTGCTGGTGGCAGGCGGCATACTGGGCACCGGGATCGGATCGCTGCTGTTCCGCCTGCTGCAATCGCTGGGCCAGATCGATACGGTGATCAGCATTCTCTATGTGCTGATGCTGGGTGGGATCGGCGGGTTGATGGCACATGAAAGCCTGACCGCGATCCGCGCGCAGAGGGCGGGCGTACCGGTTCCAGCGCGCAAGCGCCGCCATCACCCGCTCGTGGCAAGCCTGCCGCTGCGCTGGCGGTTCTACCGATCCGGCCTGTATATCTCGCCGCTGGCGCCATTGCTGCTGGGCATGCTCACCGGAATAATGACGATGCTGATGGGCATCGGTGGCGGGTTCGTGCTGGTTCCCGCGATGCTTTACATCCTTGGCATGGGCGTGAACGTCGTCGTTGGCACGTCACTGTTCCAGATCCTGTTCGTGACGATGACAACCACGATGATGCATGCGCTGACCACGCGCGCGGTGGACATTGTGCTGGCGGTGCTGCTGCTGATCGGATCGGTCACGGGCGCGCAAGTGGGGGCGCAGTTTGCGCAGAAGGCCAAGCCTGAACAATTGCGGCTGATCCTGGCGGCGATTGTCCTGCTGGTGGCGATGCAGATGGCGCTGGGCCTGGGGTATCGGCCCGATGAAATCTATACGGTTGTGGCGCTGTGAAGCGGTTGCTTGCCCTTATCGCCTGCATGCTTCTGCTGGGTGCGCGCGATCCCATCCTGGTGCCCGAAATTTCGCAGCACGAAGTGCAGGTGCGTCAGGGCTTTACCGGGGCCGATCTGCTGCTGTTCGGTGCGATCCTCAGCCCCGAAGGCAGCCGTGCGGCGCAGGACTACGATATCGTCGTGGTGCTTGAAGGGCCGGTGCAGTCAATCGTCCTGCGCGAAAAGCAGAAGATCGCGGGCATGTGGATCAATGCCGATTCCATGGAGTTCCGCTCTGCGCCCAGTTACTTCGCGGTGGCATCGTCGCGGCCCATCGCCAAGATCGTCGATGACAAGACGGCGGCGATCTATGAACTTGGCCTCAAATGGTTGCAACTTTCGCCGATCGGGGTGATCGAGCCTGCCGAACAGCAGCGTTTTTCGGCCGGGCTGGTCGATCTGATGCGGCGGCAAGGACTGTATCGTGAGGATCAGGGCGCTGTGAAGATCAGCGGGCAGGTGCTGTATCAGGCGCGTATCGGTTTGCCTTCAAGCGTACAGACCGGCACATATACGGCCGAAACCTTTGCCATCCGCGATGGAAAGGTGGTGGCTTCGGCGATAACCCGCGTCGAGGTGACCAAAGAGGGATTCGAGCGGTTCGTGGCCGTGACCGCAGAGGACCGAGGCCTGCTTTACGGGTTGTTTGCGGTGCTGGTTTCCGTGGGGATGGGGTGGATCGCGGGCAGGCTGTTCGCGCTGGTCTGACGCCATTTGATGAGCGCGCGAGTTTAGCCCATTTTAACTTTGACGCCCTAACAATCCCCAAGCCGCGTGTGAGGCCTGGGGAATTGCTTGATGTCTGACATGGGTATGCAGGGTTTTGAAGCGACCACGCCCGTCGTGCGCGAAGATCTTGCACAAAAGGCACCTTTTGCGATTCCGCAAGCGCCGCCTGTTTCGGACAACGGCCACAGGCCTTTGGGTTTTGTGCGCGAAATTGCTGGCTCCAGTTCGGCAATTGCGCTTGATCTGGCCCGGCTTGATGAATGCTCGGACGATCTTGATCCGTCGGTTGCGCTTTCGGGCAAGGTCGGCAGCCAGATCAAGATCCGCGTCGGCAATGCTTGGCTTCTGGCCAGCGTACGCAACCAGCGGCAGGATTCATCGGTCGAAGGCGGTATCGTGGCGCAGATCGACTTTCTGGGCGAGGGCGAGGAAGAACGCCTGACCGGCCGAATTTACGGCTTCCGTCGCGGCGTCACACGGTTTCCGGTGCCGGGCGCGCTGGTCTATCCCGCGACCAGCGCCGATTTGCGCCAGATCTATGCCAGCGATGGCCGCACCAACATCTCGATCGGTACGGTTTTCCCGACGCGCGACATTCGTGCCGGGCTTTACGTGGATGCCCTGCTGGGCAAGCATTTTGCGCTGCTGGGATCGACCGGCACCGGTAAATCCACTGCCGCCGCACTGATCCTTCACCGCATCTGCGAGATGGCGCCTTCCGGCCACATCGTGATGATCGACCCGCACGGCGAATATTCCAGCGCGTTCAAGGTCACCGGGCAACTGCTCGATGTCTCGAACCTGCAGATGCCCTACTGGTTGATGAACTTCGAGGAGCATTGCGAGGTATTCATCACCTCGTCCGGTCCCGACCGGCAGCTCGATCTCGACATTCTGGCCAAGTGCCTGCTGGCGGCGCGGCAGAAAAACCGGCTGGCCGAGCAGATCGGCAAGATCACGGTCGATTCGCCGATCCCCTACCTGCTTTCGGATCTGCTGATCATCCTGCAGAACGAAATGGGCCGACTGGACAAGGGCACCAATTCGGTGCCTTACATGCGGGTCAAGACCAAGATCGAGGAAGTGCGCGGCGATCCGCGCTACCAGTTCATGTTTTCGGGCATGCTGGTGGGCGATACGATGGCAGAGTTCATCTCCAAGGTTTTCCGCATGCCCGCCAATGGCAAGCCGATCTCGATCATCGATGTTTCGGGCGTTCCATCGGAAATCACCTCGACCGTGGTCGCTGTCCTCAGCCGCCTCGTGTTCGACTATGCCATCTGGTCGCGCGACGAGGAAACGCGTCCGGTGCTGCTGGTGTGCGAAGAAGCGCACCGTTATGTGCCCAACGAGAAGAATTCCGATGGATCGTCAGTCGGTCGTATCCTGTCGCGCATCGCCAAGGAGGGCCGCAAATACGGCGTCAGTCTGGGTCTGATCACGCAGCGCCCGTCCGATCTTGCCGAAGGCGTCCTTTCCCAGTGTGGCACGATCATTTCCATGCGGCTCAACAACGATCGCGATCAGGCTTTCGTCAAGGCGGCCATGCCTGAAGGCGCGCGCGGTTTCGTCGATACGATTTCGGCGCTGCGCAACCGCGAATGCATCATTTCGGGTGAGGGTGTTTCCATCCCGATGCGCGTATCGTTCGACGATCTGGAGCCGATGAAGCGCCCGGCATCGAACGATCCGTCATTTGCCGAACTTTGGAGCACGAGCGGCGGTGAGGATCGCGCGGTCGAGCGTACCGTGCAGCGCTGGCGCGCGCAAAGCCGCTGAAGGCACGTTACATCGTAGGGGCCATGCGCCCGGCTGTGTCGGCATCGGCGTGGGTTTCTTCCTCGCACTCTTCGTCCGGGACGGCGCGGGTCTGCGCCCGCCAGCCGGGTTTGCGATAGGCATGGATCGACATGGCGACAGCCACGGCAGAACCGACCGGAAATGCCAGCCACAAGGCGTCTGCCCCCATGACGGGATAGAACGCGTAATAGAACCCCAAGCGGACCGGATATAGCGCGATCGCCAACACGATCAGCGGCGTCCATACCACGCCGCCCGCGCGCATCGTTCCGAACAGTACCATGGTGACCCCGAACAACACGAAGCTCCAGCTGGCAAGGAACTGGATATGCCGCGCCTCGTTCACGGCGGGGCTGGCCGCACCAAGGAAAAGTTCGAGCGCGGGGCGATCGAAGAGCAGGATCAGCGCGCACAGGGTCCCGGTGACGGTAAGGTTCAGCACCACGCCCCAGCGCGTAATCTTGCCCAGCCGTTGATGAAGGCCAGCGCCAATGGCTTGCGCCGCCATGGCGCTGACCGCAGCGGAAATCGCCATGGCGGGCATCTGCAGATAGGTCCACAATTGCAACGCCGCACCATAGGCCGCGCTGACGAGAAGCCCTTCGCGATTGACCAATCCGATCACGATGATACCGGCGGCGGAAATGACCAGCATCTGCGCGCCCATCGGCAGGCCCTTGCCCAGAATGTACCCCAATTCGTCGCGGCGGGGCCACAACCATTTCAGTTCTGCCCCTTTCAGTCGCAACGGCAGATCCTTGGCATAGACATAGGCGACAAGGCCGAACATCGACACGAACGAGGCAATGGTCGTGGCCAGCGCCGCCCCGGCAATGCCCAGCGCAGGGATCGGCCCCAAGCCTCCGATCAGAATGGGGTTGAGCACCACGTCGAGCACGGACGACAGCACCATGAACTTCAGCGGTGTGGCCGCATCGCCCCCACCGCGCAAGCCCATCGCCAGCATGACCGTTATCATCGAGGCGGGCATCGCAACGAAGATCACGCGAAGGTAGGTCAGGGCGTAGATGTAGGTCTCACCCGGAGCTGCCATGGCCGTGAGAAGCTCCGGCGCAAAAATCCAGCCGAGCGAGCCGACCACCAGCGAGAGCAGGACGCAGAACCCCACTGCGGAACCGAACGTGCGCCGCGCCGCCAGCACGTCTCTTGCGCCGAACGCCTGCCCGATCTTCACTGTCGCGGCCATGCCGAAGCCGAACGCGGCGGCAAAGACGAGAAACATGACGACGTTGGCGTTCGCGGTTGCGGCCAGCGCGCCTTCGCCGAGCATCTGTCCCACCCAGATCGAATTGATCGAGCCGTTGAGTGACTGGAGAATGTTGGATGCGAGCGTCGGCGCCGAAAACAGCACCAATGTCTTGAGAATAGGCCCGCTGATCAGATCGCGGTTGCGGCCGGGAAGAGATGCCAAGCGATCAGTCCCTGGGCTTGAGCGCGGAAAGTGCCGCAAAAGGGCCGGTTTCGCTATCGCCGCCAAGCTTGTGTTCGATCCGGGCCTTGTCGGCATTCGGTCCTTCGGCGAAGGGGTCTATGGCCAGCGCGAGCGTTTGCGCAATCGCTTCGCCCAGATCGAAGCTGGTGCCTTCGTATTCGATCTCGTCGCAATCGTCGGCCGAGATTTCGATTTCCTCGTCAGGATCGTAGGCCTTCATCGGGGGCACGAAGCGCAGTGCCACCGGCTCGCTGATCGTGACCGGGAAGTCTTCGCCGGAAATCGCGCACATCTGCACGATCTGCGCATCGAGGTGGCCCATGGCTTCGATCTTGCCGCCATCTACCGTCATCCGCACCTCGGCGCGCATCGTATCGATGGCGGTGATGCCGAAGCGCCCGGCAAGGCGACGGCGTTCAGCCTCGCCCGGTTCCAGTACCACCGGTTGATCGTTGATCTGCCGCAGGTCGATCCTGCACGAGTATTCAGGCATATGCGAGTATTCCGGCGCGCTCATTTTCCGATCTCCGCATCGAGAACGCGATAGGCCGGCACAAGGTCCAGCCCGGCGGCAAATGCGCGTGCCCGCCGTGCCACCAGCAGAGGGTCGCTGCCTTCATGCAGGGTCACGTTGCGGGTAACCGCATCAGCCATCACCGCTTCATCCGCCGCGCCAAGTCCTTCGCGGTAAGCGCCGAGGCGGCCGCCCAGTACGCTCATCAACTGGCCCATGCGCTTGCCAACCACGACATCGCCCACGCCGCTTTCGCGCAACTGGCCATCCATGTCTTCCACGAAAAGCTCGGTCAGCCGTACCGATGGTTCGACCAGTTCGGAATCGCGCTCCATGCGGATCAGCACGATCGACAGGATCAGCGTGATCATGTCGAATCGGCCGGGTGTAGTGTCGGCCACGCCGCAATCGCGATACCATTCCTTTTCGCGCGCGATTTCGACGGTGCGGTGCCACAGCGGCCGTGCGATGGCGCGGTCGTCCTGCTTGTGTCCGAACAGCTTGGCCAGAAATGACATCACGCGTTTCCTTGGAACTGGCGGCCCCGTTCAGGGCCGATTAAATCTTGGCCGTCCAGCACCGGGATGCAGGCTGGCCGGGGCAGGACGTTTCGGGCGGCATTGCGGTTATCCCGATTGGACCCTAAAGGTCCGCCGATATAGGCTGTGCATTCCCGATGCAAACGGGCATGAGTGCGCGAATGAATGAAGCGGAGTTATCGAATGCGGAACAGTCGGCTGATGGTGCAGGGTGCGGCGGTGCTCGCCCTGGGCGTGTTGGCAACCGGGTGTGCCAGCATCAAGGATCATCGCGGCTACATCATCGATGAAGCGCTGGTTGCTTCCGTGCAGCCCGGTGTCGATAACAAGCTTTCGGTCGAACGCACGCTGGGCCGCCCGACCTTTACCAGCCAGTATGGCAAGCAGACATGGTATTATGTTGCCATGAACACCGAACAGAAGCCATTCAACCGCCCCAAAACAGCAAGCCAGTCGATTGTGGTTGTCGACTTCGATGGCCGGGGCAATGTCGCCTCGCTTTCGCGTGAGGGTATCCAGAAGGTCGTGCGTCTTTCGCCTGAAAGCGACAAGACCGAGACGCTGGGCCGCGATCGCACGTTCTTCCAAGACCTGTTTGGCAATATCGGCGCGGTTGGCGCCATTCCCGGCGGATCGCAGGGCGGGGCACCCGGCGGCAGCGGACCGAACGGTAGCTGAGGCCGCCTGAGTGCATCATGCTTGAAGCGATGAAGCGGGCATCCCATATCCCGCGTCATGGACGATAGCAGGGCGAGCCACGGCCTTATCCAGTGGCACGGCACCACCATCATCGGGGTGAAGAAAAGCGGCCGTACGGTCATCGCAGGCGATGGCCAGGTTTCCATGGGCAATACCGTGATGAAGCCCAATGCCCGCAAGGTACGCCGGATCGGCGCGCTGGACGAAAGCGGCAAGGGCAAGGTCATCGCCGGGTTTGCAGGCGCGACCGCCGACGCCTTTACCCTGTTCGAGCGGCTGGAGCGCAAGCTGGAGCAGCATCGCGGCCAGTTGATGCGCGCTGCGGTGGAACTTGCCAAGGACTGGCGCACGGACAAGTACCTGCGCAATCTTGAAGCGCTGATGATCGTGGCCGATGCCGAAACGCTGCTGATCCTGACGGGCAACGGCGATGTGCTGGAGCCGGAGGGCGGGATTGCGGCGATTGGTTCCGGCGGCAATTATGCGCTGGCGGCCGCCAAGGCGCTGATGGATTACGAGGACGACCCCGAAAAGATCGCGCGCCGCGCCATGCAGGTGGCCGCCGAAGTCTGCGTATTCACCAATGACCGCGTGACGCTGGAAGAAATCTAGTCCCCCTCCCGCCTGCGGGAGGGGTCAGGGGCGGGCCTTTTACACAGGTCGCCTCAACACATGCCCACCCCCGACCCCTCCCGCAAGCGGGAGGGGAGAAGAGACATCCATGAACGAATCCCTTACTCCCAAGGCCATTGTCCGCGCACTGGACGAACATATCGTCGGGCAGACCGATGCCAAGAAGGCGGTGGCCGTGGCCCTGCGCAATCGCTGGCGGCGGCAGCGCCTGTCGGCTGATCTGCGCGACGAGGTTTCCCCGAAGAACATCCTGATGATCGGGCCGACGGGCTGCGGCAAGACCGAGATCAGCCGTCGTCTGGCGAAACTTGCCGATGCGCCGTTCGTGAAGGTCGAGGCGACCAAGTTCACCGAGGTTGGCTATGTCGGCCGCGATGTGGAACAGATTGCGCGCGATCTGGTGGAAGAAGCGATCCGGCTGGAGAAGGACCGCCGCCGCGATGCTGTGCGCGAAGCCGCGAGCAAGGCGGCGATGGACCGGTTGCTGAAGGCGCTTGTCGGCGATGGCGCCAGCGAGGCGACGCGCGAAAGCTTCAAGGCGCGGCTGGCCGATGGTTCGATGAACGAGGTCGAAGTCGAGATCGAGGTGGAAGATCCACCTTCGGCCCCGATGGAGATTCCGGGCATGCCGGGCGGGATCGGCATGATCAACCTGTCGGACATGATGGGCAAGGCGTTCGGCAAGCAAGCCCTCAAGCGCCGCAAGATGCGCGTCGCCGATGCCTGGGACAAGCTGGTTGATGAAGAAGCCGAAAAGCGCATGGATCAGGACGATGTCGCGCGCGAGGCGATCCGCAATGCCGAGACCAACGGTATCGTGTTCCTCGACGAGATCGACAAGATCGCGGTTTCGGACGTGCGCGGTGGTTCGGTCAGCCGCGAAGGGGTCCAGCGCGATCTTCTGCCGCTGATCGAGGGAACGACGGTCGCCACCAAGTACGGCCCGATGAAGACCGATCATGTGCTGTTCATTGCCAGCGGCGCGTTCCATGTGGCCAAGCCGAGCGACATGCTGCCCGAATTGCAGGGCCGCCTGCCGATCCGCGTGGAATTGCAGGCCCTGACCGAGGACGACTTCGTTCGTATCCTTTCGGAAACGCGGGCCAACCTCGTCGAGCAATATCGCGCCTTGATCGCTACCGAAAACGTGACTCTGCATTTCACGCCCGAAGCGATCCGCGCCATTGCGCGCACGGCGGCGCAAGTGAACGAGAGCGTCGAGAACATCGGTGCGCGGCGCCTACAAACGGTGATGGAAAAGCTGCTGGAAGAAGTCAGCTTCGATGCCGAGGACCGCGCTGGCGAAACCGTGACGGTGGATGAAGCTTATGTCTCGGCCAAGCTGGCGAACCTGGCCGGTAATGCAGACCTGTCGAAGTATATCTTGTGAGGCGTTCTGCGTTCCTGTAATGTTCCGGTGACGACTCAGGGGATGAGATTCTATGGAACTTGCAGGTGGATGCCATTGCGGCGCAGTCCGTTATCGCGTGGATGGTGCGCCGATGCACGTTGCGCTTTGCCATTGCAGCGATTGCCGCAAGAGTTCGGGCGCGCCGATGGTGTCGTGGGCCATGTTCAAGGCGGATCAGTTCGCATTGACGCAGGGCGAGGTGACCACTCACAATTCATCCGGCGCATCGATGCGCAACTTCTGTCCCAAATGCGGTACCGGGTTGTTCTTCACCAATGCGGAAACCTTGCCGGGCATCGTTGACGTGCAGTCCGCCACGTTTGACGATCCCGATCTGCTGCCCGCGCAGGTCCATATCCAGACGGCGGAACTCCTCGGCTGGATGGCCGACCAACACGCACTGCCAGCGTTTGCGCGCTTTCCCGGCGAAGAGTAACCTGCCGGGATGGAACTGATGCACCCCCCAGCAGGGGACATTGCTGACTTTCGGCTTCTGCCGGCAACCGCAGATCACTTTGCGCGCATGATAGCGGGCGAGGAACTTGACGGAGTTGCCCTTGCTTCGACCCCGGTTGCCGATGCCGGCGTGCTGGGGATGCTGGCGGGTCTTGCGGAAACCATTGCCGCGCAGTTCGCTCCGGCTGCGTGGATCGTGGTTGCCGATGGTGAAGCGGTCGGGTTGCTGTCTGTGACGGCGCTTGTCGGTGACGGCGCGGTTCAGATCGGCTATGGCGTTGCGCCGGGTTCGCAGGGCTGTGGTTATGCAGGAGCAGCCGTCGCGGCTTTGCTGGATTTGTTCCGGGATGACGAACGGGTGACCGCCGTGGTGGCGGAGACCCGGACGGACAATATCGCATCGCAGCGGGTGCTTGAACGCAATGGCTTTGCCATGACCGGCGAACGCTTCGACGAAGAGGACGGCGACCTGTTGTCGTGGCGCTTCCAGTTCTGAGGACCAGCATGCATCAGACGCCCGATGACCGCCCGATCTATCGCCTGCTCACCGGCAAGGACGACCGCGCTTTTTGTGAGCGGGTGTCTGAAGCCTTGGCGCAGGGCTGGCGGTTATATGGCTCGCCCTCGATGACCTATGACGGCGGCATGGACTGCATCAAGGTGGCGCAGGCCGTGGTCTGGCATGAGGCGGATGTGGTGAAATAGGTTCTGCCGTTCTGGAACCACTCGTCATTGCGAGGAGCGCAGCGACGAAGCAATCCACAGCGATGAAGCGCGATTTTCAGCCAGCATCTACATCATGGCATCCAGCCGCAATGGGACGCTATACGTTGGCATGACCAGTAATTTGCCCCAGCGCGCCTGGCAACATCGTGAAGGTGTCGTTGAAGGCTTCACTGCCCGGCACGGTTGCAAGCTGCTTGTTTGGTTCGAGGTCCATGCGACGATGGAGTACGCCATTACGCGGGAGAAGCAGATCAAAGGCGGCCCTCGGAAACGGAAATTGGCGTTGATCGAAGGCCAGAACCCGCCTTGGCGAGACCTTTTTGCTGAGATTTGCGCGTAGATTTCATACGCTCTGGATTGCTTCGTCGCTACGCTCCTCGCAATGACGAACCCTTTTTTCCTCATCATTGCGAGCGAAGCGAAGCAATCCAGAGCGGACGTGATCTTACTCTGCCGCCTCGCTGACTTCCGCGCTTTCCTGCGCCTGTCGCGCCCACATCTCGGCATATAGCCCATCACGCCGTAGCAGGTCGTTGTGGCTGCCCTGTTCGGCCAGACGTCCCTGATCGAGCACGAGGATCGTATCCGAGTCTGCAATCGTCGACAGGCGGTGCGCGATGGACAGGGTGGTGCGGTCTGTCGCCACCGCTCGCATGGTGGAAAGGATGTCCTGTTCGGTGCGGGTGTCCAGGGCGCTGGTGGCTTCATCGAACAGCAGGATTGGCGGGTTCTTGACCAGCGTGCGCGCAATCGCGACGCGCTGCTTTTCGCCGCCCGACAGCTTCAACCCACGCTCGCCCACTTCGGTATCGAACCCCTTGGGCAGACGGGCGATGAATTCGGCGATCGACGCCCCGCGAGCGGCGGCTTCCACTTCGGCTTGCCCCGCGCCGTCGCGGCCATAGGCGATGTTATAGCCGATGGTGTCGTTGAACAGCACCGAATCTTGCGGAACGATGCCGAGCGTCGCGCGCAAGCTGGCTTGGGTGACGTGGGCGATATCCTGCCCGTCGATCAGGATGCGGCCTGACCATGGATCGTAGAAGCGGAACAGCAGGCGGGCGATGGTGGACTTGCCCGCGCCCGACGGGCCGACGATGGCCACGCGACTGCCTGCGGGAACTTCGAACGAGAGGCCGTGGAGGATTTCGCGGTCACGATCATAGCCGAACACGACATTGTCGAAGGTGACGCCAGGGCGCTTGATCACCAGTGCAGGCGCGCCGGGCGCATCGGCCACTTCGACTTCGGTATCGATCAGGCGGAACATTTCGGCCATGTCGATCAATCCCTGCCGGATCGTGCGATAGACCATGCCGAGCATGTCGAGCGGGCGGAATAGCTGGGTAAGGTAGGTGTTGACGAACACGAGGTCGCCCACCGTCAGCCGACCCTGCGACCAGCCCCATACCGTCCACGCCATTGCGCCTGCCATCAGCAAGTTGACGATCATCGCCTGCGCGATGTTGAGCAGGCCGAGGCTGTTTTCGCTTTTGACTGCGGCATCGGCATAGGCGCGCGCGGCCGAGGCATAGCGCGCTTCCTCACGCGATTCGGCGCCGAAGTATTTGACCGTTTCGTAATTCAGCAGCGAATCCACTGCGCGTGACAGCGCCTGTCCATCGAGCCGGTTCATCTTCTCGCGCAGGGCCGAGCGCCATTCCGTGATCGTGCGCGTGACGTAGACATAGGCGATGACGGCGACAACTGTCGCGCCGACCAGCCCCAGCCCGAAGTTGATCCAGAAAATCACGATCACCGCGACCAGCTCGATCACCGTTGGCGCGATGTTGAACAGCAGGAAATAGAGCATCGTGTCGATGCTCTTGGTCCCGCGTTCGATCACCTTGGTAACCTCGCCGGTCCGCCGGGCGAGGTGGAAGCGCAAGGACAGGCGGTGGAGTCTTGCAAAGACGTTTTCAGCCAGATGACGCGTGGCGTCCTGGCCTACACGTTCGAACACGATATTGCGCAGGTTGTCGAATGCAACGCCTGCAAACCGCCCCAGCACGTATGCGATCACGAAAGCCATGGCCACGGTCAGCGCCGCCTGCGACCGGCCGCTGTCGAGCGTCATCGCATCGACCGCTTTCTTGTAGGCAAACGGCAGGGCGAGTGTGGTCGCCTTGCCCAGCAACACCATGATCAGCGCGCCGATAACTCTCCGGCGGAGAACGGCATTATCGGCCGGCCATAGATAAGGCAGGAAACGCTTGAGCGTTTGCCATCCATCGTGGCGGGCATTGGCGGGATTCGTTGCGGTATCTGGCGGCATGCGTTCCACATAGGGTGCTTGGCGCGCGACGCCAGCCCCTTACCGGAATACCGCCCGCCCCATGGAAATTGCGCGAGTCCCTCAGGGCGTGGCGGTAGAAGGCGGCCGGTGCAGTCTGCCCAGCATGTTCGCCGCCAGATCGATGATTTCCGCGCGCAGCGGATGGGCAGTCAGAAAGATCGTGGCGAGCCATAGGGCGATGCCGCAAGCGATCATCGACAATGCCTGCACCAGCCCTGTGTCAGCCGGTCCCGCCCACAAGGCATAGCTTGCCAGCAGCGGCCCGACGGCTGCCAGCGTGGCCAGGGCACTGCGCGCGCTTACTGATGCCAGATCACGCCAGCGCAAGCCGAGCATGTCGCGCATCAAGGGAGCATAGACGATTATATAGAGAAGCCCGTGGACCACGCGCGAGGCGGCGACCCACACCAGCCCGAACGGTGCGGTCATCGCGATCAGGATCACCGATAGCACAGTGTCGATCACCATGCGGCGCATCAGCGGCTTCATTCGGCCCAGCAGCAGCGGCAGATCCGCATAAAGCGGCACCGCGACATAGCAGAGCTGCGATAGCGCAATCCACGTCAGCAAGGGGGCAGCAGCAATCCAGCGCTCGCCATAGAGCAGGTTCACGAGCGGTTCGGCCAGCACGGCGATTCCGGCAAGTGCGGGCCAGGTGACCCCGGTATAGGCGCCCAGCACACGCAAGTATGGCGGACCCAGCGGCGCCCCACTGTCTCGCACCCGGCGGAAGGCCGGATAGAACACGCCTGTCACCGCGCCGGAAATCAGCAGGCGCAATTGCAGCGCCAGCCCCGATGCCCGCGCAAACAGGCCGACGGCGGCATTATCGAGCATGCGCCCGATCACCAGTTCCGGTGCCCGCGCGGATAGCGAACTGCATACGACCTGTACGGTGTTTGCCCCGCCGATGGCGAAGATTGGCCGGGCATCGGTGATCTTCAGCGGCCACGGCAGCATTCCGCCTGCGCGCCACTGGCTGACGATCAGGCGCGCGGCCTGTTGGGCAAAGGCACCCCATGCCAGCGCGAGGGCGCCTTGGCCCATGATCGCCAGCGTCAATGTCGCGCCCGCATTGGCCAGCGCCGCGCCGATCTCGATCATGGTATTGGAGCGATAGTCCATGCGCCGCTGGCAGGTCGCCTGCGGCACGATCGCGAGCGGAACCAGCAGGTACGATGACGCTATGATCAGCGTGACGGTGAACATCCCCGGATCGCGGTAGAACAGCGAAATCGGCCAGGCGGCCAGCAGTGCCAGCAGCGCTATTCCCCAGGCGAACAGCACCGAGATGGTGAAGGCCGTCTGCAATTTCTCGGACGTGAGGTCCCGCTCGCCATTGATATAGCGCGTGACCCCGAAGTCCTGAAGAAACGCCACGAGCGTGACGGAGGCGAAGGCGACCGAGAACTGGCCCAGTTGTTCGGGGCTGATGTACCAGCGAGCAAGAACCACACTGGCAATGAACTGCATGGCGAATGAGGCATATTGCGACGCAAGCGCCCAAAGCGCCGCCGTGCGTACCGACATGACCGGCTGCGGTGCGTTGTCAGACGAAGATGGGGTGTCCGCCACGGTTCAGGCGCGCAGGAGTAGCGCGATGGCAAGGCGCAGGCCACGCCCCGGCATGCCGAACAGCACAAGCCGCGCGACGGTGCGCCACAGCTCTTTGCCGTTTCCGCCATCGCGCACATGCCCGATCAGCAAGGCAAACCCTTCGCCGCGCATCGCATCGCGCGAATAAATCGCCCCGCGCGCCACCTTGTCGCGAATCTGGCGGGACAGGCCGGCAGTGCCGAACACCTCGTCAAGCGTGTTGACCGGGGGCAGGTTGTCGAGCTTCTCGGTCGGATCGGGGCGGCCCAACTGGCGCTCACGATAGGCCAGTTGCGCGATAGCGGCGCCATATTGCTGGGCGAAGGCGTGGCGATTGGAAATCTGGTTGGCGTAGTGCCGGTAGCTCAGCAGACGCTCAGGGATATTGGCGAGCTTTGTCACCGACGCGAGCCGCAGCCACAGATCGTAATCCTCGCAATGGCGATAAGCGACATGATACCCGCCAACTGCGCGCAGTATGTCGCGCCGGGCCATGATCGTAGGATGACTGAGCGGGCTGCGCTGCTCGATCACG
>NZ_CAKLBX010000002.1 GCF_920987055.1 Novosphingobium sp. CECT 9465
GCCATCTCCTCCTCGGTCAGCTCGCGCTCAGGGTTCAATGGCCCTTCGATCGCTTCCCTCAGCTGCTGCGCCGCCCGCTCAGCCTCACTCAGCGCGACCTCTTCGCGATCTTTCGGCTCCTTAGGCGCGATGTCAGGTTGTGCGCCTTCCCTATCCCCACCCCCCAATTCCGCGCCATCCCCGGACGGTGGTGTGTATTCGGCGGCGCGCATGTCGGTGACACGCTCGAAGCCCTTTGCGCGGGGTTCGTAATCTTTCCACGTCAGCCTGATCCGGGCAGCGGGGAAACCGTCCGGGAATTTCACGAACCCGTGCATGCTGGGCAGGTCGCTGATGTCGACCGGCATGACGAGTTCTTCGACGTTGGTACGGGGCGTGATCGTCGAGGCGTCGCGGTTGTCATTATAGCCGTAGGAATAGGCTTCATCCATGATCCGGACCTGACGGTTGCCGATGAACTCGGAGCATCGCCGCGACGTCTCGGGATCGGCCGTCTTGAGGATCAGTTTGGTGCCCGCCAGCGAGGCCAGATTGGTAGCCCCGTTCTCGCCATAGGTTTCTTCAAGCTTGTCGAAGGAATGCATGCCAAGCACGAAGGCACCGCCAAACGCGCGCGCGGTTTGCAAGCCATGATCGATCGCCGGGAGGCGATGCAGCGCATGAACCTCGTCAATGAGAAACCACGTGCGCAGATCGCGGCTCCTTCCCATGTGGAACAGCGCATTGACGGCAAGGTCCATCCAGAGGGTCAAAAGCGGACGATTGAGGACGAGGTCCGGGTGCGTGGACGTAATGAAAAGGATCGATCCTTCCTTGACCTCGGTCGTCATCCAGTTCTTGATCGAGAAGCCGGTTTCGCCCGGAGGCGGTTCTGGCAGGAAGCGGAAAACATTCGCATTGGCGATGAAGGTCGTACGGATCGACTCTGCCATTTTGGCAGCGGCGGGTGACATCATCGGCCCTGCAATCGTGCCTTCAAGTTGAGCATGGATCGTCTTCAGATCCGACTGCATCAGGAAGTAGGAAAGCGCCCCATTTGAGCGCACGCCCATCTTGATCATCTTGACGCACATTTCGACGAACAGGGTGCGAGCCGATTTCTGCCAAAAGTCATCTTCCGCGCTGTGGCCACTCGGAACAAGCGCCGTCGCAGCGCTCATGAATTCGGCGTAATTGTCGCAGTCGTTGAAAATCGACCATGGCACGCAGCGGCGGTCCATCGGATTGAGGATGATGTCCGTTTCGGCATCATAGAAGCTTTCGACGAAGGTGCCGGTCAGATCGAAAATGACGCAGCGATGCCCGCGCTCACGCGCCTGCGTGACGATCTTCTTGAGCTCGGTCGTCTTGCCCGCACCGGTCGTACCGATGAACATCGCATGGCTTTGCTCAAGGCGCCAGGGAACCGGCACACCTGCCAGACGATAAGGCGCGTGCAGACCCGCTCGGACACGGTCCTTCAATGGCTCTGCCAGGATCTTGTCGGGGTCTACTGCTGGCGTGCGCTTGCGGCACTCGCTGACATGCGCATTCCAGTTGTGAATGGTGATGGCTTTCGCCAGTTCACCGTGTGTTACAAGGACGGCACCGCGCTCATGCCGCTCGGTCAGAATGTCCGTGCCGCGCCGTTTCGAAAAGTCGACGAACCAGACGGTCAAAGGTACGCAGATAAAGGCAGCACCAAGACCCGCAGAAATGCTGACCTGCACAGTCTTGGCCCAAGCCCTTTCCACGGCAGGATGATAGGGCACCATGGACATGGTGCCTTGCACCATCTGACCCGATGGAAGCGTCAGGTTCACAGGCTTGTTCGGATTGAGCTGCACCCATCCCCAAGCCTCGGCGTAGAGCTTCATCAGCACGAGCTGAACCTCGTGGTTCTTGAAGGTCAAACTGACGAGGATGCACAGCAGAAGAACGGCGGTTCCGACCCAGACGTAGAGGGGCATTCTGATGCCCGCCCAGGTCATCAGGATTTCATGGTGGAACAGCTGCGATCCGCGCGTAAAATTGCCTGCGTTCCGCTTCACTTTTCCGCGCGCGGAAGCGTGTGTGAGAGTGGCAGCCTTTTTGCTGAACCTGATGTCTTCAGCCATGATGCTCTCGCACGTTGGAGAGCGCCTGAGCGATCAGGTGTTCGGCATCAGCCGGATATTGCTCTTGAACGATGAGCGAGAGCGCGAGCTGGGTATGCTCGAGGATTGTGACAGCCCGCTCGGCATTGAGCGACAATCCTGCTTTGAGCAGGGGGATGCCCACTTCAAGGGCAATGCGGATTGCTTCTGACCGCGAGACACCGCGGCTTGCCGCAAGTTGATCAACGACGTCGATCATCCTTGGGCTGAGCGTTACACCGACGCTCTGGAACTGTTTCTTTTCCACTACCACACCTTTTCAGGCGTGGTTCGTCTATCGCAGGTTTGAGTATATAGCGCTGCATCGCGCTTGCCAAGAGTCTCGGCGATGCAGCCCGGTGCAGCGCTATGGCATTGGTTTTTCGACGCTTTATTGAAGCCTTGAACATCCTGCAGCCGACTGCACCGCCCGAATTCTGAGCAAGAGTTCAGCTAACCAATTGTGAAATATGCAGAACTTCGCTGCATCAGCCTACCGCGCAGCGGTGTACGGTGTGCAAAAAATCAGGAACTCGTGCCCTGTGCCAGGTCCATTGTTGTAGGGGGATCACTCGCCCAGGTGGTTCTCCAGCGAGATTGCGCGAGCGAACCTGACTCGCGAACTCAGCGCAGGCGTTATGTCCGCCTACAGCGGTAGCTGTGGGACGACAATGGCTTTGGGTTTGGCCGTGGCGATTGCTCAAGCAGGCCATGCTCCGCGACGAAGTCGCGCAAGAGCAGCAAGCAAAAAAATGCCTCGAACAGACCCTGCGATTGGTGCATCTTCGCATGGTCTTTCAAGGCTTGGAGGAATACGCAATGGTGTCGAAACTTGAACGCGAACGGTCCGCGCTGGCAGCAGCGGAAAAGGACCTGGAAGAGCGCAGGCAGAAGCTTGCAGAGCTTGAGCGCGAGGAAGCAGAACGAGAGCTCAATCGGCTGATCAAGAAGGTGGGTCAGGATACGGCGATTGCCCTTCTGGAACTGGCCGTCAAGGTGAAGCCAAAGGTGGCGATTTCTGCCCTCGAGAAGCTTGGCGGGTGAGGTCTGGTTTTTGTCGAGTTGGGCGGCGATGACCACCGCCCTGTCTCGTCAGAATTCATCGGCCATCTTGCCGGTCGCGGTGTAGACGATCTGGTCGATCAGATGCATCGGCAGCTCGCCATAGTCTCCTTCCTCGATGAGGATGTACCCGTCCCGGGTCTCGACGACATGGACGTCGAAAAATGTGTGGGATGAGCGCCGCTCAGCTTCGAGCGTTTTTTCATCAAGGGCGATGATGTTGGGGTTGATCTGACGAAGCACTGAAACGTCGTCTTCGTAGCTTTCCGTTGTGTAGCACATGACCTTGCCTCCTGGCGCTTGGCGGCTCGTCCGCCATGCCATGAAACAGCGCCCCGTCAGTGTGCTGGTCACCGGAGCGAAGCGGAGGCTTGACCGCTAATTTTTCGATGGTGCGGAAGCCGGCGCAGCACGGCTTCTCGGTCGGAAAATTAGTGGTTGACCAGTATGCTGGCGGGGTGCTCATGGCGATGGTGGTGGACGTGCCTGCAGCAGGACACATGCGTTCCTAGCGACTTCGCGAAAGCTATGTCCTGGCACGTGGCTGTTCGGCATTGGCGTGACCCAGGCGGTATGAAAAAAGGGCGCCGCGGCAACGTGCCGGGCACCCTTTTCCACCTCGGTCCTGCAGGAGGCTGGTTGCAGATCGAGCGTTAAACATGGCGACGAGTTCAGCCGGTTCGTGGCTGCTCGTGAACTGCTGGCCGGATAGTCATAAGGTCCATTCGAGCAGAGGATGTTGCTCCCCACAATCGGTGGCGACGATGAACGCGAGGCTTTCGAAGAGCGGAGTGATTCCTGCCTTGACGAAAGCAGCGTAAGTCCGGTGATCCTCGAGCGCTGTCCCAAGCTTCTGCAGGGACAATTGGCCAGATTCATTTGCATGGCGGCCAAGAGAAGTGAGCACCTTAGCCGCAAGGTCGCTGCTCATGGTGATGTCACCTACCAGAGCGATGTGTTCACTAACGCGCATCGTGATCGGCGCATCGCATTGCTGGTGCTCGATCCGCAGCATTCGCCCAAGAAACTGGGCTTCCTCGACGATCGCGATCATCTCCGGACGATGGTCGAAGCATGAAGCGAACTCGGCGATGGCAAGCGTGTTGGCATTGATCTCGAAGTTCAGGGCCGCGGCCAGGAATTCGCCTGGATCTGCATCGATTGTACTGTTGGCGGTGTGCAGTCTGCGCATCAGCGCTGCGAGCTCTGGCGGGCGTATCTGAGCCGGTTTCGAATGGAGCCTTGTCTCGATATCCTTGACGCGGAATGTGACGAGCATCTTTGCCTCCTGTCGCTGCTCGTCCCCTCCATCCCCCTTTCCTTTCTCACCCCCCGAGCTTGTGGCTGAATGCCGGCAGATGGTTCTGGTTCACCCCAAGCATGGCCGGTCGACCCATTGTCCGGGTGTAGCAGTTGGCGCGGCAGCGATGCCCGCAAGATGCAAAGCATCGAGCATGGGCAAGGCGCGCCGAGCCAAGGTATAAGCGCGGCTGATAAACTCAGGGATCACGAAGCTCGCGTCAGCGGGCGAAGGGGGTTCGATGCCCCCAGAGCCCGCCCTTTGCGCAAAAGAAGTACGGAAGGCCCCGGCCTAAGCCGGAGCCTTCCAAGCGGCGCTCACCCAAAGTTGCGCGACCGTACCTGCGCCTGATCACTGATGCGGCGGATGTGCAGCGGCACGCCCGCCTGACGGAGGCGCTGTGCAAGGTTCGACTGGATGCCCGATCCTTCCCCAATGATCGCTTCGACCGGGTTCAGCTTGACGATGCTCTCGTTGCGCAGGAACGGAGCGCGGTTGCCGTGGCGTTGGTCGGGAACGAACAGGATCGTGTTGACCCCGTTCTGCTGTGCCCATGCACCCGCCATGGCGTCGACGCCCTTGCGCATGCCGGTCGTGCCCAGGACCATGTTGGGGATCCGCGACTTGATGTCGTCGAGGATAGCCCAGATCATCGCAAAATCGTGCCAATCCTTCTGGCCACCTGACACGATCACCAGCGGGCCATCGGGCTGGAATTGCGCTCTGCGATCCTTGGCGCGTGCTGCGAGGAAATCGCGTGCCTGCACCTGGCTTGCGGTCACCCCGTTCTTGCTGACTTGCGATCCCCGTGCGGCCGTGAAGGGGCGACCGGTTTCGACCCGGTAGACGTCCGCTGCATGGTCGCGCATCGCCTCGAGCGCTTCGCGGCACCCTTGCAGTGTCTGGCAGAGCTGTTGTGTTTCCTCGAGCTCGACAGCGTAGATCTCCGAAGGATCGAAGTGGCGTGCCATTTCGCCCAGCTTCTTTGCAGCATCATCCTCGCGACCTTCAGCTAGGCGTGCGGTCATGTGGAAGGAGTTGACCATGCCCCAGGCGAGTTGCTGCGCGAATTCCTCCATGCGCGTGTCCTTGAGGACATCGAAGATCGTTCCGATTGCCATCTCCACGGCGCGGCGCGCCATGTCGGGATCGGGCATCTCTGCGGCGATTGGAGCCTCGATGATGTTGAGCTTGGCGAGATCGCTATGTTCGAGAAACGCCCCGTCGTAGGATTCCGTGATCCCTTCACGTGCATCGGCGAGATTGATCCGTGCCTGAGCCAGATCTGCGAACGAATTGAAAACAGTCATAAGAGCCTCCGATTTTCGAAATCGTCCCCACATTGGGAACAGCCAAAAACCCATCGGGCCGGACGAACCGTGTCAGGGACGGCGAGCTCGCCTCGCCGCCGCCCTGGCGGGCGTGGGGGAACCGATTTTCTGCGTGGTGGCTGACGCGCAGCGACACTGCCTCCCCGCTGAAAATTGGGGGGACCGCGATCCTTGACTAAGGGGCGGCCGCCGATAGGTTTCGGCAGGTGTTCCTGTGTGTGTGGAAGAGACGTTCCCGCCCACGAGCAGGTGAGACGAAGGCAGGGCCGGTCAGGCGCTTCAGCGCCACGCCGGGCCGCCCCTTCGGCCCTGCGAAGGGGTTACAGCGGGAACACTCCCAATCTTGTGAGGCAGTTCGGCGCGGATCGTCGGCAGAGGGAGGGCAGCCAGGGACGATGCGGCAACTCAACCTGTTGCTGTCGCCCAGCTAAGCGCTATGTTTTGACGATGGCAGTGTGGCAATTCGTCATCGATCTCATTCCTGCGTCTGCGGCGCGCGTCGCAGGGGTTGCCGCAGTGCGGATGAGCCGCGCGCAACTCGATGAGACCGTTCTTGGTTTTTCGTCGGCTGATGCGGAAGTGCTGTTCCTGAAACTTGGCAGGCTCCTTCCAGAGAAACCGTCTTGGTCTGACGGCCTGCGGATTTGGGGCGACGAGAAAGCGGACGACATTCAGGTCAGCATCGACGGGCAGGCGATTGAGGGGATCCAGTTCCGCCTCAATGTAGCGGACCTGTCTTTGCCATTGGTCGGCGGGATCTGCGACTTCGCGCGCCATTTCGATAGCGTCCTTGCGACGCCAGAGGGCGCAATCATTCAGCCGAACCATGAGGCTGTCATGAGAACAATCATGCAATCACAGGCAGCGCAGTACGTGCGAGACCCCCAGCGCTTTCTCGTTGAAGCGATCCGTCTGGATCAGGAGGGCCGATAAGGGCATCTGGCATCCCCGGCCCTGCGTTCGCCGCAGATTAGGTCAGCGCTTGAACCGGACTGGCAGCTTCGATCACCTTTCCGCCGAACCTGGAAAGTCGCAAACCGACCCTAAATCAGTCGTCGCGGCGAAGCGAACCTACGCCTGCGCCGCACGATAGCGCGCGTCCACTACCTCCCAATCGAGGTTGGCCATAAAGGCATCTACATACTTCGCCGCCGCCGCCCCATAATCCATGTGAAAGCTGTGCTCATACATATCGAGTGCAATCAGCGGTGCGCCCGTGGCAGCGCCGTGCATGTGATCGAACGCCCAGTAATTGTGCAGTGACTTGGTGTGGCGGTTGTAGCTTAGAATGCACCAGCCCGATCCGCCCGCCAGCGACATCGCGGTGCGGCGGAATTCGGCTTCCCACGCGGCAAAGCTGCCGAACCAGCCATCGAGGGCCTCGTAGATCGACCCGCCCGGATTACCGTTGCCGCCCAGCGCGTCGAAGTAATATTCGTGCAGCACCACCGATCCGGTGCGGTGCAGTTCCTCGCGCTTCAACCCGGCATAGGCGACGGGTGGGAAATCACGGTCGGCCATTGCAGCGGCCAGTCGGGTCTCGATGGTATTGAGACCGCGCACCGAACCTTGATAATTGTTCTCCCAGTGCGAGGTGATCAACCGCTCGGACAGGCCGGTGAGCTTGGCGGGGTTGAACCGCAGTGGCTTGGGGGTATGCCTGCCTGCGAAAGCGGCGGCCATGCTGCCAGCACCTTGGGCAGCGGCACCGGTTGCGTTTCCTGCCAACGCAATGCCGGTCGCCGTCAATGCCGCAGTCCCGATAGCTTGCCTGCGTGTGATGATACTCATGCTGTCCTCCTCAGAATGCCAGAACAAAAACTAGGCCGCCAAGGGCCGAGACCGCCAGAACGCGCAACACCGACCATTTCAGACCGAACGCCATTATGCAGGCCAGCAACGCCAGCACGCCCGCACGCCAGTCGAAGCTCGCCGGATCGGGCCAATAGAGCCGCAGCGGGCCGAATTGGCGCTGACCGACTTCGCCGAATAACACGTGTAGCGCGAACCAGGCGGTGAGGTTGGCGATCACGCCCACCACCGCTGCCGTCACCGCCGCCAGCCCGCCCTTCAGTCGCACCGCGTTGCCCAGTCGGTCGATCCACGGCGCAAAGGCGAAGATCCACATGAAGCACGGCGCGAACGTCACCCACGTGGTCAGCCCCGCGCCCAGCAATCCAGCGATGAATGGCGTGAACGGCTCCGGCGCGCGGAACGCCGCGAGATAGCCGACGAACTGCGTCACTAGGATCAGCGGCCCCGGAGTGGTTTCGGCCAGACCGAGCCCGTCGGCCATCTCGCCCGGTCGCAGCCAGCCAAATCCCTGCACAGCCTCCTGCGCCATATAGGCAAGCACGGCATAAGCCCCGCCAAAGGTCACGATCGCCAGCTGCGAGAAGAACGCGCCGATCTCCCACAGCACATGGTCCTGCCCCAGCGTCAGCGCAATCAGCAGCATCGGCGCAGCCCAGACGGCACCCCACAGCGCAATTGACAGGATCGTTGTGCGCCACGGTCGTTCCGGCAAAACGGCGTCGGCCTTGCCGGGTTTGAGCGCAAGCAGGTCAGGCCGTTTAGCCGCGACTGCCATGCCGATCACGCCTGAGCCAAGCACGATCAGCGGAAATGGGAGATCGAACAGGAACAGCCCGACAAACGCTGCCATCGCCAGAGCGCGCTTCAATCCGGTATCGAGCGCACGGCCCGCGATCCGCAGCAGCGCCTGCACCACAATCGCCAGCACTGCCGCCTTCACGCCAAGAAACAGCGCCTCCACCCAGTCGAGATTGGCCGCGATGGCATAGAGCACCGACAGCGCCAGAATGATCAATCCACCCGGAATGACAAACAGCAGCCCTGCCGCCAGACCGCCGCGCCAGCCATGCAATCGCCACCCGATCCATGTGGCCAGTTGCTGCGCTTCGGGGCCGGGCAGCAGGTGGCAGAAATTGAGCGCGTGGAGGAAATCCTCCTCGGCAATCCATTTGCGTTCATCCACCAGTTCGCGGTGCATCAGCGCAATCTGACCAGCAGGCCCGCCAAAGCTGAGCAGGCCGATGCGGGTAAACGCGCGCAGCAGATCGGTGAAGGTGATAGAAGGGGTAAGAGCCAAGGACGCCAAAACAACCTCGCAAAACAAACCTCGCCCGCAAGGGCAAGGTTACGAGGCAACGCTTGGGCTTGTCTCGGCCTGAGCGGGAGGTTGCTTTGCCCCGCCGAGATTATTGTAGAACGCGGGGCAAACCACAGCAAGGTCAAAACGGAAATTTCGCTTCCCACCCAATCCCGGTCATCCGGCACGGCTGACTAGGCCGGACCGAGAGCAAGGCAAGGCACGACCCCTCGCGCCAGTGATCGTCACCCGAACGGGCGTGCGCCGTTGTGGCGCGGAGAAGAAAGGAGTGTTCGAATGAACTGAGCTTATTGGCATAGCTCATGCCTGACCGACTTACCGGTGCCGGTGATGAACCGGCTGAGATTCCGAAAGGGAAACGGGACCATAGCATGTCGGGGTATGGATCGAAGCCGGGCGCCGCAGCCCGGCGGTTGACCAGCAGGCAAGGTGCGCATGGTGAAGACTGGATTGTCTGAATCCCAGTTTCCAACGACCATCAGGTGGGTGACGGTGAACGCGGCTGACACACCGTCCCGAGCGGAGCGAGGAGCACGGCCCTGCGAATCGCTGCCAGTCCGCACGGCGTGGCCCCGGTAAGGGGATCAAGGAAACGAACGGGGCACCTAAACGCGCCGCGACTCCTCGCCCGCGCAACTGCGGGATCGCCTAAACAGGACGGCTTGTCCGGACCTGCATGGCGACGGAGCCGTCATAGTAGTCGAACGCCCGGCGTAATGGCCGGGACAGCCGCCGAGAGGCGGACGGAACAGTGGTATAAGCGGGAGCGATCCTCGTCGAAATCCGCTGCTTCCGGGTGAAGGACGGCAGTTCTGTGTAACTTGATGGATCAACGGAAAGGGACTGCTGATGCAGACCGCTACTATCCTGAGACGGATCGAGAAGCTTCCGGCCCTGTCGCGGGCGGGCAAGCGGATCAATGGTCTCCACCGCCTCATGCGGTCCCGCTGCTTGTATGAGCGGGCTTATGACAGGGTGTCCCGGAATCGGGGTGCCATGACGCCGGGAGTAGACGGCCAGACCTTCGACGGCATGACGCTGGCGAGGCTGGATCGTCTGGTCCAAAGCGTGACGGAAAGCCGTTACCGCCCTCGTCCGGTGCGGCGGGTCTATATCCCCAAGGGCAATGGTAAAATGCGCCCATTGGGCATCCCAACGGCGGATGATCGCATCGTTCAGGAGGCGGCGAGAATGATCCTCGCGGCAATCTATGAGCCTGTGTTCTCGCAACACAGTCATGGGTTCCGCGCGGGTCGCTCCTGCCACACGGCTCTCGAAGAGATCCGCAACACCTGGACGGGCGTGAAATGGCTGATCGAAGTGGATGTTCGCGGGTTCTTCGACAACATCGACCATGACATCCTGCTCGGCCTCTTGGCTCGCAGGATCGATGATCCTCTGTTCATCGATCTGATCGGGACAATGCTCAAGGCAGGGTGCGTGGACGACTGGAAGTTCGAGCGGACCTACAGCGGCACGCCACAGGGCGGGGTCATCTCGCCCCTGCTCGCCAACATCTATCTTCATGAACTCGATCTGTTCATGGAGGAGATGCGGGCGGGCTTCGACAAGGGCGTCAAACGGCGGGCCAACCCCGCTTATGTTGCTCACTCCCGCCAGATCGCCGTACTCCGCAAGGAGATCGATGCAATCCGCGCCGATGGTGCGGACAGGTCTGAGGTGCGCGTCCGGTTGGCGCGGATCGAAGCCGTCAAGCAGGATCGACATAAATTATCGTCCGTCGATCCTATGGACCCTGACTTCCGCCGCCTGCGCTATTGCCGCTACGCCGACGACTTCCTTGTCGGTGTGATCGGCAGCAAGGCGGATGCCGTCCGGATCATGGCCGATATACAGCGCTTCCTTGCTGATCGGCTTAATCTGGCGGTGTCACCGGAAAAGACCGGGGTTCGCGATGCGTCGAAGGGATCGCCGTTCCTCGGCTTCCATGTATGCGCCTTCACGTTGCGCTCTGCCGGAACAATGGCGGGGCGTCCGAAGGTCGGCGGTGGGACGCGACGCGTCCTTCGTCGGCCAACGCGGGGGAATATCAAGCTGTGGGTGCCACGGGAGCGGGTCTATGCGTTCTGCAGGCGCAAGAAGCTTGGCAACCTCGACATGAGGAACGGCCGGGTGCGTCCGCAACTCATGGAATCCAGTGTGGCGGAGATCATCGTCGCCTATAACTCGGAGTTCCGCGGCTTCGCGAGTTACTATGCGATCGCCGATGGCGTGAAAGCGTCGCTCGACAAGCTCGAACTGGTGGTTCTCAGGAGCCTCTTGGCGACTGTGGCCTGCCGGCGAGGCTCGACGAGACGGCAGGCCGAGGATTATCTGAAAATGGGGACGGATCATGGCGTGACAACCGTGGTCCGTGGCGCGTCGCGCGTCCATAAGGTATGGAAACTGAAGCATCTGGTCGTGAAGGCGTGGGACAATCCCATCGTCGATACCATCACGGTCGGCTCGCGCATCGCGCAGAGTCCGAACGATCTGGTCACCCGCCTCAATGCCGAGGAATGCGAAGCATGTGGCGGGACCGCTGGTCCGTTCGAGATGCATCATCCCCATCGCCTCAAAGACAAACGGCGTGACCAACTAACGCCGTGGGTGCGATCGGCGCGACGGCGCAGGACCATCGTCCTGTGTCGGAAATGCCATGTCGCTCATCATGGCGGCCGGATGCCGAGCGGAATGGAGAGCCGTGTGCATTGAAAGGTGCAAGCACGGTTCGGGGGGAGGCGCTGGGGCGTCCTCGAAAGAGGCGTCTCGCGTCTACCCTACCGAGGCCCGGCAGGGACTTGGTGACGCCGGTCGCAGACCCAGCACACAGGCGACGCTTGTGTGTTGGCGGCAGCCCGGCGGAATAGAGCGCGGTGCCGGCCATAGGCCGACAGGCGCCAACCTCCCCTTCGGCATCCCTTGACGATAAAGTTCTTTATATGTTCTCGGTGCGTATGGGAACCAAACGCCTCGATTCTGTCGCCGATCTCGTTCGTCATGGCCTCAATGCGCAGATCGAGTGCGGCCGCTGCAGGCGTGTAGTCATCATGCCGGCGGCCCGGCTGCGCGATCAGTGCTTCACCAGGTCGATCCCCCTCAAACTGGACATGGTAGCCCGGCACTTGCGCTGCAGCTGTGGTCACCGCGGTGCCAGGATTGATCCTACCGGCAATTATCCGACCTGCGCTCCATAATCTGGCTCGCGCAACCAGTGACGAGTGGAAGGGCGGCACCGAAGCGCCGCCCTCCTGATGATCACAGAAACTCGACGTTTTCGGCGATGATCTCGCAGCCGTAGCGGTCATTGCCTTCGGCGTCTTGCCAGCGCGAGTAGTGGATGCGGCCCGTCACGGCGAGTTGGTCACCCTTGGCCTTGTGCTGGCGCAGCGGGAGCCCGAGGCCGTTGAAGACGGTGATCTTGTGGAATTCGGCATCCTTGACCGGGTAGCCGGTTTCGGGGTCCTTCTGGACCTTCCCATCGCGGATTACGGGACGTTCGGTCACGAGGATGAGTTCGGTGATGCGGGTGTCGCTGCGATCGCGGGCGACGGGATCCTTGGCGAGACGGCCGACGAGGTTGACGATGTTCATTGCAAGAGCCTCCTTGGTGCCGACGGCTCGTCCGCCGGTGCCCTTATCGAGCCTCGGCGGGAGAGCTGGGACACCGCGCGCCTTCGCGCGCGGGAAACCTCGGAAATCGAGGTGGTGCGGGCAGCCCGGCTTGCCGGGCAACACGGCTCGCATTTCTGCAGGTTGGCCCTAAGCTCGACCAGAGAGGCATGGGCACTGGACGGCGGACGTGCGGGTGGCACAGGGGCTGATTGCGTGCCTGGACATCAACCTCGCCGCGTCTCGGCTTGCTGACGCTGGCGTTGGTCGCATGATTGATCGTCCGTCCTCGCCGATTTCGGTGAGCGAATAGTCCCTTTGCGGCAGTAATCCGGAACACCTGACTTTGGCTACCTGGGGTGCCGATCCGCGGGGTTGGCGCCACTGGTCTGGCGTTGACGCACAATAGGACAAGGCCCCAAGGGGCCTGCCTGTCTGCACGTTGCGCCAATCAATCCCGATCGACGGGAGCTGTTCTCCAGGCTGCTATGGCATCGATGATCTTTGCCGTGAACCGCGGTGGGAGTCGTCCGGCAATGTACCCGGGCTGCTTCATAAGGGGTCTGATGTCGAACCCGGGCCAGGTGAACCGGTTGAACTCCGAAACGACGATTGCACTACCGGGAGCGAGCCCGGCTGTGCGCGCAATCTCATCGGGGATCTCGATGGCGTTCTTGCGGCCCTCGCCCTTGGTCGTGATCGCGGCGACAAGATAGCGTGACCCCTCGACACCCACGACGACGACGAAGCGTTCCTTGACGCCTTCGTCGCGGCCCCGTCTCTGCTCTTCCTCGAAGAGGTAGACGTATCGGAGGATATGGCCTGCGGCGGGGCGGTCAGTCTTCCCAGCGGTCATTGGCGAGTTCGCTGTCCGAGGGCCGTGCATTGGCGAAAGCTTGGCGGTCGGCGTCGGTCATGTCGGACGAAGCGACAGCTTCGATATTCATGTGATCTGTGATCATACCGCGCGCCGCCTGTTCAAGATGGCGGAAATATTCGCTATCTGCGATCACATGCCGCTCGCGGCCATGGCTGGTGAGGACGACCGGCTGCTTGGTCGCAAGGTCGAGGAACTCGCCAGTGTTGTTGTGAAACCGGGTCAGGGGAATCCTGGGGTGCTCATTTGCCGCCGCTGGCATGGTGGTATCTCCTCTTGGTCTCAAAATAGCAATTATTGCCAAAATAGCAAGATTTCTGTGACGGCGATTGCCGCACTAGCCGTCCACCTCTATCGTCGGCAGCTCCGGCAACACTGGGACAAGGCCCGCATCAATCGCAAAGCCCAGAGTCCTTGCGAGGCGGCAGGCTCGAGCGATTGACCCATCTGGAGCATCGAGCGCCTTTTCAATGTGCCCAAGGGTTTCGCCAGCGCCGGGCTCACAGACCGCGTGAAGCTTGCCCGGTTCTGCCGTGATAGCAAAGGGCCAGGTCATCGCGACACCGACAACCCCTTCATCGAGAATGAGCAGAGTATCGCCAGCAGCGATAGTCTCGTCGGTCTGCACGGCGTCGTAGGCATTGCCCGTCGAAGCGAACGCATGGATCCGCCAGGCGCTGAAGGCGAAGCGCTCGCTATCCGTCAGCATGGCAGGCCCCCTTCAGAAAAGGCGCGCTGCGCCGCTTCCGGAAAGGCTGCGGTGAGGTTCCGGTGGAGCGGCCCGGAGGACGCCGGAAAGAAGGCGCCGGTGCTGCTCGGCCGTGTTATCCGCAGCGCGCTTGCGACGGCATCCACGACGAAACCCGCAAGCTGATCGCTCGCCGTTAGTTTGCCGAATTCAGGCGGTGCAAATCCGGCCTGATGCCAAAAGGCGATGCCGGTCTCGAGGGTCTCGAGATAGCTGGCATGGCTGCCGTCGTCCTGATCATTGTCGATGCTTGCCTCGACTGTCCGGTAGGTCCCGAAATCATGAGCGTTAGCCTTGATCCGCAGGGTGATGCCCGGAGGGGGCAAGCCGGCAACCGCGATCAGCGCAGCCCTGTAGAGCATGGCTTCCGCGGTATTCACGAGGTCGAAATTGGGGGTGTGGCCGATCTGCGCGCAGTCTTCGTTCCACGGAGCGCCGCCAAGATCGAGAGTCCAGTTTGTCTGTGCCATTCAAGCCTCCTTTGCTTGAACGGCACCTCCCCCTCCTCTCTCGCAGGCAGAGTTCCTGCAGCAGGTCTGGTCAGCTTGAAAGCAGCGGGCAAAAGAATAGGCCCGCCCGCGACGAATGCGCGGACGGGCCTTCCCGATGTGACCGGCGCGGGTCGCGGCACCGGTCACGGGGGGGCTTGTCCCGGTCAGGCGTCGACGCTCACGCGCGTCTTGCCCTTGGGTGCCGGAGCGGTGCTCTCGCCCAGACCGTCGCCGCTGGCAGCGCCGCTGTCAACGCCGCGGTCGCTGGCCGGTTCGTCGCCGGTGGCGGTCAGCGGCGGCAGGGCACCTTCGCTCTCGCTGCCGAAGCCGTCGAGCGATGCCTTGGGCTTCGAACGGCGCCAGGCGACATTGAAACTGCCGTCGTTCTGCTGGAACATCGCCACCGGGATCGGCGCCGAGAGGCTGGGGTCGTCGATCTGGCCCGACAGGAAGCACTCGCCGGTCTCGTTCGACGAGTATTCCCAGAGCGCGCCGATCTTGACCCAGCTGCGGCGGTCCGCCGAGAGCGCCATGAGGTCGAACTTGGGTGCCCGCTCGTTGGTGGATTCGAAGGCCCGCAGAGCGACGGTCGCACTGAAGGTCAGGGTGGTGATGCGGCCGATGTGTACGCCTTCTGCGTTGGCCTTGAGGGTGCCGATGTTCATGTCACATTCTCCTGATGCTGTCCGAACCCCTTGTCCGGAACACCTTCTCCCATCCCCCCTCTCCTCCGGGCCCGTGGCCCGGCCCGTGCGCCAGCCACCGCAGGCGCGCGTAATTCTATCCAGCCCAGAGGGCTGAGGAGTCTCGATGCCTGGTTTGGAGCTGAACCGGCCCTGCTTCGAGCCATGCGCGGTCTGCACCGACCTAAGCTTCGGGCTCGGACCTGTCCTTGATCTGGCTGAGGCGCGCCATGAAGGCCTTGGCTTCGAGCTGATTGGGTCCATCGCGCGTGGCGAGGCAGGCCATCCTGTCGATCTCGAGCTGTGCGGCCAGACTTGCTTTGATATGGCAATAGGGTTCGAGCACGCGGATTGCGTCAACCGCGCGGGGGAGCTCGCCAAAGGCGGCTCCGACCCATACGAGTTCGATCTCCTCTCCGTCTTCGTCAGGGGCGCTCAGCACCTGTGCGAAATAGGTCTGAAGCGGTCGGTCCCATCCGACAAAGGCACTTGCCGCTGCAATCCCGTCACGAAGCGGTACTTTGTGCCTGCTCATGCGCTCGTTACCTCCCCACCATTTACCGGGCCGATGCCCCGCAGCGCAGTGACATGTCCGCCCCTGACGCTGATTAGTAATCCTCTGGCCGCATCAGCGTGACGACCCTGCGCGTGATGGCAGGATTGGCCGGATCGTCTGACCCGAACGCCAGTTCGGTGTCGTAATAGTCGACTTTCATCAGCACCTTGATGCCATCGACATCCAGGCTTGCAAAGTCTCGCTCGGGCGAATCCGGGGCGAAGGTGCAATGGCGCAGAGCGGCGATCAGCCGGGCCTGTGCCATCATGCTTTGTGCCACCGTGTCGCCGCCGAGTTCTGCAAGCAGCCCGGAGGTCATGACGATGCGTGCCGTTCGGTCACGGCCCTGGCGTGCGGCATCATTGAGCAGCGCGATCCGCTCGGTGCGCTGCCGAGCGCAAGAGAGGTCGGATGTGTCATGCATTGGAGCTCTCCTCCCGATCAAAGGGGCGATCATCGGGCAACCGGACGGCCTCGCGAGCCTCAGCCGGCAGGCTGACAAGCGGACAGCTGAACATTGATCGCGGTCCCGGGGGCGACGGTAATGGCAACCTGCCGATCCTTGGGGATGACCCAGAGGATGCTGGCGAGCGTGTCGCGGATACGCGCCGCAATGGCCTCGTCTTCGCCGAGCAGCACCCGGGCCGCGAGCTCGCGCGCATCGCGCAAGAAGTGCTCGTGCTGGGTGTCCCAGGAGTCGGCCTCGCTGTCGTCGCTCGCACAGAAACAGACGTTCTCGATCAGATCGACCAGCGTTTCGGGGGTCAGCGCCGGACCCGGCACATAAGCGATGCGGATCTGGTCGACACCGCTGTACCAGCCATCCTCGCCCACGACGAAGGCCACATCTGCCGGGATCCGTTCTTCGCGCTGCGTTTCGCTGGAGCGGTGGAAGACACAGAACCTCAGCTCGATCGTCTCGGCACGAACATGGTCATCGAGCGGCGGGAAGCTGCCGTTCTCGGCGATGACGTGGCCCTGCTCCCCGGCTTCAACATAGAAGCGCAAGTTCCCGAGCTGATGCAGCGCGTCATACCAGCCATAGCCAGCGTATGCGGGATGGTTCTCGACGAGGTGTGGGCGCAAAGGGTGCTCGCGCAGCGCGCGCTCCAGTCCCTGTGCAATATCGGGCTCAAGATCCGCGACAAGGATCGTGTCCGCACCTGCTGCGACTTCCTCATACTCGACATTGACGTTGTCGCTCTCCGCGATGGCCGCATGCCAGCGGGGCAGGCAGGGGTCGGCCTCCGGCAGGGCAACCCCCAAATCGCGGGCTTCTTTCCAGTTCTCGAAGGAAAGCCGGTGCTGGCCTCTGTGCGCCAGCGCGGCATAGATCGTGCGCTTGCACGCTGCCTGCAGCGCCGCAAAGGCGGCGTTCTCGACGAATTCCTTGCGCGCCGGGAGCACAAGGGCAAGGCCCGGGGTGGCCCCGATATCGAGCCGGGCATGGTAGGTCTTGCCGCCAAGGCTCTCCGAGACGCTGGCAAGTTTGCGGGTGAGCGCCATCCCATGGAAATTCGTCGTGGGGTCCTGGTGGTATTCGCGCCCCTCGAACACGCCGATCTGGCTGCCGTTCCACTCGGCGATGTAAATCGCCTTTGCGAGAAAGTCCTCGCGCGGCACTTGCGCGCCATTGAAGAACACCGGCAGCGGGTAGAACTTCGCGACCTCGCGCAGAATCCGCTCGGTCGTCTGCTCGCTCACCCCGGGCATCAGGAAGGTGATGGTCGTCCCAACCGGGCGAGCAAGGGGCACCACGGCAATGTCCTGCGCGCCGGTCCAGCCATCTGCGGGGACATGGACCGACCATCCGGTGTCGGCATCGGCATGACGCGAGCTGATCCGGGTGTCCTTGCCCGCCAGGCTGAAGACACCCATGCCTGCCGGGTCTTCGGCCTCATGGATGTGCTGGCTCCAGCCCGAATCCCCCAGCGCAATCATGGTCTGGGGATCGGCGACCCCGGTTCCATCATCGACAAGGGTCAGGCGCGCTCCGTCTTGATCCGCGCAGCAGGCGATATCGATCCGGGACGCGCCAGCGCGGCGACTGTTCTGGAGGAGCTCGCCGAGGATATCGCCGATGGTGCCGTTGAAGAGGCGCGTGACTTTGGTAATCGTCTTCGGGCTGACGCTGGGTCGGATGACTGTCGGGTTCATGGCAAAGGGTCCTTCATCGCACTGGTTCGCCCTTCCCCTCCCCCTTCCCTTCAGAACGGCGGGTTGATGCCTGGTCGGAGCCGGACGGCTTGGGCCTGCTCTTCAGCCCACGCGCTTAGGCCGCAGGGCCTCGGGCATCGGAATGATCTCGTGCGCCGTATCCCGCAGCGCCGTGACCTCGCCGCGCGCGGCGTAGAGGTCCTTCGCGATCAGCGCGCAGACCTCAGCCTCGCCATAGGTTGGCCGGCCAAGGTGATCGACGCGCTCGACTTGGCGGGCAATCACGCCGACTTTGCCTTTCGGCACCCATTCGGCCCAATCACCCCAGGCGGTGGTCGTGCAGAATTCGCCGATCACGGCCATGTAGGCCTTGCGCGTCCGCAGGATCGCGGACGCATTCTCCTCGACGGCCTCGCCGGTGAAGGCGCTGAGGCGGTCCGGGTGCCAACACCGGGCGGTATCGCGGGCAAGCTGGAGGAAGCCCGCGGAGCAGGAGCGCTGGCGTTCAAGCTCGCTGGCGAAGGCAAGGATCGGGAGCGCCCAGTCGCAGTCTTCCTCGTAGGAGCCGCCCTCGATCAGTAGCGCCTGCGGCATGGCGGCCTGCCTTTGATCGGACAGAATGATGCCGCCGTGGCTGGCGGTCATCACCGACCAAATGCCGGGGCCAAGCTGATCGGCCTGTTGGACTGCGCCCCAGATCGATGTCGATGGGCGCGGCGACGGAGCAAAGCATGTCATGAGCGAACTCTCCTTCTTCAGGTTCGCTCAAATCCTCCCCCTCCCCTTCACTCGAGAAGGCTGCGGGCTTCGCTGATAATTGCCTCAGGCGTCACGCTGCTGACGGCCATGGATATGACAAGCCCGGCCTGACTGAGACGCTCTCGCTCGATGCTGCGCAGCTCAAGATAGTCGGCATCATCCGACTGCAGGATCTGGAGCGCGAACTTGCACTCCACCCCGCTATGCTCATCGAGCAGCGCCACCAGGAAGTCCGGCCTCGCCGAGCCCGAAGCCAGCGCGATGTCAAAGAGGATCTTCTTGACCGCCATCCTGACACCGAGGCGGCGCAATTCATACTGGGCCTGCTGGAGCGCGCGCAGCACGTCGCGATCATGGTCGCGCTCGGCGGGCACGAACTGGTTTCCGCTGAAGACAGGCTGGGCATAGGCGCGCAGCGCCAGGTATCCTTCGCGCCGACTATGCTCCCCGACGACGGCCAGCACGAGAAAGGGTGGCTCGACCTCGGCCCGGATGATCCCGGTGTGCTGGATGCGATTGCGGATTTCGACAGTTCCGAGCCCCGTCACCACCTCGCTCGATGTGACCTCGCTCGCTTCGAGAAGCAGAAAGGCCTGCGGCGCAAACTCGGGCGGCCAGGTCTCGGCCGCGGCTCGCAACCGGGCATGGACCCGCCGTTTCTCGTAATCGATCGCGTTGGTGTAGAGATGATCCGACAGCCGGATGCCCGGCGCGATTTCGAGGCCCTGAGCGGCGCGCTTGAGGTGGCGCATTTCTTCGCTGATCGAGCCTGCGCGCCTGCCACTGGGCGGTAATTCGCGCAGGATGTTCGAGCCTGCTCGCTCGAGCAGCAGCCAGAGCAGCTTGCCGAGGCGCGGGATGGCGACGCCGCGTGAGCGATCGTCAGGCTCTATGTCCTCTGGCCTCTGCGCAAGCTTCTCCGGTGCCTTCTGGTGTGCGCTGAACAGGCCTTTTGGCAGGCCGATGGCATAAAGCGAATCCTTCACGGTCTCGCGGATGCGCGGTGGCGCCTGCGGTAGATGAAACGGGCAACCTGAATCGTGGCCAGGCCGTGAAGTAAGACGCCGGAGGTAATAGGTCTCCTGAAAACTGAGATATGCCGCGCTCATCAGCGGCGGCGGACGCTCTGCCCCAAGGCAATCGCAGGCGATCCACTTGTGGTTCTCTCGCGCGGTGGAGACCAGTGAGACGCAAGCGCGGTGGTCGGCCTCGCTGCCCCGGCCTGTATACCACCGCACCAGCGCAGCCTTCAGCTCGTCGCTGATGGCGACCCTGCCGGTCCTTCCTGTGGTGTCCTTACCTACCAGCCACATGCATGATGACGCCTTGACCCTGTCGTTTGTTCACGATATGTTCATAATCAGCAGGAGCCCATGAATAATGAACAAGGTCTTTGATATCGGCAAGTTCGACCTCGATGTCACGCTGCGCGACGCGGCGCTTGATCCGAATTGCCGTCCAACCAAGCGCATGCTCGCCAATGCCTCAATCGGAGTGGAGCCGTTCGATGCCTATTACTCGGCGCGCGAGCTCTATGAGACCTTGCAGGGCGTCTTTCAGGGCCTGCCCAATGCCAAGGCCCGGCTGACGCAAATCCTGTCCTGCCATTGCGATGACTATCAGCGCTGCCTCTACTATGCGCTGGCAGGGCGCGGAGTCGTCCAGATGCTCGACGATCTCGAATGGCTCTTCGAACTCCTTGGGCCGCGGTGCCAGATGTCGGGGCACATTCTGCGATCGGGCCAGCACCCTGCGCCGATGGTCAACCCTTACGTCTCGTCAGAGCCTGATGGCCCTGTTCCTGCCCGCAATGCCGACTTTACCGAAGGCCCATCGTGGTATCTGGATCCCGGTCTTGGAGGGATGATCGAGGAATAAGAGGTCATCAGTGATTGCGAAGACCAAGCCGGTCGTCGTCATCAACAAGCGCGATGCGCCCGTCCCAGTCCCACAGGACCAGGTTGAGCGCGTCCGCAGGGGCACCGCGGGCGTAGCTCGGGACAACGATGCCGGCATAGCCTTGCGCGATCGCGGCCTCCGCCAGATCCTGCGTCGGGACCGGCTTGCCTGAGAGCATCCGATCGCGCCACGCCGGGTCGGCGAGTTCAGCCGGTGCGATACCGAAAGGCCGCAATGCAGCCGCATCGCGGCCATCGAGCAGCGGTCCGATGTCGGCCTGATAGGCGACGAGCGTGGTGGGCTGGAGGGTGCCAACCTGATTGGCCTCGCGCAGCGCGGTCTCGGGGGCGAGGGAAGTATAGAGCGCGATGCGCCCGATGCGATTGAACCGTCCGCCAAACCGGGCCGCCCCCTCCCCTGAGAGGGGTTCGCGGGACCAAACCGGATTGTGGGCGCGGTAGAGCAGCCCGGTAAAATGCATTGGACTAGGCGTGGACGCCGGCGTCGACCGCGTCGATATAGGTCAGCACGTCATCGGCCCGGTTGCTCTGCACCAGCTGCATGGCGGTCTGGCCCGAGAAGCCGGGCAGCGGTTCCGAGCGGTACCAGGCATAGGCCAGCAACGCCGAGCCAAAGCGCGGCTCGACCTTGTTGAGCACCTCGACCATCTGGCGAAGGCGGCGCTGGGTACGTGTCGACGCGATCCGGTCTTTGCGCTGGATCGCGTCCTTGCCGAGGCCCAGCGAGCGTGCGAGTTCGTCGCTGGTGGTCCGCAGCGCGTCGACGATCTTGCGCGGAGCAAACGCGCCGTTGTCAGCGTAGTTTTGAATCGCCATTGCACTTTCCCATGAATTCTGACGCGATATAGCGTCAATCTTTGCGGTAATCAAGGTTTGCTGTGCCAGACCCAGCAGGTGTTCCGGTTCTGCCGCAGACGTTTCCCGCTCTTACAAAACCACGACCTGCAATTCGATCGCACCGGGAAGGCCCTCTTCTGCAGGCAGAACGCAGAAGGGCTGGAGCTTGCTGTCCGTCCTCACCACGGCATGGCTCTGCCCGGAATCTGCGGTCATCCGGATGGCGAGGCGCTCGGCATTGGCGCGTCCGCACAGGATCGCCCTTCTGGGATCGAGGCTCTGAGGCAGCATGGTCACCTCCCGAGCGTTACGGCGTTGCCGGGAAGAATGTGCGCGGCGCACGCTTGGGCGGCACGACTTCGAACCGGCGCTCCATCAATCTGCTGATGCGGAACCGGCCTCGGCCATCGGGCGTGCTGAGTTCAATCTTCGCGCCGCGCTTTGTCACCCTGAATTCGGCGTGTTCGCTCCCGTCGGTGAACTTCATGGGTTCAGGCAGCCGGATCATGTCGCCATCGGCAATCTTGCGTTCCTTCAGCCGTAGCTGCTGGTAGCACCGGTTGCGCCAGTCGAGGGCATAAGGGTGATTGGTTGGCCCAAGTTCCTCGAGGATACTTCTGGGACACCCAGCCTCCACCGGCCCGGAGTTTTCATCCATGTCCTTGTAGCCGAACAGGAGGCCGTCGGCTGCCTTGGGGTTCCAGCGGACCAGACAGATCACCGCGGAGATGGCGTAGGTCTGGTTATTCGGTCCATAGCGCTGGACAGCCGCGTAATAGGCCCCGGTTGTGGACACGCTTCTGATGACCCGGCATCCTTCGAAGCTGCCGGTTTCTTCATTCTCGCGCTCCCATGTGAGCTGATTGTCGAGATAGGCCTTGGGAGTGTCGAAGCCCCCCATTCCGGCACGGTGCATGTAAAGCCAGCCCATGCGTGTTCTCCTTCAGATGAGCCCCGGCTGCGCCGGAGGTGCGATCTTCAATTCGCGCGCGATCCGCGCCGTGAGTGCGGGAATGTCTGCAAGGGCGGTGATCGGCGCTTTGCGCATCACCGCGCCAGGCGGTTTCCAGAACGGGTTGCGCCAGGCGAGACCCGGCTCGCCGAACCTTTCCGGGCTGATCCGGACATAGATACCTTCGGCCTCGAGGACATGCTCGCCCGCGAGTTGTTCCTGTGAGGTGTAATAGCTGATGCGGTAGTCGGCGTGCTCGAGCCCGATCCCTGCTGCGATCTGGCGGAGCGCGCGCGTGCCCTCACGCCGGTAGTGACGCAGCTCTTCGGGACGATAGTCGATCCCGCGCTTGACCAGCGCAATGATCGCCGGTCTGTGCTTGAGCTCGGCAAGGCGTTCGATGCACTGGGACCGCAGCGCCTGGTCGTCTGCCTCACATTCGGTCGGCCTTCCGTCGGCAATGCGCTGGAGGTGGCGGGTGAGGAGCAGCACAGCCGGACAGTTTGCCGCCTGCCGGCCTGCAAGGCGGACATCATCGACGGCCTCGTTCAATGCCCGCAGCGCATTCTCGAAGGTTGTCAGTCCATCAGGCTGGAGTGCGCGGCGGTAACGGTAATCGATGTCGCAGGACATGAGGCTTCCTTTCCATTGCAAGATGCAATGGCCCCATCCCCCTTCCCTCAATGCAGGCTGCGACGATGTTCGCTTAGGCCCTGCAGCGGCAACGGCTCGTAGATCATCGGTCGCAGGAGCGTGCCCGGCGCAATCTGTTCGAGGATTCGCGCAACTGCCGAGACGGCAACGCCCGCCTCGGTTGTCTGGATGATGAGCGTTGGGCCTTGACCCGGAGCTGTGCCAAGCGACCAACCGGCGTCCCCCTTGCCGAGAAGACCGTCCAGCACCTGGCGTGGATCCCTTTGGGGAAACAGGCCTGCGATATACTCAGCCAGCACACCGCCGATGGGCGCCCTTCCCCGTCCTGCAACATCGCGCGCATAACGGTGAAGCTGGGTGAGGCGAACGACCTCCTCCGGTGCCGGCTCAAGCACAAGCCGGAACTGGCGCCGTCTCATCGGCTTCCTCCCCCTCTTCGTCCGCAGCTTCACTCTGGTAGCCCGAATAGGCCGCAAGATGGTTGAACGCCTGATCGGCCTTCGCGGCCGCGGTGATGATCGCCGTCTTGTCCGCCTTGAGGATCTCCAGCCAGTGCGAGACATAACTGGCATGGCTTTCGTGGAGGTCTGCCGGAAGGCCCAGTTCGTAGCAGATCCGGGCGCTCACCTGCTCTGCTACCAGCTCCTCGAAAGCGTAGGCCTTGTCGCCGAAACGCTTGCCAAATTCGCGGGCAAGCCGCGAGGCATGGCCTGACCAATGGCCGAGTGCGCTTTCGTAGCCACGAATCCGTCTTCGGTGTTGAAGACATTGGGGTGCGGAAGCTGAATATAATCAGCGCCCGGCGAGTAGAACGCGCGGTCTCCGCCGAGGCGTATATCAGCCGGGACGGGTGCGAAGAAGCGCTCGATGGCAGCGGCCTTCTGCGAGGGCGTCGGCGGCGCTTCGGGCACCGGACTCGGATAGAAATGCGGCGGCAGGCCATCGATCTGCGAGGCGTTGAACACGCTGTAAGCGCGCATGAAGCGGATTGTTTTCGACGACTCCTCACCGGTTGCCTGGTCGACCGCGGTCTTCTTCGTGCTGTTGAAATAGATGCTCGGCTCGGCGGTCTCGCCCTTGCGGACCTGTCCGCCGAGCTCGATGGCCTGGCGCCAGGTCATCCAGTAGCGTGAGCCATATCCATAGTGATCGGCGACCGCCCAAAGATAGAGGCGGTTGATCCCTGTGTAAGGGACGCCTGCAGCGCGCAGCGGTGCGCCGCCCATACCGGTCTTCTTCCAGGGTCGGCGCCAAGGCAGCGTTCCGGCCTCAATTGTCTTGATGATCAGATTGGTGATTTCCTGCGCTACGTCGCGCTTGGGTCGTTGGCGCATTGGCCTGCTCCTCAACAAAAAAGAGGCCCGGCTCACTCAGGCGAGTGGCCGGGCCAGGTCATCAGGAGGGGTGATTTGCCGCCTCAGGCGGCTACCGCCGCTTCTTCACAGGCGACTTCAGGTTGATGGTCATTGATGAGCTCGTCGGCCTCGCTGTCGGCTTCACCGTCATCGCCATCGCAGACGTCGGCGACAGGGTCGCTTTCGTCGGTGTCCGGGATGACCGGATCAGCGGGATTGGCAGCGATCGTGAACTTCATACCTTCGGGGAGCCAGGCCAGCGCTGCTTCCTTGACGTCCTGTTCAATGATCGCCTTGCCGGCGAAGATCGTCTCGCAGGTCTTGGCAAGGTCAGCCTTCTTCGATGCGGCATAACGCGCCGCAAGATCGCTGCCGCCGACTTCGGTCAGTGCCGCAAGACACGAGGTCTTGCTCACCCGGTCGAAGAAATTCTCGGCTGTCGGCCGCCACATCGCTGCAACGTCGATGTCGAGCATGCTGCCGATGACAGCATGGATCGGATGGTATTCCGAACCATAGCCCTTCTTGGCTTCGAGCGAGATGGCTACCGCATAGGCGAGCCACGCCGCCTTGGCTTCGTCGGCAAGTTCGCGGAAGGCAATGAAGCGTTGGGCTGCACAGCCATGTTCCTGCCATGCCGTGTCGAGCGCGTTTTCAGCCTCGGCGAGAATCCCTTCGGCTGTGGACTGCGAAAGTTCTCCGGTCGCCGGATCGCTGGGTCGTCCGCCCTTGATCGAGGTTCCCCGGCTTTCATAGCTGCGGCTGTCGGCCAGCGCGAAGATGGCGAAGTCGAGCGCGAGGCCCGCATCGGTGAGGAGGGATGCCGAGAGGATATTGCGGCGCTGCACGGCAAGCTCGTCGAACAGGCGGGCGCTGATCGGCTTTTCCGTGCCCGGCGCAACTGCCTCGGGCCTGGAAGGCGCAGCGCTGCCTTTCTTGGTAGAACCTGGCACCGGCTCTTCGGCCGTCGCTGTCACCTTGCCATTCTCATCGGTCTCGAACGACAGGCGCTTTTCGCTGTAATAATCGGCCTCGAGCACCATCTCGCCGCGGGTGGTGAGAACCAGAAACCGTCCGGCCTCACTGCGCCATTCTTCGGGCAGTTCGCGCACCGGGTTATTGAGGTCGCTGCGCTCAGCATCGAGATCTTCATACTCGGCTTCGAGCTGCCCAAAATCGGTCTCGTCGCCTTCATTGCCTTCGTCGATGATCTCGCTGATTTCTTCCATTCGGGCATCGATCGCGTCAATTCGGGCACGTGCTTCTTCGGAGAGCGGCGCGGGCGGGAGGCGAACCGCATTGACGCCCATTTCGCTGCGCGCCTGCCATGAATTGGTCGACGCCACCGGGCTGATCCAGGCAAGGCCCGTCTCGGCAGTGATACGCTGGGCTTCGGCTTCCATTTTCTCCGCCGCAAGCCTGTGGGCGATCTCGATGTCGATCCAGCGATCATCTGCCGCTTCGCTGAAGAGGTCGCGCTCGATCTTGCCGCCGGCGGCCACATAGGCATCTTCGCCGATCAGCAGCGCGATTGGGTCATTGCCGCGCATGGAACCGCTCGCCACCATACGCCGGATGGCATCGGCGCTTGGGTTATAGGCATAGCGCGTCTGCTCAAAGACCCGCAGCTGCACCTCGTGCTGATCGGTAGCAGCATAGGCTTTCGCGATGTCGAGGGTTACATCGCCCTTGGCAAGTGCTTCGAAGATCGGCTCGGCGAGGTTTGCAAGCCGCAGACGGCCTTCCACAAAGCGCTGGGTGAGGCCAAAGCGTTTGGCGACCGCGGCAACATCGCTGCCTTCCTTGATGAAGTGCTGAAAGGCGCGGCATTCTTCAGCGGGCGACATCCCGACGCGCTGGAAGTTCTCGGCAAGCGAGGCCTCGCCTGCTTCCTCTTCGCTGCCTTCGAGCAGCTTGCATTCGATCTCGGTATCAGGGGGCCAGGCACCGCGCGTGACGATCATCTCGATGGCCCGCAGGCGGCGACCACCGGCGATCACGGCAAACTTGCCGCGCTTCTTGCTCTTGGTGACCAGCAGGTTCTGCAAAAGGCCGCGCGCTTCGATGTCGGCGGAAAGCTGGATATCGTCTTCTTCGCTGCGCGTTTTGCGCACATTGGCATCGCTCAGATAGAGTCGGGAAAAGGGAATAAGCATGGTCGTCACTCCTGATGTGCACCCGGCAATCACCCGGGCACACATCCCCTCCCCCTTGTATCTGGACGTTGTTGGTTGATTGCGATGTAATCGGCTGATCGCCGGGGTGGGTGGCCACCCACCCCGGCGCTGCGGTGCTGTCGCCCGTCACCCCTCAGGCAGTAACCGTAAGGGAGCCTGGGACCAGCACCGCTTGTCACGCACGACCGAATAGTCGGCAGGTGTCTCAACCGTACGGACAAGGCAGGTTACCGTGATCGAAACGATTTGTGGAGTGGATGTTAGCAAGGCCTGGCTTGATGGCTGGATCGAGGCCGGCGGCTATCGCCGGTTCGCCAATGATGAGGCGGGAATTGCTGCGTTGGCGGACTGGGCCGGTCGCCATGGCGCGGGACTGGTGGTGATGGAATCCAGTGGCGGGCTCGAACAGGACGCATTCCTGGCGCTGTGGCGCGCAGGCATGCCCTGTGCCCTGACCAATCCCAGAGCGGTACGGCATTTTGCCGAGGCGATGGGGCGGCTGGAGAAGACCGACCGTATCGATGCAGAGGTCATCGCCTGCTTTGCTGCGGCACGGCGGCTACGGCCAACGCCGCCACCTTGCGACGAACAACAAAGGCTTAGCGCGCTTTCTGCCCGGTTGCGGCAAGTGACAGGCGACCTCACAGTGCAGAAGCAGCGGCTTCATTCTACCCGCGATCCGCTTGCCCTTGCCAGCTTGAAAGAGACTATCGCCTTCTTCAATACCCAAGCCAAAGCGCTGGCCCGTGAAATCGCAGGCCTGATCGAACACGATCCCGTCTGGACCGCGCTTGATCGCACACTGCGCTCGGTCAAGGGCGTGGCAGATCGCACCGTTGCCACCCTGCTGGCCGAACTGCCCGAAATCGGAACCCTGTCGAACAAGGCCATCGCCAAACTTGCAGGCCTTGCGCCCATCGCGAACGACAGCGGCAAACGATCCGGTGCCCGATCTATCCGTGGTGGAAGAAGCTCTGTCCGCTCGATCCTCTTCCTCGTCGCCGACATCGTGCGAAAATTCGATCCGGCCATGGCAGAGTTCCGCCAACGCCTGCTCGACCAAGGTAAACCCAAAATGGTCGTCCGCATCGCCCTCGCCCGAAAACTGCTCGTCCGACTCAACGCAAAAGCACGCGAAACAAGAGCTGAAATTGGTCAGTGACACTTGACCTGTCAGATAGTCGCTCCCCTTCTGATCTGCGTTCCACGCAGGCCTAAGGGCTAGTCGTTGTCGCCCTGCGAATGGAAAGCGGGGCATGCTTCGGATTTGGAGCGCGCGGCTCGTCAGAGTTCAAAATGCCGCAACAGTTGGAGGCTGCGATTCTGGGATCGCCACCATTCGCAACGCGAGCAGACCGCATCCGGCTGCCGACCAGATCAGGCTGTTCATATCTGGCAATATGAATGTTGGGCTCTGGAAAGAACCGCTCAAAGAGTAAAGCCAAGCGCGCAGTCAAAAACCCAGCTTAAGCCACCACGCAAAAATGCGTCGCCTCATCCTTGCTTGGCGCTTCGTTGAAATCCCCCAGATCAGGGATGCGCCCGAACGCGATCTTGCTGCCGACAAAACCGCCGGGTATTTCATCACAGACGCCCCACGATGCCGATGCAGGGCCATGTTTTGCACGGATGGCGTCCATTGCGCCGCTCAGCCTTTCCCGCTTTTCCTGGCGCACAAGAATCGCTGCGCGCTGGTCGTTCAAGCCGGGCTGGCTAAACAGGTCCGCTTGCGCTGGCGCTGCGTCAACCAAACCATGCAGCAGCACGGTGACCGAACGAGGCTTGAAGCGAACCTCGCGCCGATAGTGGGCAATGGCTGCCGCAAGCTGTTCTAGCGTAGACGCATCGTCACGCATCGCTTCAAACTGCATCTCGGTGCTCCAGCGCTGGTGATCCGAGCGACGCGCGGTATCAGTGCGGGAGCCACCACCCCGCACACTCAGGGTTAGTTGCGTTGCCTTTAACTTGGTGCGGCGCAACCGGCGCACCGCACTAAGCGACAGTTGGCGCGCGCAATCGTGGACCCGCTCGGGCGTGCGCCAGTCGAAGGACAGCATCCGGCTGTGGCCAAACATGCGTTTCTCGCTTACCGGCCGCTCATAGGGCAAGCCATGAAGCGCATTCCAAAACCGCTCACCCTCGATGCTGCCCCACAGACCACGCGCCTCCTTGGCGCCCAACTTCCAAAGCGCCGGCACGTCGGTGATACCCGCCTTTTCCAGACGCGCGCTCATGCCCTTAGAGATACCTGGAATGTCCGAAAGCTTAAGGTGAGCGATAGAGTCAGGCAATTCGGACTCACGCAGAATAACCAGTCCATCGGGCTTGTGCATTTCTGCCCCGATTTTTGCGAGCAGTTCGGACGGCCCGATCCCGATTGAACAGGTGAGGGTTGGTCCAAAAGCATTTAGCAGGGCAGCCTTTATGCGGTGGGCAAGCTCTCTGCCTTGCTCGGCTTCTGATGGTAAGCGCCGCCGGAACCCGGCCTTGCGCAGGATTGGGATGGCGTAGATTTCGCGGGGCAAATGGAGGCCTTGCGAGTGGATATCGAGCAGTCAAACGAGCCTCGTATGGGCGCTCGTCGGGATGGAGGAGCGGTCGTACGTGTCGAGCGGCGGCGGCATTGGAGCGACGAGGAGAAGCTCGCGATCCTGAAGGAGACGACGCAGCCCGGCGTCATAGTTGCGGCGGTGGCGCGGCGGCATGGGATCGGAACAGGCCAGCTCTACACATGGCGCAAGCAATTGCTGCGCGGGGCGATGGCGGGTTTTGTTCCAGTTGAACTGGTGAAGCCCGAGCCGGCAGGCAAACCGCCTGAAGCTGGCCGGATCGACATCCGGCGAGGCGACGGCTTCACGGTCTCGGTGGACAGGCTGGTTGACCCACAGGCGCTGCGACTGGTTCTCGAGATTGTCGGGGAGCTTGAACGGTGAGCCTGACCTTGCCGCCGTCGGCCAAGATCTATCTGTCGCTGGCACCGTGCGACATGCGCAAAGGCTTCGACGGGCTGTCGGCCCAGGTTCGTAATATCCTGCAGCTTGATCCATTCTCTGGTGCAGTATTCCTGTTCCGCGGGAAAAGAGGTGACAGGTTGAAGGCGCTGGTCTGGGACGGGTCGGGGCTTTGCCTGTACGCGAAACGTCTCGAGCGTGGAAAGTTCGTGTGGCCGCGAACCCAGGATGGAGCGGCAGCTCGGCTGTCGGGCGCGCAGTTGGCGATGTTGATTGAAGGCCTCGATTGGAGGCAGGCGATCATTCACGACGAGGTGCCCGTCCCGACACTTGCATGAGCGAAAAAGTCACGGAAAACTGCGGTTTTAGGTAGGATCGGGAAGGCATTTTCGCTATAGTTCCGGGCATGCGGTTCGACCTTGATCGCCTTCCCACAGACCCGGTTCTCCTGCAGAAAATGCTGCGGGAGATGGCCGAAGCCATGAAGGTAGAGCGGACCGAGCTGAAGGCGGCAAAGCATACCGTCAAGACCCAAAGCCTGACGATCGAAAAGCTGGAGCATCGCCTTGCCCGACTGCTGCGCGTCCAGTTCGGTCGCAGCTCCGAAAAGATGGATATCGCGCAACTGCGCCTGATGTTCGACGAGGTCGAGGCCCCGGAGCCGGCCAATGACGACGTAGCCGCAGCGTCAAAGCTGAAATCGGCACGCAAGGCTGGAGCCCGGATGCCGATCCCGGCGCACGTCCCGCGCCTGACGACGGAACATCGCCCAGAGCCCTGTGGCTGCGGTGGCATGGAAACTGTCATCTGCGAAGACGTCACCGAAGTTCTGGATTATGTGCCGGCCCGCTTCCGCGTCCTGCGCCATGTTCGTCCTCGTATCGCCTACCGGGCCTGCGAGACGATCCGACAGACTCCCGCCATCGATCTGCCGTTGCCCAAGGTCATGGCGAGCAGCGCGCTGCTTGCGCATCTGGTCGTCAGCCGCTTCGTGGATCATCAACCCTGGCACCGCCAGTCGGTGATCTTGCGGCGCCAGGGCGTGGACATTGATCGCGATGTAATGGGGCGTTGGTCCCGCAAGCTGGCTTGGTTGATGGCCCCGCTCGCAGAACGCTTGCTCGCCTACGTCCTCCAGGCTCCCAAGATCCATGGTGACGAGACCCCGGTTACATTGCTCATGGGTGAGAACGGCAGCCACACAGCCTACTTCTGGGTGTATCTGCGCGATGGTCGTTCGAGTGGTGACATGAGCCCGCCTGCTGTGGCGTTCCGCTTCACCACCGGCCGCGGCGGCGAGCATCCCGCAGCCCATCTCGCCGGGTATCAGGGATATCTCCAAGCGGATGGCTATGCCGGCTACAACGCGCTGTATCGCGACCCGAAGACGAAGGCCCCACGCAACGTGACCGAGGTGGGTTGCTGGGCACATGCGCGGCGCAAGTTTACCGACATTCTGGAAAAGAACCCGTCGCCGGTCGCGGCCGAGGCCGTCGTGAGGATAGGCGAGCTGTTCGCGATCGAGCGCGACATCAAGGGCGCACCACCTGATGCACGACGGCGGGTCCGCAAGCAGCTGGCCGCACCGCAACTGGCTGCCTTACGGCCCTGGCTCGAAGCACAGATGCGCGGGCTGTCTTCGGACAGCGCATTGGCGAAGGCTTGCCGTTATCCGCTCAACCGGTGGGCGGCGATGATCCGCTATTGCGACGATGGCCTGCTCGAGATCAGCAACAACCTGGTCGAGAATGCCTTGCGCGGCATTGCACTTGGTCGGCGCAACTGGATGTTCGTCGGTTCGACCAAGGGCGGAGATGCTTCGGCCCTGTTTTACTCGCTTGTCGAAACATGCCGCCTGAACGGCGTGGAACCCGAAGCTTGGTTTACCGACGTTATCGCGCGTATCGGCAACCACCCGATCAACCGGATCGACGAATTGCTGCAATGGCACTGGCAGGCGGCGAGAGAGGTCCAGAACCTGGAGTATGCTGCTTGAGCAACGCCTTCATCGTGCGGATGACAATCACCCTGGACGACGTGACCCCGGCCGTCAGCCGCATGATCGAAGTGCCGCTGGGTATCAGGCTTGACCGTCTTCACAGCGTCTTCCAGGCGGCATTGGCGTGGACGGACAGTCATCTGTGGGAGTTGACCTTCGGCCGTACCGGCTTCGGCATCCCGGATCCCGAATATGGCTTTGGCGGTCCGCTCGATGCCCGCAAGGCGACCCTGGGTCAGGCTCTAGAGGGAATGCGGGGCAAGTCCTTCCGATACCTATACGACTTCGGTGATGCCTGGGAGCACAGCGTCAAAATCCAGGGCATCGCTCCGGCCGAGCCCCAAGGCAGCTATCCTCGCCTGCTCGCAGCCACCGGCATGCGACCGCCAGAGGACTCAGGCGGACCTTGGGGCTATGCCGAGAAGCTGGAAGCCCTGGCCGATCCGACACATGAATACCATGAAGAGGCGTTGGAAGCCCTGGGGGACGACCATGATACCGATGCTCAGCCCGACATCGACATGATCCATAACCGCTTAGCAGCGCTGGCAAAGAAATGGGCGCCGCGCCCGCGGAAGGCCAAATAGACTTACGTCAACGCCGCCTTCCGTCGGCGCTTACTTCTGATGCAACCAAGTTGCATACCAGTTCGTCGATCGAGCGCTCTTTTTCGATCGGCAGGCAGCCCTCGATTACAGCGAGGATACGGTGATGGAGCCGAACGTACGCATCAGGCCGTGCTACGATGAAAATCATCTCTGGCACGATCGCTCTGGCTTCGCTTACCGAAGCACCAGAGGGGACCCCCGCCCGCTTCGCTTCGCGGCTGATTGCAATGCAACCAGTGTGCCGGACATCTAGCGGTACTACACCAACCGGCTTCCCACGCAGGACTGGATTAAAATGTTGCTCGGCCGATGCGAAGAAGCTGTCGAAATCGAGGTAAAGCTTTGTCACAGCCGTAAGGGCCTTTTGCGAGGGAATCAGACGCAACCATTCTGGAACATTTAGCGAACATCGGCAATCGAGATCAGCAGAGCAAAAGGGGCTAGGCAACAATCTGGTCAGTGCCTGCCATCAAATTCTTAGACGGCAATCCACTGACCAGCGGGTTTTGATGCGATTGAAATGACCTCGGAATGACCGAATATAGGGCTGCATTTGCCACCTTGTAGGCGGCGATTGCAGGGGCAGCAGGCGACCACTTCCGGTCGTACAGGAGTCCGATGGCCAACGATAGGTTCAGTGAAAACCCGCCATTCAAATCGAGTGCGCGCGGTTGGTGCGCTCTGGCCGTGCCAATGGCAATGGTGGCGCGGGATGCAGTAATCGTTGATTCAATCCCTGCTCCAAGCGTTATTGGCTTTTCCGATCACTTCAGTTAGGTGAGGTATCGACGGGCAGACTAGTCCGCCTTTCATTGATCGCGCCGGTGCCCCCGAAAGGGGCTTAATCGGGAATGCGGTGCGGAAGCTTGCTTCCAAATCCGCGGCTGTCTCTGCAACTGTAAGCGGATAGCGCGATGTACATCGCTCCTCTTGGAAGGGGCAGCCACTGGGCCGGACGCTAAATCATGCGAGGTCTGGGAAGGCGTGCATCAAGCTGTGACCCGTGAGCCAGGAGACCTGCCGGCGTCTGGTCGCTCTTGCCTTGGTCCAGAGGATGGCTGCGGCACGGTGAACTCCGTCTGAGCGACGAACGAGCGGCTGGGGCCGCATCGGAGACGTGCGTCGGCCGCCCATGGCGTCCGGCCGCCGCGCGTGTCGCCCGTTCGCGCGGGTTTGCCCCGGCCACGTCGCAAGACGCCGGGGGACTATTTAGTGATCAAGACCATTACTACCAGCAGCGCCCTTGCGCTGATCTGTATCGGAAAACCGGCATTTGCCGAAACCTCTGAAAAGGCATCGCAAACAAGCGCGGATGCAGTCGTGGCGGGTAACGACATTGTGGTTTTCGGTCGCGGTGAGGCCATGATCGGCACTGCCAAATCAGCGAGCGAAGGAAGCGTCGGAGGGGCCGATCTCCTCGTGCGGCCTCTTCTCCGCGTGGCCGAACTGCTGGAAGCGGTGCCCGGGCTGGTTGCAGCCCAGCATTCTGGGAGCGGCAAAGCCAACCAGTATTTCCTGCGCGGTTTCAACCTCGACCATGGGTCTGACTTCAGTACCTATATCGATGATGTGCAGATGAACTTTCGTACCCACGGACATGGTCATGGCTATCTCGACCTCAACGGCCTCATTCCGGAGATCGTGGGCCGGGAGGATTTTCGTAAAGGGCCCTACCGCGCCGATGGCGGTGATTTCGCTCTGGCGGGAGCAGCCTATATGACGACCATCAAGGGTTATGACCGGCCATGGGCATCGGCCGAGACTGGTTCATATGGTTGGCGCCGCGTCGCTGCGGGTGGAACATTGCACGACCTGGGCGGCGGAGACCTCACGCTTGTCGCCCAGGCCAAGGCCTATGACGGACCGTGGCAGGAACCTGAACGTCTGCGCCATTACTCGGGGTTCGCGAAATATAGCATGCCGACCGGTGCGGGCACATTGGAGGCATCTCTCCATGCCTACCGGGCGACATGGCACCCAACCGAGCAAATCCCCGAGCGCATTATCGGCACGGCGTTGTGTGCGGATGTGTTCTGCTCTCCAGATCCTTCCGCGCGGGGTGAGACGACGCGCCTGGTGGCTAACATCGCGGTCAAGCAACCGACATGGCGCGCCAATGTCTATGCCCAGTTTTACGACTGGTCGATGTTCTCGAACCCCACTTACACCGATCCGGATGGCACAAGCGCGCAGATCAAGCAGTTCGACCGGCGTTGGGTCCTCGGGCTGTCCGCACAAAAACATTGGGAAATCGCTGACAGTCTGGCTGTGAGCCTTGGCACCGAAAACAGATACGACGCCGTCGGGAATGTTGGTGTCGATCGAACGGCTGCCCGCGCATTTCTTGAATCTCTCGGGCACTTTCGGGTCGGGGAATTGTCTTCCGCGCTCTACGGCGAAGTCGCTTGGAAACCCTTGGCGGGACTGCGTGTGACAGGTGGTCTTCGCGGGGACTATTATCACTATTCCGTGCGTGCACGAGATTCTGTTGCGGCGTCGCTGGGCGAAGGCAGTGGCTCAGCGTCGATTCTCTCTCCCAAGGCGTCAATCGCCTATCAGGTTACGCCGCATCTTGAACTCTACGCCAACTGGGGCCGTGGATTCCATTCCAACGATGTTCGGGGTGCGGTCAACAGGGACACGCCTGTTCCCGTTCTGGTTCGCGGCATCGGCAAGGAACTGGGAGGACGCATTCAATTCTCCGGGGTCACGTTAACCGCGACTTACTGGTGGCTGCATGTCGGCAGCGAACTTCGTTTCATTGGCGATTCCAATGCTGTTGAACCGTCGGGTGCCAGTGGGCGTCATGGCTATGAAATCGTCGCCTTCTGGCGGCCGTTCCCTTGGCTTGCGCTTGATGGAAACTATACCGCCAGCCATGCGCGCTTCGACAATGGCGATCACATCCCCAATGCATTTGAGAACGCGGCTTCAGCCGGTGCCGCCATCATTCTTGATCCCTGGGAAGCCAGCATTCGGGTGCGCCACCTTGGACCTTCTCCGCTTGTCGAGGACAACAGTGTCCGGGATCGAGGCAGCACCGTCATGAATGCCCGGGCCGCGTGGAAGGGCAAGAAGGTCGAGATATTTGGAGAAGTGCTGAACATCTTCGACAGCCGGGACAAGGACATCGCCTATTATTACGAGTCCTACATCCCCGCCTTCGATGCAGGTGCTCCGGTGGAAGGCCGGTTGAGCCGCGTGGTCGAGCCTCGAACTGTGAGGATTGGCGCAAAGGTCAATTTCTAGCGAAATCCCTTGATGGGCGGCGCTGCAGCACGTCTGCGGCGCCATCCTTCGTTTGTATATTCCTCAATCGCCGAGCCAATCATGCACCTCACGAAGTCACTGCCATCCCTGTCTCTGCGCCGACGAATTGGTGCCTTGTTTGCCGGATTGATCGCCGCCAACATTGGGGTCTGGGTCTGGGCATTCAGCCTGTTTCATGCACAGCCGTTAATGCTCGGCACCGCTGTGCTTGCCTGGGGGCTGGGCCTGCGTCACGCGGTTGATGCCGATCATATTGCGGCGATTGACAATGTGACCCGCAAGCTGATGCAGGACGGGCAGCGCCCGGTTTCGGTCGGATTCTGGTTCGCGATCGGGCATTCCGGAATCATTGCCATAGCATCGATCATCATTGCGGTGACGGCCAGCGCGCTGTCGCAGTTCGGCGCCTTCAAGGAAATCGGTGGCGTGATTGCAACCGTGATTTCCGCGCTTTTCCTGTTCACGATCGCCGGCATGAACCTGGTCATCCTGCGCTCTGTCTGGCGGACTTTTGCCCATGTTCGTGCAGGCGGCAGCTATGCCGAGGACGATCTTGATCTGCTATTGGGTGGGCGCGGTCTGCTTTCCAGACTGTTCAGGCCGATGTTCCGCCTCGTGAACAAAAGCTGGCATATGGCCCCGCTGGGGTTTCTGTTCGGGCTTGGGTTCGATACAGCAACCGAAGTTGCCATTCTGGGCATGTCGGCCAGCCAGGCCGCCGATGGCCTGTCGATCGGGACAATCCTGGTCCTGCCCGCCCTGTTCGCGGTCGGTATGGCCCTCATCGATACGGCGGACGGCGTGGTGATGCTGGGCGCTTATGAATGGGCCTTCGTGAAGCCGATCCGCAAGCTCTACTACAACATCACCATCACCCTGATCTCGGCCATCGTGGCGATTGTCATTGGTGGAATCGAAACGCTGGCCCTGATTGGCGACAAGCTGGCCCTTACGGGTGCGCCATGGCGGATCGCCATTGAACTGGGTGAAAATTTCAATGGTCTGGGCTTCGCCATCATCGGTCTTTTCGTGTTCTGCTGGCTGGCGAGTTACGCGATCTATCGATGGAAGCGGTTCGATGAAATCGAGGTTTCGGTCGGTGCCTGACCGTCCACGTTGCGTGAAGCAACATCATCAATTGGCTTGGCTGGCATTTTCGTCTAGAGCGCGCGGTGAAGGATCGGGGTAACCCGCCCTTCAATGATCGCGCCGGTGCCCCGCAAGGGGCTTAATCGGGAATGCGGTGCGGGAGCGTGCTCCCAAATCCGTGGCTGTCCCTGCAACTGTAAGCGGATAGCGCGATGCACATGCTCCTGAATTCAGGAGCAGCCACTGGGCAGCGCGCAAGCGCCAAGTCTGGGAAGGCGTGCATCAAGCTGTGACCCGCGAGCCAGGAGACCTGCCGGCGCACCGGTCGCTCTTGCCTGATCCAGGGGATGGTCACGGCACGGTAACTCTCCGTCTGAGCGACGAAGCTGTGTGGCTGGGGCTGCACGGGTTGCGTGGTTACGGGTGCTTTGTCGCGCCCGCCCGTCGTCGCGCGCCGACCGGACTTGTCCGGCAAGCCCCGCCGTGTCTCGCTCTGGCGCGCGGGGAAGTTACTATGCCAGACCTGTCCAAGGCGTCCCTGTCCAAGGTGCCGGTCACCATCATCACGGGCTTTCTGGGCGCGGGGAAAACCACGCTCATCAGCCACCTGATCCACAATGCCGGTGGCCGCAGGCTGGCCGTGGTGGTCAACGAATTCGGTTCTCTGGGTGTGGATGGCGAGATTCTGCAGTCCTGCGCCATTCCTGATTGCCCGGCGGAAAACATCGTAGAGCTGGCCAATGGCTGCATCTGCTGCACCGTGGCGGACGATTTCATCCCGACGGTGGAAAAGCTGCTGGCGCTTGATCCGCGCCCCGATCACATCCTGATCGAGACATCGGGTCTGGCGTTGCCAAAGCCGCTGCTCAAGGCGTTCGACTGGCCTGCGATCCGCAGCCGGATCACCGTGGACGGCGTGCTGGCGCTGGCCGATGCCGAAGCGGTCGCGGCAGGCCGGTTCGCGCCCGATGTGGCAGCGCTTGACGCCCAGCGCGCCGCCGATCCGAGCATCGATCACGAGACGCCGCTGTCGGAAGTGTTCGAGGATCAGCTGGCCTGCGCCGACATGATCCTGCTGACCAAGGTCGATCTGGCCGGACCCCAAGGCGTAGCCGCCGCGCGCGCGATCATTGCGGCAGAGCTTAGTCGCCCGGTTCCGGTGATAGAACTGACCGAAGGCGTGGTCGATCCGCGTGTGATCCTGGGGCTTGATGCCGCAGCCGAGGACGACATCGCCGCGCGCCCATCGCACCATGATGGTGAGGATGATCACGAACACGACGACTTTGACAGCACCGTTATCGAATGGGGCGAGATCGCCGATCCGGCGGCGCTGGTCGCGCGGATCGAGACGCTGGCCCGCGATCACCATATCCTGCGCGTAAAGGGCTATGCCGCCGTTGCGGGAAAGCCGATGCGGCTGCTGGTGCAGGCGGTGGGCGCGCGGGTGCGGCACCAGTACGATCGCCCGTGGCGCCCTGACGAGCCGCGCCGCACCACGCTGGTCGCCATTGCCGAGCACGATCACGTCGACGCCGATGCCATTCGCGCGGTGCTGCTGGCGTAAGGCGCGGGCCATGCACGTCATTTTCCGCGAAACGCACGGGATGGAGGAAACCGCCGTCCCGCAGGATCTGGGGCAAGAGCCCGCGGATCTTGTGGTCCTGTCCTTTTCGGACAGCGATCTGGGGGCGTTCGCGGCGGCATGGCATCAGGCCCGTGCAGACGATGCGACATTTCCTTCGCTGCGGCTCGCCAATCTGGCGGCGCTGATGCATCCGCTGTCGGTCGACACGTATGCCGAGCGGACGCTGTCGGGCGCAAAGGCGATCCTGATCCGGCTGATCGGCGGCACGCCCTATTGGAGCTACGGGCTGCAACAGGTCGAGGCGCTGGCCCGGTCGCGCGGGATCGTGCTGGCCGTGCTGCCCGGCGACGGCTTTGAGGATGCGCGGCTGGATGCGGCCTCGACCGTGCCGGTGACCGCGTTGCGCGAACTTGCGCAGTGGTGCGATGCTGGCGGTGCAAGGGCGGCGCAGGCGGCGCTTGCCGCGCTGTCGCAGCTGGCGGGGCTGATTGATGCCCCCGCCCGGACATTCGATCCGCTGCTGATGGCGGGAGGCTGGCATCCCGGCCGGGGCGTGATCGATCTTGAAGCCTTTGCGCGCGATCCCGCAAGGCCGCTGGTCCTGATCGTGTTCTATCGTTCTTACCTGACCGCCCACGATCTGGACCCGTTTGCCGCCCTGCATACCGCGTTCGAGCAGCGCGGTTTCGATGCATTGTCGATCTTCGTCCCCTCGCTGAAAGCCCCGCAGGTGCGCGAACAGGTGGACCGCTGGGTGCGCGGGCTTGGCCCGGCAGCGATCATCAACGCTACCGCTTTTTCCGCGCGGGGCGATGACGGCGCCACCCCGCTTGATGGCGCGGGCGTTCCCGTGTTTCAGCTGGCGCTGGCCACGTCCGGGCGCGCGGGATGGGCAGCGGCTTCGCGCGGGCTTTCCCCGGCAGACCTTGCCATGCACGTGGTCTTGCCCGAAATTGACGGGCGGGTGTTTGCAGGCGTCGCCAGCTTCAAGGAGGCGGGGACGCGCGATCCCGCGCTTGGCTTTGCCCGCACCATCCATCGCGCCGATGCAGGCCGGGTTGGGGCGATCACCGCGCGGGTGGCGGGCTGGATCGCACTTGCCCAAACGCCGGTTGCAGAACGGCGGGTTGCGCTGGTCCTGTCTACTTATCCCGGCAAGACATACCAGATGGCCCACGCCGTGGGGCTGGATGCGCTGGCTTCTGCCGAGGCGATCCTGGCCGATCTGGCCGAGGCGGGATATGCCACTGACGCGCAGGCCGGACTGGCAGCGCTCCTTCAATGCACACATCAGCACTGGCCGATGGCAGAGTACCGCAAGGCTTTGGCAGCACTGCCCGATACCCTGCGCGCTGAACTTTTCGCCGCATGGGGCGAGCCGGAAGCCGATGCTGCCGCCGCCGATGGCGCGTTCCGTTTTGCCGCGCTGCCCATCGGCAACGCGCTGGTAGCCTTGCAGCCCGAACGCGGCGAACGCGCCCATCGCGACGGCGACTATCACGACCTGTCCCGCTGCCCGCGCCATGGCTATGTGGCGTTCTACCTGTGGCTGCGCCAGCGAAGCGTGGACGCGCTGGTGCATATCGGCGCACATGGCACACTGGAATGGCTGCCGGGCAAATCAGTCGCGCTGTCCGATGCTTGCTGGCCCGAGGCGCTGACCGGCGCGATGCCGGTGATCTATCCGTTCATCGTCAACGATCCCGGCGAAGCGGCGCAGGCCAAGCGCCGGATCAGCGCGGTTACGATCGGGCACGTTCCCCCGCCACTGGTGCAAACGCAAAGCGGTGCGGGGCTGGCCCGGATCGAGGCGCTGCTGGATGAATTCTCCAACGCTGGCGGGCTGGACCCGGCCCGCCGCGACCGTCTGCAAGTGAACATCCGCGACGAAGCGCGCGTGCTGGGACTTGAGGCGGAACTGGGCCTTGATGACGCGGCCACGCTGGTCGAGGCGATCACCCGGATCGACCGCTTCGTTTGCGATGTAAAGGACAGCCAGTTCGGTGACGGGCTGCATGTGTTCGGGCGGGGAGATCAGGGCGCAGCCGAGCGGGCCGGATTGCTGGCGGCACTCGACGGACGCCGCGTTCCGCCCGGTCCCTCCGGCTCCCCCTTTCGCGGGCGCAGCGATGTGCTGCCAACCGGGCGAAACCTTTATGCGATAGACCCGCGCGCCGTGCCTTCACGCGCGGCCCATGCCCAAGGGGTGACACTGGCAGAGGAGCTGATCCGGCGGCATCTGCAGGATCACGGCGATTATCCGCGCGGGCTGGTGGTCGATCTGTGGGGATCGGCCACGATGCGCACGGCGGGCGAGGAATTCGCCATGGCGCTGCACCTGCTGGGCGCAAAGCCGCTGTGGGACACCGCGTCCGAACGGGTAACAGGCATCGAAATCCTGCCGCTGGCGCTGCTGGACCGGCCGCGTATCGATGTGACGTTGCGGATTTCCGGCCTGTTCCGCGATGCCTTTCCTGCGCTGCCGATACTGTTTGGCCAAGCGGTGCGCGCGCTGTGTTTGCGCGATGAACCGGCGGACTGGAACCCGTTTGCAGGGCAGGCTGCGGCACCGCGCGTCTATGGCCCGGCCCCCGGCAGCTATGGACTGGGTCTTGGCGATGCAGCCGAGGTCTATACTGAAGCGGCCCGGCGCGCTGCTGGTGAGGCATGGCTGGCGGCATCGGACCATGCGTTTGACGCAGCCTCCGATGCGATCGGAACCTTTGCCGATCCTGCCGGCCTGCGCCAGCGTGTTGAAGGAGCGGACGCCTTTGTCCATCTTCAGGACTTGCCCGAAACCGATCTGCTGCTGGCCGCCGATTATGCCGCGCACGAGGCGGGCTTTGCCGCTGCCAAGGCGCTGATCGGTGGTTCGGCGGCGCTCTACCACCTCGACAATCGCGATCCGGGGCGCACCGTTGCGCGCACCCTGACCGAAGAGATCGCCCGCGTGGTCCGCGCCCGCGCGGCGCACCCAGGCTGGGTGGCGGGCATGATGCGGCACGGCTTTCGCGGGGGGGCAGAACTGGCCGCGACGCTGGACCATATGGGTGCCTTTGCGCACCTTTCAGGCAGCGTACCGCCGCATCTGTTCGACCTTTATCACGACGCGACACTGGGCCAGACCGATGTTCGCGCATTTCTTGAACGCGAGAATCCGGCTGCGCTGGCGGCGATGGAAGCCCGCTTTGCCGCGCTCCATGCCGCCGGGCTGTGGCAGACCCGGCGCAATTCCATCCTCGCCAGCCTGCCAAGGCTTGAGGACAGGGCATGAGCAGTTTTGCGGTGAAGGGCTGGTGCCCCGATGCCTGGCACCCGATGATGGCGGGCGACGGGCTGCTGGTGCGGGTAAAGCCTCGGCTTGGCCGCCTGACGCGGGCGCAAGTGCTGGGCCTGTGCGATGCCGCCGTGGTGCACGGCAATGGCCTGATCGACATGACCGCCCGCGCCAATCTCCAGCTTCGCGGGGTGCCTGAAACTGGCTGGCAGGCGCTGCTCGACCGGTTGCTGGTGCTGGATCTGGTGGACCCTGACCCTGTCATCGAACAGCGGCGCAACATTCTGGTCGCGCCGGATTGGCGGGTCGGTGATGACAGCCATCGCATTGCGGGCGCGTTGCTGACCCGGCTGGATGAGTTGCCCGATCTGCTCGGTAAAGTGGGCTTTGCCATCGATGCCGGTCAGACCTGCATTCTGGGTGGCGAGGCGGGCGATTTCCGCATTGAGCGCGGCGGCGATGGCGGTCTGATCCTGCGCGCCGATGGCCGCGCCACCGGTATGGCGGTTGCTGCTGGCAGGGAAGTGGACGCGCTGATCGCGCTCGCCCACTGGTTTGCGGCCAGCGGCGGCGCGAAAGCGGGGCGCATGGCGCGACACCGGCTGGTCCTGCCCGAATGGGCCTGTGGCGACATTCTGCCCGCGCCGTCGGCTGCTTGCATCGTGCCGGGCCTTCATGATCTGGGCCTCCGTGATGGGAGTTGGGCCTATGGCTTGCCGTTTGGCCGGATAGAGGCGCGGATACTGGCCGGGATGGTGGAAGCATCGCCCGCCGCAGCGGTGCGGATCACGCCGTGGCGTGTGCTGCTGGTGGAAGGCGCGCCTGCCGTTTGCGCCGGTGGGCTGATCGATAATCCTGCCGACCCGCTGCTGCATGTCGATGCTTGCCCCGGCGCGCCCTGCTGCCCGCAGGCCTCGGTTGAAACCCGCGATCTTGCCCGCCGCCTTGCACCGCATGTCGCCGGGCGGCTGCATGTTTCGGGCTGTGCCAAGGGCTGCGCCCGCCAGCGCGCCGCCGATGTCACGCTGACCGGCCGCGATGGCCTGTTCGATCTTTCCCTGAACGCACCCGCCGGTGCGTTGCCAGTTCGCTCTGCGCTCAGCCCAGCCGAGCTTCTCGCCCATTTCGGAGCCGCTTGATGCCCCATATCTATGAAACCGATGGCGCGGCCATCTATCGCCAGTCTTTCGCCATGATCCGCGCCGAAGCCGATCTGGCGCCCTTTTTCGCTGATGAGGAACCGGTGGCGGTGCGCATGATCCACGCCGCCGGGATGGTGGACCTTGCCGCGCATATCCGCTTCTCACCCGGCTTTGCCAGTGCGGCGCGGGCGGCGCTGGCCGCTGGCGCGCCGGTGCTGTGCGATGCGCGGATGGTGTCCGAAGGGATCACCCGTGCGCGGCTGCCTGCTGATAATCAGATCATCTGCACCCTGAATGCGCCGCAAGTGCCCGACATGGCGCGGGCAATGGGTAACACCCGCTCTGCCGCCGCACTGGAACTGTGGCGGCCGCATCTGGCAGGCGCGGTGGTGGCCATCGGCAACGCGCCAACCGCGCTGTTCCATCTGCTGAATATGCTGGAAGATCCCGATTGCCCGCGCCCTGCGGCGGTCATCGGCTGTCCGGTGGGCTTTGTCGGCGCGGCCGAATCCAAGGCCGCGTTATGGGCCGCGCCGCCGGTGCCGTGCTGCATCGTTGAAGGGCGGCTGGGCGGCAGCGCGATCACGGTTGCTGCGATCAACGCTTTGGCGAGCGGCACCGAATGAGCGCGGCCCTTTCCTGCGGGACGATCCACGGCGTGGGTTTGGGTCCGGGTGCGCCCGATCTGTTGAGCGTTCGCTCTGACCGGCTGGTGCGTGGCGCCCGCCACGTGGCCTATTTCCGCAAGGCCGGGCGACCAGGACAGGCGCGGCGGATTGTCGAAGGAATGCTGCGCCCCGACGTGATCGAAATCCCGATGGAATATCCGGTGACGACCGAGATTCCGTTATCCGACCCGCGCTACAACGACTGTCTTTCCGCTTTCTATGCCGAATGCACGCAGCGATTGGTCATGCTGGCGCAGGCAGGCGAAGACGTGGTCGTGCTGTGTGAGGGCGATCCGTTTTTCTACGGTTCATTCATGCATTTGCACACCCGGCTGGCGGGCACGGTTCCGGTGGCAGTGGTTCCGGGTATCACCGGCATGGCCGGGGCGTGGAACGCAACCGGCATCCCGATCACCTGGGGCGACGATGTGCTGACCATCGCGATGGCGACCCTGCCCGAGGATGAACTGGTGCGACGCATCCGCGATACAGATGCGCTGGTGGTGATGAAGATCGGGCGCAACCTGCCCAAACTGCGCCGCGCGGTGGCCGCTGCCGGGCGCGAGGATGCGGCATGGCTGGTCGAACATGCCGCCATGCCAGGTCAGCGGGTCACGCGGCTGATCGAGGCCGAAACGGTCACGCCCTATTTCTCGATCCTGCTGATTCACGGCCAGGGGCGCCGGCCATGAGTGCCGGGGCCATGAGCGGCTGGCTGGCCATCGCCGGTCTGGGGCCGGGCGACGAGGCGCTGATTACGCCCGAAGTCACCGCCGCTCTGGCCGGGGCAAGCGATGTCATCGGCTATATTCCCTATGTCGCCCGGATCGCCCCGCGCGCCGGGCTGACACTGCATCCGTCCGATAACCGGGTGGAGCTGGACCGGGCCGCCCATGCGCTGGAACTCGCGGCGCAGGGGCGGCGCGTGGTGGTGGTATCATCGGGCGATCCGGGCGTTTTCGCGATGGCCGCCGCCGTGTTCGAGGCGCTGGAGGCAGGCCCGGCCCACTGGCGCGATCTCGACATCCGGGTGCTGCCCGGCATCACCGCGATGCTGGCCGCCAGCGCGCGGGCGGGGGCGCCGCTGGGTCATGATTTTTGCGCGATCAATCTGTCGGACAATCTCAAGCCGTGGAATTTGATCGAAAAACGGTTGCGGCTGGCGGCAGAGGCGGACTTTGCCATGGCCTTCTACAACCCGAGGTCAAAAGCCCGGCCCGAAGGTTTCGAACGTGTGCTGGAATTGCTGCGCGAAGTGTGCGGCCCGGATCGCCCGATCTTGTTCGCCCGCGCCGTATCGACGCCCGACGAGCAATTGCGGATCGTACCGCTGGGTCAGGCCCGTGCAGACATGGCCGACATGCGGACCATGGTGATCGTCGGATCAAGCCTGACGCGGATCATCGAACGGACAAGTGGGCGAAAGCTCGGTCCGATCCTCTACACGTCGCGTTCGGCCTTGGGTTCGGCGTCATGACCCAGCCAGACCAGTACATCTTCCGGGCGATAGCATTCGGCCCGGCCCGGAACGGCAGGGCGATCAATCATCAGGACCGGCAGGCCCAGATCCCGTGCGGCGATCAGCTTGGCCTCTGCGCCTTGCCCGCCAGCGTTCTTGCACACCACCAGATCGATGGCGTGCGCCTCCATCAATGCGCTGTCGCCTGTGGCGGTGAACGGCCCGCGATCGACGATCAGGGTGTGATGGGGCAAGCCCGGCGGCTGGTCTGGCGCATCGACAAAGCGCAACAGATAATGATGCTGCGGCTGGGCAGCGAAGGCTGCCACATGCATCCGGCCCAGCGCCAGCATTACGCGGCGGGAGTGCCCGGCCAGCGCTGCCACCGCACCGTCGATGCTGGCAACGCGGGTCCAGCGGTCTCCGGCGACCGGTTGCCACGCCCGGCGGGTCAGCGCTACATGAGGCACTCCGGCCAGGCGGGCCGCCTCCACGGCATGGCTGCTCATCGTTGCGGCAAAGGGGTGGGTCGCGTCCACCAGATGAGTCACGCGGTGGTGGCGCAGATAATCGGCCAGCCCCGCCACACCGCCGAACCCGCCGACACGCACCGGCACCGGTTGAGCGCGGGGGTTTTCGGTCCGTCCGGCATAGCTGAGCGTCGTCGCAATGCCCCGCGCGCCAAGCAGGCGGGCAAGCGCGCTGGCCTCTGTCGTGCCGCCCAGCAGGAGGACGTTGGGCATGGCTGATATGGCTCCTGAAGCGTGGTTGACGATCATCGGCATTGGCGAGGACGGGCCGGACGGCCTTTCCGCCGCCGCCCGCACGGCGCTGGCGCAGGCCGGACTGGTCATGGGACCGGCACGGCACCTGTCGCTGCTGCCCGCGATTACCTGTACCATGATCGAATGGCCAGTACCCTTTGCCGATGGCATTGCCCTGCTGATGCAACATCGCGGGCAGCGGGTGGTGATGCTGGCATCGGGCGATCCGTTCTGGTTCGGGGCGGGAAGCAGTGTGGCGCGCCTGCTTGATCCGGGCGAATGGGTGGCGATCCCCGCGCCTTCCACTTTCACGCTGGCGGTTGCGCGGCTGGGCTGGCCGGTTCAGGATGTGGCCTGTCTTGGTCTCCATGCCGCGCCGTTAGATCGGCTCAAGCCCCACCTGGCACCAGGGCGGCGCGTCATTGCACTGTTGCGCGATGGCGCGGCGGTGGCCGCGCTGGCGGACTATCTGACCGGCCAAGGCTTTGGCGCGTCAGCGTTGCATGTGATGGAAGCGCTGGGCGGGCCGCGCGAACGGGTTCGCACCGCGCGCGCCGAGGGGCTGTCTTTCACCGACATCGCCCATCCGGTAGCGGCCGGGATCGAGTGTGCCGGGCATGGCCCGTCCTTGCCGCTGACGGCGGGCCGACCGGACCACTGGTTTGCGTCCGACGGGCAGTTGACCAAGCGTCCGGTACGCGCGCTGACGCTATCGGCGCTGGCCCCGTGTGCGGGTGAGCTGCTGTGGGATATTGGCGCGGGATCGGGATCGATCGGGATCGAATGGCTGCTGGCCCACCTGGCCAACCGGGCCTGTGCGATAGAGGCGGATCCGGTGCGCGCGGACCGTGTGCGGGCCAACGCCGCTGCGCTGGGCGTTGATCGGCTGAAAGTTGTCGTCGGGATTGCGCCGGATGCCCTGCCACCGGGACCATTGCCCGATGCGGTGTTCATCGGCGGTGGTTTATCGGAAGCCTTGCTGGACACGCTATGGGCACGTTTGCCCGCCGGAACGCGGCTGGTGACCAATGCGGTGACGCTGGAATCAGAAGCGCTGCTAGCCCGGTGGCATGGCCAGAAGGGCGGGAGCCTCCTGCGCATCGAACTGGCCGACGCCGCACCGCTGGGCAACCGGCACGGCTGGCGCGCGCGCTATCCGGTGGTGCAATGGAGCGTGACGCTGTGATCATCGCCGGGTTCGGCTTTCGGTCAGGCGTCGGCCTGCCTTCGCTGCGCGCGGCGTTCGCGCTGGCGGAGCAGGGGCAACCGCCGGTGACGCATCTGGCCACGGCGCAAGACAAGCTCGCAGCGCTGCTCCCTCTGGCCGAAGCGCTGGGCCTGCCGCTGATGGGCGTGGCGTCCGATGCACTGGCTGCCGTTTCCACCCCCACGCGCTCCATCGCCAGCCTGAACGCTCGTCACGTCGGCAGCGTGGCCGAAGCGTCCGCGCTTGCCGCTGCTGGCGCGGGTGCGCGCCTGCTGTCGCCGCGCCACATCTCCCCCGATCGCATGGCGACGTGCGCCATTGCTGCCAGTGTCAACCTTCAGGGAACCCCGACATGACCGTCCACTTCATTGGCGCCGGTCCCGGCGCGCCCGATCTTCTCACTTTGCGCGGACGCGATCTGATCGCGGGCAGCCCGGTGTGCCTTTATGCCGGGTCGCTGATCCCGGTCGCCGTGCTGGATCATTGCCCGCCGGGCGCCCGGATCGTGAACACCGCGCCGCTGGAACTGGACCAGATCATGGCCGAAATCGCCGCCGCCCATGCCGCCGGGCACGATGTGGCGCGGCTGCATTCGGGCGATCTTTCGGTGTGGTCTGCCATGGGCGAGCAGTTGCGCCGCCTGCGCGCGCTGGACATTCCCTTTACGATCACACCCGGCGTCCCGGCTTTCGCCGCCGCCGCCGCTGCGCTGGAGGCAGAGCTGACCCTGCCCGCGCTGGCGCAATCGCTGGTGCTGACCCGCACACCGGGCCGCGCCAGCACGATGCCGCCCGCCGAAAGCCTGGCCAACTTTGCCGTGACCGGCGCGACGCTGGCCATTCACCTTTCGGTTCACAATCTGGCGCAAGTGGTGGCGGACCTGACGCCGGCCTATGGCGCGGATTGCCCCGTCGCGGTGGTCTGGCGCGCCAGTTGGCCCGATCAGCGGATCGTGCGCGCCACGCTCGACACTATTGAACAGGCCATCGCCGGGAGCATGGAGCGCACCGCCCTGATCCTGGTCGGGCGGGTGCTGGCGGCGCAGGATTTTGCCGAAAGCAGCCTCTATGCGCCCGGTTATGATCGCCGGTTCAGGCCGCAGGATGCCACGTCACGTTTTGGCGGTGCGGCCGAATGAGCGCGCGCCACCAGACTCCGGGATTGATGATCGCCGCCCCCGCATCGGGCACAGGCAAGACCACGGTGATGCTGGGCCTGCTGCGCGCCCTGACCGAAGACGGGCTGGCGGTGCAGCCGTTCAAGAGCGGGCCGGACTATATCGACCCGGCGTTTCACCGCGCGGCGAGTGGCAGGCCGTCGTTCAATCTCGATAGCTGGGCGATGGAGGACGATCTGATCGCTGCCATTGCGGCGCAGGCCGGGGGCGCGGACATGGTGCTGGCCGAAGGGTCGATGGGGTTGTTCGATGGCGTGGCCAGCAAGGGTGCGTCGGGCAATGGTGCCAGCGCCGACATGGCCCGCCGGATGGGCTGGCCGATCGTGCTGGTGCTGGATGTGTCGGGGCAGGCGCAGTCCGCCGCCGCCACCGCGCTGGGGTTCAGCAGCCTTGATCCGGGGCTGCCATTTGCCGGGGTGATCCTGAACCGCGTGGCCAGTCCGCGTCATGAACGGCTGGTGCGCAAGGGCATGGAGGCGGTGGGCATTCCGGTGCTGGGCGCCCTGCCAAGGCGCGGCGACCTGACCCTGCCCGAACGCCATCTGGGGCTGGTTCAGGCGGTGGAGCATCCCGACCTTGATCGCGCGATTGCCGAGTTTGCAGCGTTCCTGCGCGCCCATGTCGATCTTGACGTTATTCGCCTTGCCGCTGGTGCCGCACCACAAGCCGACGGCGGCAACCTGCCTGCCCCTCCGGCCCAGCGGATCGCCATGGCGCGCGATGCGGCCTTTTCGTTCGTCTACCCGCATCTGATCGAAGGCTGGCGGCGCGCCGGGGCGGAGATCCTGCCATTCTCGCCGCTGGCCGATGAAGCGCCTGCCGCCCATGCCGATCTGGTGTGGTTGCCCGGCGGCTATCCCGAACTGCACGCCGGGACCATTGCGGCGGCTGCAACATTCCTGTCCGGCCTGCGCTGCCATGCGCAAACGCGGCCCGTGCACGGCGAATGCGGCGGCTATATGGTGCTGGGGCAGGGGTTGATCGACAAGAGCGGAGAACGGCACCGGATGGCCGGGCTGCTGGGGCTTGTCACCAGCCATGCCCAGCGCAAGATGCACCTTGGCTATCGCCATGCCGAACTGCTGGTGCCGGTATCGCGCCTTGCCGCCGGGACCAGGCTGCGCGGGCACGAGTTCCACTATTCAACCATTGCCGAACAGAGCGACGCGCCGCTGGCGCTTGTGACCGATGCCGAAGGCGCGGCGGTGGCCGAAAGCGGATCGCATCGCGGCCATGTCACCGGCAGCTATTTCCACATGATCGCGCCCGCTTCGTGCCGAGATGCCCAATGATCGACCTCCACCTGATCGGTATCGGCACTGGCAACCCCGATCACCTGACAGCGCAGGCTGTCGCGGCGATGAACCGTGCCGACCTGATCCTGTTGCCGCGCAAGGGGCAGGCCAAGTCCGATCTGATCGACCTGCGCCGGGAGATCTGCGCGCAGGTGCTGACGGGGCCAACGCGGATTGTGGAATTTGACTTGCCAGTGCGCGGCAATGGGGCCACTTATCTGGATGACGTCAACGCTTGGCATGATGCCATTGCCGATGCGTGGCGGGTGCAGATCGCCGAACATTTGCCCGGCGGTGGCAAGCTGGCGCTGCTCGTCTGGGGTGATCCCTCGCTGTATGACAGCACCTTGCGCATTGCTGACCGGCTGCGCAGCGCGGGGGTGGAAATCGCCGTGCGGGTGGTGCCGGGCATCACCAGTATTCAGGCGCTGACCGCTGCCCATGCCATGCCGTTGAACCCGCTGGCCGGCCCGGTGACGATCACCACCGGGCGGCTGCTGCGCGCCCATGGCTGGCCTGCCGGAGCCGACACGATTGTCGTGATGCTTGACAGCGGTTGCGCGTTCGAGGGGCTGCAACCGCAAGGCATCACCATCTGGTGGGGCGCTTATCTGGGCATGGCGCACGAGGCGCTGGAACAGGGCCCCCTGGCGCAAGCCGGTCCCCGGATCGCGTTGCGCCGGGCGGAACTGCGCGCGCGCCATGGCTGGATCATGGATGTCTATCTCATGCGAAGGGAATTGGCCGATGGAACCTGAAAACCAAGTAGAAGTTGCAGGCGGCGATGCCCGCCACGCCGAAAAGATGCGCAAGAAGCAGACCGCGCAGGCCAAGATCATGGCCAGCAAGACCCGCGAACAGGGCCTGCTGATCGTCCACACCGGCAAGGGCAAGGGCAAAACCAGCGCGGCGCTGGGCATGGTGGTTCGCGCCATTGGCCACGGCATGAAAGTGGGGGTGGTCCAGTTTGTCAAAGGGGCGATGAAAACGGGTGAAAAGGCCGTGTTCGATGCCTTTCCCGACAATGTCGAATTCAAGCCGATGGGCGAGGGTTTTACCTGGGACACGCAGGACCGCACACGCGATATCGCGGCCGCCCGCGCCGGCTGGGACGAGGTCAAGCGCATGATCGCCGATCCCAGCTATCACATGGTGCTGGCCGACGAACTGAACATCGTGCTGCGGTATGATTATCTGCCGGTCGATGAAGTGGTGGCGGTGCTGACCGCGCGCGACATGATGAAGCACGTTATCGTCACAGGCCGCAACGCCCCCGAGGCGCTGATCGAGGCGGCCGACCTTGTTACCGAAATGACCATGGTCAAGCATCCATTCCGCTCCGGCGTGAAGGCCCAGGCCGGCATTGAATTTTGACCGGGGATCGAGTTCTGAGCGCGGTCCCGCCTGTGTTCGGCGCGGAATTTGCGGAGCAATTCATGCAATTGCTGCGCTGGCGGCGCGATGTCCGGCATTTCGACCGCCGCGCCGTGGGCGAAGCGGACATGCGCGCGCTGCTGGCCTGTGCCTCGCTTGCGCCGTCGGTCGGCAATGCGCAGCCGTGGCGATTTGTGCGGGTGCGGACGCCTGACATCCGCGAGGCGCTGGCCGCCCATGCCGATGGGCAAAGTGCACAAGCGGCGGAGCGTTATGCCGGGCAGGCGCGGCACGATCACTACCTGTCGCTAAAGCTGCACGGCTTGCGTGAAGCGCCCGAACTGATGGCGGTGTTCTGCGATGAACTGCCCGAGGCGGGGCACGGCCTTGGCATTGCCACCATGCCTGAAATGCTGCGATATTCCTGTGTGCTGGCGATCCACAATCTCTGGCTCGCGGCACGGCTGCGCGGCATTGGCCTTGGCTGGGTGTCGATCGTTGATCCGCCTTTGGTTCAGGCCATGCTGGATGTACCCGCGCATTGGTCGCTGATCGCGCTGCTGTGCATTGGCTATCCGGCAGACACATCCGACACACCCGAACTGGAACGGCACGGTTGGCAACCGCGTGAACCGTGGAGCGACCGGGTGTTCGAACGATGATTTTCAATCAAAGGACCAGAAAACCATGCTGATACCCGTGGAGGACGGCCCCGCTATCGTGGCCTGCAACACTTGCCGCCATAGCGCCGATGCGCGTGAGGACTCCGCCGGGACGCGCGGCGGCGCGCAACTGGTGGCGGCGCTGCGACAGGTACAGGAGAGCGACGCGCGCTATGCCGGGGTGGCGGTGCAGGAGATGCCGTGCCTGTTCGCCTGCACCGATTTCTGCACAATCCACCTGCGCGCGCCCGGCAAGGTCGGCTATGTTCTGGGCCGGTTCACGCCGGACGAGGACGCCGCCACCGCCATTCTGGACTATGCGGTCCACTATGCCGCCAGCGAACATGGCCGGGTGCCGTTCAAGCAATGGCCGCAAGGCGTGAAGGGGCATTTCATAACCCGCACCCCGCCGCAGGGCTTCGTTGCGGAATGAGCCGGTTTGCGTCCCTTGCCGCCTTTGAAGCGGCGCTTGAGCGTTTGCCTGTGGCCGATGCGGACGCCATCACCGCTGCGCGGGCGCGGCAGGCCAGCCTGACCAAGCCCGCCGGATCGCTGGGGCGACTGGAAGACATCGCGGTGTTTATGGCCGGATGGCAGGGCACGGCGCAGCCGGTGATCGAACAGGGCCGCGCGGCGATCTTTGCCGGGAATCATGGCTTCGTTGTCCACGGGGTCAGCGCCTTTCCCGCCAGCGTGACTGCCGCGATGGTCGGCAATTTCGCTGCCGGAGGTGCCGCCATCAACGCACTGGCCGGGGCCGCCGGACTTGATCTGCGGGTCATCGCACTCGATCTGGACCGGCCCACGGCGGACTTCACCATCGCTGCGGCAATGGACGAGACGGAGTGCCTTGCTGCACTTGCTGCCGGAGCGGCGGTGGTGGAGCCGGGGCTGCACCTGCTGGTCGTTGGCGAAATGGGCATTGGCAATTCAACCGCCGCCGCCGCGCTTTGCGCGCGCAGTTATGGCGGCAGTCCCGCGCAATGGGCCGGGCCGGGAACGGGCGTTGATGCGGGCGGAATTGCGCGCAAGGTAGCCGTGGTAGAGCGGGCGCTGGCCTTTCATGCCGATGCGCCGGACACCCCGTTTGAAATCCTGCGCCGGTTGGGCGGGCGCGAAATCGCAGGCGTTGCCGGGGCCGTGCTGGAGGCGCGCCGTCTGCGCATCCCGGTGGTGCTGGACGGGTTCATCAGTTGCGCCGCACTGGCGCCGCTGGCCGCCGCCGTTCCGGCGATCACCGATCATTGTCTGGCGGGCCATTGTTCGGCTGAACCGGGGCATATCCGCTTGCTGGAGCATCTGGGCCTTGATCCCCTGCTGTCGCTGGGGATGCGATTGGGCGAAGGCAGCGGCGCGGCGCTGGCCGTGTCGGTAATCCGGGCAGCGCTGGCCACGCACAACGGCATGGCCACTTTTGCGCAGGCCGGGGTGGCAGACGGCCTGTGAGCAGCTTTCCCCTTTATCTCCTGCGCCACGGTGAACCGGAAGGCGCGGGGCGGCTGATTGGTCTTACCGATGCGCCGCCTATTGCCGCCGGTATCGCGGCCTGCGCCGATCAGGCGCGGAATCTGGCGGCTGAAGTGCTGATCGCTTCCGACCTGTCGCGGGCGCGTTTGGCGGGCGAGGCCATTGCCCTTGCGACCGGTGTGCCGCTGTCAATCGATCCGCGCTGGCGCGAACTGGACTTTGGCGCATGGGACGGGATGGCTCCCGGCGATGTAGAAGGCGCGGCACTGGCGCGGTTCTGGGACGATCCCGATGGCCATGCGCCGCCCGGTGGAGAACGCTGGTCGGCGCTGGTGGAACGAGTATCCAGCGCCCTTGGCGATCTGGCCGCGCGGCCGACGCTGATCGTCACGCATGGAGGCGCGATGCGGGCGGCGCTGGCGGTGTTGTGCGGGTTTGACATGCACCAGACGTGGGCCGTTGACCTGCCCTACAATTGCCTGCTGACGTTGCGCGTCTGGCCCGGAGCAACCCCCACGGCACAGATCGCGGGGCTTTATCCGTGAGGGGCTTCATCATCGCCCTGCAATTCCTGACGCGGCTGCCTATGCCAGCTCCACTGCGGACAATCGTCGTGGATGATGCCGCGTTTGCCCGGTCGATGCGCTGGTTTCCCGCTGTAGGCCTGGTTATTGGTGCAGCGGTTGCGGGAGCCGCATGGGCAGGCGCGCTGGTCGATCACCGGCTGGGCGCATTAGCCGCACTGATCGTCTGGGTGGGCGTGACCGGCGCGCTGCACCTTGATGGCCTGGCCGACCTCGCCGATGCCAGCGGCGCGGCGCATAAAGATCGCGAGCGGCTGCTGGCCGTTCTGGCCGATCCCCATGTCGGCAGCTTCGGCGTTGTCGCGATTGTGCTCCAACTGCTGAGCAAGTTGGTGCTGCTGGATATGCTGGTGGATGCACGGGCGTTTGGCGCGCTGGTACTGGTGCCGTTTGCCGCGCGCATCGGCCCGCTGGTGTGGACATGGTGGCTGATGCCGCTGCATCAGGGGCTGGCGGCTCGATTCCGTTCCGCCATCGGCCCGATCGATCTTGCGGGCTGGGCGGCCGCGCTGGCAGCGGCGGCGTGGTTCACTCCGGCGCTGCTTGTCACACCATTGCTCGTTCTGTGGTGGGGGTGGCACGTGCGCCGCGCGTTGGGCGGGATTTCCGGCGATGGCCATGGTGCAGGCATCGAGTTGATCGAAACCGGCTTGCTGCTGAGCGTGGCAATCACGGGCCTATGGATACACACGACATGAACAGCTTCAGTTTTCACGGCGGCAGGTTGGCCGATGCCATGGCGCAGTTCGGCATGGGCAAGGCGCCGTGGATCGACCTGTCCACCGGCATCAATCCGCATGGCTGGCCCGGCGCGGACAATCTGGCAGTGGACTGGCAGGCGCTGCCCGACACCGGCGCGCTGAACGATCTGGAGGCCGCTGCCGCCGCCTGTTTCGGCACTGACCCAGCCCATGTCTGTGCCGTACCAGGCACGGAGATCGGCCTGCGGATGCTGGGTGACATCCTGCCCGGCGCTGCCATCCACGCCCAGCCCAGCTATCGCACCCATGGCGAAATGATTCCCCGCAGCCGCCCCGTAGCCCTGACCGAGCTGACCGGAACGGAGGAGGCGACCATCATCCTTGCCAATCCCAATAACCCCGATGGCCGGATCATGTCGCCTGCCACCCTGCTTGGCTGGCTGGCGGCGCGGCGCGACAGCGCAGCGTGGCTGGTCGTGGACGAAGCCTTTGCCGATGCCGCCCCGCACAGCAGCCTTGCCGCCCATGTGCAGGACGGACAGCGGCTGATTATCTTCCGCTCGTTCGGCAAATTCTTCGGGCTGGCCGGGGTGCGGCTCGGCTTTGTGCTGGGACCGCGCGCGCTGATCGCGCAATATCGGCAGCGGCTGGGCAGTTGGCCGCTATCGGCAGCGGCGCTGGCCATCGGCACAGCGGCATATCAGGATGTGGACTGGACAGCCGCCATGCGGATGGCCTTGCGTGAACAGGCGGATGCGCTGGACGCGGTGCTGGCGCGGCGGGGCTACAGCGCGATAGGTGCTTGCCCGCTGTTCCGGCTGATCGAAACGGACGATGCCGCCGCGCTGTTCGAACGCCTTGCGCGCCATTCCATCCTGACGCGGCCGTTCGATTACGATCCGCGCTGGCTGCGCCTGGGCCTGCCCGCCGACCGACAGGCGCTGGATCGCCTTGATGCGGCGCTGGCTGATGATTGATCTGACTGCTTTCCTGGCCTTGGTGCTCGACGCGGCAGTGGGCTGGCCTCAGCCGCTGTATCGCCGGATCGGCCATCCTGTGGGCATCTTTGCGCGGATTATCGCCGCGCTGGAACGGCGCTGGAATGTCCCCTCGCGTTCCGATGGACAGCGGCGCATGGCCGGGGCGGTCACCGTCCTGATCCTGCTGGGTATGGCGGGCGGTGCGGGCTGGGTGCTGCAAAGTCTGCTCGTGGCAATCGCCGGGCCTTGGGCCTGGCCCCTGATCGCTGTGCTGGCCTGGCCGGGTCTGGCGCAGCGCAGCCTGTACGACCACGTCCGCCTCGTTGCCGATGCGCTGGAGCGGCAGGATCTGCCAGCCGCGCGCGCCACAGTCGGCATGATCGTTGGCCGCGATACAGCCGCGCTTGATGACGCGGGTGTTGCCCGCGCGGCGATCGAGAGTCTGGCGGAAAGTTTCTGCGACGGGGTGGTCGCGCCGTTGTTCTGGCTGCTGGTGCTGGGGCTGCCCGGTATCTGGGCCTATAAAGCGATCAACACCGCCGACAGCATGATTGGGCACCGCGAGGAGCGATGGCGCGCCTATGGTTGGGCTGCGGCCCGCACCGACGATGCGATGAACCTCATTCCAGCGCGCCTGTCGGGATTGCTGATCTGCCTGTGCGGCGGGGGTGGCTGGCGGATATTGTGGCGCGATGCGTCCAGGCACGCCTCGCCCAATGCGGGCTGGCCCGAGGCCGCGATGGCTGGGGCGCTGGGGCTGCGCCTGGCTGGGCCAATCGCTTATGACGGGATTCTTTCGGACAAGCTCTGGATTGGGGAGGGAGACCGCCCGGCCCGGACAGAGGATATTTGGCGCGGATTGGGCATCTACGCCCGTGCATGTCTGTGCCTGTGGTTCATGGCGGCCGGTATTGCAGGAGGTGCAGCATGGGCGCTATAATGCTTCAGGGCACCGGCTCTGATGTGGGCAAATCCGTGCTGGTGGCGGGGCTGTGCCGCGCCCTGGTGCAGCGGGGTTTGCGGGTCTTGCCGTTCAAGCCGCAGAACATGTCGAACAATGCTGCCGTCACCAGCGATGGCGGCGAGATCGGCCGGGCGCAGGCCTTGCAGGCAATCGCCTGCAAGGTGGAGCCGCATACCGACATGAATCCGGTGCTGCTGAAACCGCAGGCCGACCGCACATCGCAACTGATCGTGCATGGTCGGGTGCGCGGCACATTGGGCGCGGGCAATTTTCGGCAGGCACGGGGCGCGCTGCTCGGCGAAGTTCTGGCCAGCTATAACCGGCTCCGCCGGGCGTGCGACATCGTCGTTGTCGAGGGTGCCGGCTCTCCTGCGGAAATCAACCTGCGCGCTGGCGACATCGCCAATATGGGCTTTGCGCGAGCGGCAGGCGTGCCCGTCGTGCTGGTCGGCGATATTGATCGCGGCGGAGTCATTGCCGCCATCGTTGGCACGAGAACGATCATCGACCCCGCCGACACGGCGATGATCCAGGGTTTCATCATCAACAAGTTTCGGGGGGATCCCGCCCTGTTCGCCGATGGCTACGCCCAGATCGAAAGCCTCTCAGGCTGGCGCGGCTTCGGCGTTGTCCCATGGTTGAGCGCGGCGGCGCGGCTCCCCAGCGAGGATGCCGTGGTGCTGGAGAGCGGCAAGGCGCGGGCTGAAAGCCGCAAGCTGATCGCCTGTCCGATCCTGCCGCGCATATCTAATTTCGATGACCTCGATCCGCTGAAGCTCGAACATGGTGTGGACCTGCACATGGTTCCGCCCGGCCAGCCGATCCCGGCAGAGGCCGCACTCATCATCCTGCCCGGGTCAAAGTCGACAATCGCCGATCTGGCCGCTCTGCGTGCAGAGGGCTGGGACATCGATATTTTTGCGCATCACCGGCGCGGCGGGCTGATCCTTGGGCTTTGCGGTGGTTACCAGATGCTCGGCAAAAGCATCGCCGATCCCGATGGGTTTGAAGGTTCGGCCAGCGCTGCCAGCGGCCTTGGCCTGCTTGATGTTGAAACGACCTTGCACGCGCACAAGGCGTTGCGTCCGGTCAGCGGGCTGGCGATGGGCGCGCCATTCCAGGGATATGAAATGCACATGGGGCAAACCAACGGGCCGGATACGGAACAGCCCTTCGCCGTTTTCGCCGATGGCCGCCGCGATGGCGCGATAAATGCGGGCGGCACGGTGTTTGGTTCCTATGTCCACGGCCTGCTGGCTGATGCGGAGCTGCGCCGGGCGCTGCTGTCGCGCATGGATGTAGAAGCCGGGGGCGTGGACTATGGCGCCTCTGTCGAGGCGGCGCTGGACGAGATCGCAGCCGCGCTTGAGGAGCATCTCGATATTGACGCGCTGGTGGCGCTGGCCATGGCGGAGAGACCCGCTTCCGTCCCGGCGGGAGACAGCGCATGAGCAGCGCCTTGTCCCACTTGCTGGTGCTGGGCGGCGCGCGTTCGGGCAAGAGCCGCTATGCGCAAGGCAGGGCAGAGGCCCTGGCGGGTGAACTGATCTATCTGGCCTCAGCCCAGGCCTTCGATGACGAGATGCGCGAGCGGATTGCCCTGCACCGTGCCGATCGTGGGCCGCGCTGGTCAACCGTCGAGGCCCCCCTGGAACTGGCGGAGGCGATCACGGTATATAGCACGCCCGAGACGGTGGTGCTGGTCGATTGCCTGACGCTGTGGGCTTCGAACCTGATGCTGGCGGAACGCGATACGGCTGCCGCTACGGAAGGACTGACGCGCTCGCTTTCAGCCGCACGGGGGCCGGTCATTCTGGTCGCCAACGAAGTGGGTCTGGGCATTGTACCCGACAACGCCCTTGCCAGAAGGTTTCGCGATGTTGCGGGCCGCATCAATCAGGAAATAGCGGCATTGGTTGAAGAGGCAGTCATAATGTTCGCCGGCCTTCCCTTGACGCTGAAACCTAAAGGATGAGCGGCTAGCCATACCACTTGCCACTGTGCAACTCGTGGGGGCAGGTGGTATGGAGCAAAGCCAGATCCAGCGTGTCGGTGAGGCCGCCGGCCATCATTGTGGTGCACAGCTGCCACTAGATGATGTAGCGGGAATAACGGTGTCTGCGGCTCGCTGATTAGCGACTACGCCTTCGGACGCGGGGATCCCCGACCGCAGAGGTAATCACCGAAGTGCGCCAGTGCTCGACTGTCGACCGGTTTTGACAGCCTGGCCCGTTTTTTGTCCCGGTGTTGACACCTGAGCCGGAAACCTTTTGCCCCAGACCCCCATCCGCCCCATCTCACGCTAGCTAAGGCGGGTTGCGGCGAAGCCTGCCGTTTGAGCGGCGCACGTCGAACGGCAGCATTGTCCCACTCCTCGCCATTCCATGCTGCACAGATGGATCATACCAAGAGGAAAACCGTGGGGCGTTAGGGCTCAACCGGGAAAGTCGGCATCGATGGCTCCGGCATAGCTGCTCCACATGCTCGAAACAGTGCTCTGATGACAGACGGCGCTGCCTCTATCGGAATAAACGCCCGGGTACGAAACGAGATGATTTCCGTGAAACAGCCGATGCTCTTGAGCCAAGGCAGCTGATCGACAGGCGCCCTGACGATTTCGTAGCGCTGCTCGCCTGCCACGCGCGACCATCTGATGGTCGCCTCGAACGGCTGCTTGATAGGGACTGTCCGGCCTTCGCCGAGCGCCTTGATGATCGTATCCGGGGTTAGTTCAACGGTGGAGGCAATGTCGAACTTCTCGAGCAGCTTCGCCACATCGAGTTCGTGGACCATGCGGCCGAGCCAGCTTCTGCCCTCCTCGTCGACGATCCGCCGAACCTCCAGATAGTCGATAGGCAGGCTCGACCAGATCGGCAGGAGAAGTCCGGTCGCAAGGTACACGGTCTCTGTCGTTAGCCGTTCGGCAAGCTCCGCAACCTCGCTTTGCCACAGCTTCTCGAAAGTCCGGCGCGGAGCTTCTTCCCAGGCCGATTCCGCAAGGTCATCGAAGTGGTGGTATTCGCGCCGGAGCGGACGGTGGAGGATAACCCGCCTGATTAATTCGCCCTGTTCGGTCATGAAGTGCCGCGAAGGTTCGGCCAGGGCTGCTTTCCCGCTCTTGGTGTTTTGGAGCAGAATGCAGCCGTCAGCGTAGTCGCGGCGATCAAGGACACGCTCAAGGGAGATCGGCCGTGCTCTCGTCTTGAGAGCCAGCTGCAGCAAATGCGACGTGGCACCGGTTCGCTCGTCGGTCCGCAAGACTATGTCTTCGACAACCTCGGCCTGTTCGACCCGCAGGGTCTCGACGCCAACATCGAGCGAACCGGCCTCGCGCGCAGCCGACACCCGCGCTTCGACCAACCCCAGAAATTCTTCGAAGATCGCATTCTGCATTCCGATCGGCAGCGCAAGGATGCGGTTGAGCCAACGCTGGATTGGCGGAAGGTCCTCTTCGAGAACACCATCTTCGGAGACAATCTTGAGCCCGCTCCGGCGCTGGAAATCGATCAGCGTTGCGCTCTTGAGCTTGCCGTGTGCCAGCAAGGCAAACCAGGTCGAGAGAGCCGCCTTGGCATATTCGCTTTCGAGATTGTCGGCAGGGTCAAACAGGTTCTGGCCGCCAGTCTGGCGTTGGCCTCGCGTCAGCGCCCCCAAGCTGTCGAGCCTGCGCGCAATGGTGCTTGTGAACCGCAGTTCCCCCTTGCAGTTCGTGGTCACAGGCCGGAACAGCGGTGTGTTGGCTTGATGGGTCCGGTGCGTTCGACCCAGCCCCTGGATGGCGCGGTCGGCTCGCCATCCCGGCTCAAGCAGGAAGTGGATGCGCCGCTTCTGGCAAGCTGCATCAAGGCTGGCGTGGTAGGACCGTCCGGTGCCGCCCGCATCGCTGAAGACAAGGATCGGCTTCCTGCCATCCATGAAATGGTCGGTCTCGGACTGGTTTGTCCGCGGCGAGCGGGTCTCGAGACGCTGCTGGCCGTCGCTTTGGGTTATGAGCCGCTTGCTGCGCCCGGTCACCTCGGCGACCTTCTCCGGTCCGTAGTGCTCGATGATCCCGTCCAGCGCTGGCTTGATCGGCGGCATGGCACACAAGTGCTCGATCATCTCGCCGCGGCGGGCGATCGCAGTCTGGTTGTGGACTGGACGGCCTTCCTCATCGAACATAGGTGTCGAGCGCTGGGTGCCGGTATCATCAACGAATACCTGCATCTGTTGCGTGGGGAAGGCGCGCTCAAGGTACTCAATCACCGCGTCGAGCGGGCTGAGATCGAGGTCGAGTTCCGCGCGCTCTTCTGGCGAGAGGCTGTCGAGACGGCGATCGAGGATGCTTTCGGCGGTCGAAACCAGTTGGACCACAACCACCTCGTCGCGATCCAGATGGAGATTGATGGCAGCAATCAGCGTGGGCAGCTTCATCGACAGCAGCAGCTGGTTGAAGAACCGCTGCTTGGTGCTTTCAAACCGGCTTCGCGCTGCGGCTTTCGCACCGCTGTTGAGCGTTGTGCCGTCGATTTCGTCGACGACGCCGGTCAACTCCAGCGCCTCCTCAAGGTTCTGATGGATGATAGCCCAAGCGTCGGCATAAGTGTCGTAGACGGCGATCTGTTCGGCGGTCAGATCATGTTTCAGGATCTCGTATTCGACGCCTGCAAAGCTAAGCGCGCGCGCCTGATAGAGGCCCAGTGCCTTGAGGTCCCGCGACACGAGTTCCATCGCAGCGATGCCCCCTGCCCTGATCTGGCTGATGAAATCTTCCCTGTTGGCAAACGCAGTACCGGGCCCCCACAGACCGAGGCGTACGGCATAGGCAAGGTTGTTGACCTCCGAGGCCCCAGTCGCAGAGGCGTAGAGAACCCGGGCATCGGGCAGATTGTTTTGCAGCAGCACGCCGGCGATGCCCTGCAGCGATCCGCTTTTCGTGCCGCGGGCGCCCTCGCCCCCTGCAACACCGCCCATCTCGTGGCTCTCATCGAAGGCGATGACACCGTCGAAATCCTCGCCGGCCCAATCGAGCAGCTGCTTCAGGCGCGTGGCGTCCTGACGCTGGCTACGAAGGGTCGGGTAAGTGACGAACAGGATCCCTTCGCGAAACGGAACGGCCTGATCGATCTTCCAGTTGGAAAGCGGCTGAATGTCGGCCGCAAGGCCCCCGATGGCGCTCCAGTCGCGGCGCGCGTCTTCGAGCAGGCTTTCGTTCTTCGAGACCCAGATGGCCTTGCGGCGTCCGGCAAGCCAGCCATCAAGGATGCAGGCGGCGATCTGTCTGCCCTTCCCTGCCCCCGTGCCATCACCGAGGAAATAGCCCTTGCGGTAGGCGCGTCCATGCTCGCCCAGCTGCAGGCCTACACCCTCTTCAGCCGGAACGAACAGGCCAGGCAAATGCTGCTGCCACGCGTTCCCGGCATAGATGACAGTTTCGATCTGGGCCTCGGAGAGCAGGCTTTCCTGCAAGACCCGATCCTGCAGCGCCGGGACATAATCCGGGACAGGTGCCGGGATTGATCCCATGGCCACGCTTTCGACGAGCGGCGTCGGATGCTCGCGTGCACCAACAATGTCGACCCGGCTTGGCCGGTAGGGGATGTAGACCCCGCTTTGCTCACCGAGCACGCGCGGCTTGTCCAAGGTACTGAACGCCAGCGCTGCGATTTTGGGGGCTTGGGCGGCCCTTGCTTTGACGGGCTTTGTGATCGGCGTTGCCCGCATGGCTTTGAAGAGCGCACCCGGCTTTGCGTTCGGCGGCACCGCGCGCGGTTCGCAGTCGGGCTGGATTGTCACGCGTTTGATGATTGGAACCGCAGACGCGACGTCTGCAACTGTCTCCCGCGCCAAAACTGGAGGTCTGATCTGCCCCGGGATCTTGTCGATCACGTACATGCGCACGGCCACGCTGGTGCCCTGCTTGTGATAGCATTTATCGAGCCGGATGGATGTGCGGACCGTGCAAGAGGCAAAGGTGTCTTCGTAGATTTTCGCAAGCTTTGCGCTCGTCGTGAACCAGTCCGGCATGATCGCGACGATCCGTCCTCCTTGCCTGAGGCGCGTTATGGCAGCGCGCAGGTGACGCACCGCTGCGAACTCGTCTGCCCCTCGCCCCATTGACCTAGAGAACGGTGGGTTCATCAGGATCAGGCTTGGCTGCACAGCCGCGTCGAGATGCGAAGCCAGCATGGCTCCATCGATCCCTGTTGTGGTGGCCTGGGGGAACAGCAGAACCAGCTTCTCACGCCTGCGCGGATCGATTTCGTTGAGGTGCAATGCGCTGATATCGGGTAAAGTTGCCACAAGAGCGCCATGTCCGGCGCTCGGTTCAAGAACGATATCGGTTGCGAGCGGTTGCGCCAAAATCACGGCCAGGCTTGCGAGGTCTGCGGGCGTCGAGAATTGCTGGTACTTGATCTGGTCTTCACTTCTGACCGTATGCGTCGGCAGTGCATCGATAAGCGCACTGATCTCCGAAATCTGGGTCAGCATCTGAGGTTTGTTCAGCAGTCCGGCCATGTGGCGCGTCAAGGCTGCCTCGAGCAGGTCAAAAGCGTCCCTCTGGCTCCAGGTGCCGTTTGCGGAGCCCTCCCCGTAGAGCTGGCGCATTGTCTCAAACAGGCGTTGCTTGTTCGCTAGTCCGGTGGCGATGGCGTGCTGGATTTCAGTGATTGCTGCGTCCAGCTTCTGGCTGGATTGCTCAAAAAGGTCGGTCACGGTCTGCTCCTGATGCTGAACCGCATCAGGCCTTCCCCCTCCCCTTTCGTTTGGGCGGGACGGGTTCATGATCGTTCCCAAGCTCTGCAAGGACAGCGCCAACCACTTTCCGTGCGCAGGCTGTACCGAGTTGGATTGCAGAATAGGAAGCCGCATCTCCACGACCTACGACAAGATGCGCCTCTCAGTTTTCGGAATTAGGGAATGGTACCAGCTTTGTGATATCGGTTTGACTTTTACGGATGGAAATGGTCATAAAACGCTAACTGGGTCGCGGAATTGTGATTCATCGAAAGGCTGGCGCATGACCTATACCGTGAACACACTGCGAAACATGACTAGATCGTGCGAGATGATGCGTGATCGGGTCAAGGCCGTAGTGTTCAAACCGGATGATCGGAAGGTGCTCGACATCACCTTTGGGCCAACGGCGGCGGCGGAATTGGTCGGAAGAACGCCTGAAGCGCTTGCCAAGGCAGAGAAGGAAGGACGTCTCGCGCCTCCCAAGCAGCTCACCAATGGCCGCCGCTATTACACACTTGAAGACCTTACTCATATTCGCAAGGCGCTGAACATTCATCCGGGCAAGCTCGCCCATGAAAACGCGGTCGTAGTTGCAGTGCAGAATTTCAAGGGTGGCGTTGGCAAGAGTACTATTACCAAGCATTTTGCCGATTTTCTTGCCCTCAATGGGTACAGCGTGCTCGTGATCGATTGTGATCCGCAGGCCTCAACGACCACGATGTTCGACATTCAGCCCGAAACGTTAATTGATGACCAAGAATCATTGGGCAACTTTTTGTCGCCCCGCAGCACTTTCGATGATTTCAGCAAGGCTATCCGGGACACGGCATGGCCCACAATCAAAATAGTGCCATCAAGCCTTGGCCTGCAGGATGCAGAGTGGGACCTCACGGCGACGCTCACGGAGGGCGGGCAAGCGGTGCGCGAGGGACTTCAGCGTCTGCGGATTGGCATCGACAGTATTATCAAGGACTTCGATGTCGTTTTGCTCGATCCGCCGCCGGCGATGGGGTTTTTGGGTCTCAATGTAATGGCGGCCGCAACAGGCATGCTCATTCCTGTTCCTGCCCGGCAGCTCGACTACCTCTCGACCATCCACTTCATGGACACGATCGCCGAGAACATCGAGATCCTTGAGGCGCACGGAACACCCGTTGATTATGGGTTCATTCGTGTTGTCTGCTCAGCTTACACCCCGAGCAAGCCCGGTGAGGCCGACATGTGGAAGATGATGAAGGCCACCTATGCCAATTATCTTCTGAATCAGCCCATCCTTGCCTCGGAAGAAATCAAGAATGCGACTCAAGCCTTCCGATCAATCTACGAAAGCAAGCCATCGGCAGCTCACGCAACTTATCAGCGCTGCAGGGACAATCTCAATGCAGTCTTTGGCGAAATTCTGAACGAGATACACGAACAGTGGCCGTCCAAAAGCATTTCGCGACGGTCATCTAACACGGCGGGGAGTGTTGCAGCATGAGCCGTCGTTCATTGATTGGCGAGGCCCTCGCCTCCCCTGCCCCAGACCAACCCTCTGCCCCCGAAGCAAAAGAAGCTACAGGGGCAGCTGCATCGCGCAATTTCACAACACGTCGGCTTGAAGGCTTCACGGAAGCAGCGCGGATGGTCAAGCGCCCTACCATCCGGCTCAAGCCAGCAGAATGTTTGATCTGGCCGGGGAACGCCCGTGACTACGAACGGCTCACCGAGCCCCGTTTGCGTTCTCTGATTGAATCGATCCAGGCAGAGAATGGGAACCGCATCCCAGTAGTCGTGCGTCGAAAGCAGCAAGGTGAGCAGCAATATGAGCTGATCATCGGCACCAGGCGCCACTGGGCTGTCGCGTGGCTCAACGCGAATCACTATCCGGACATCGAACTCGTCGCGATCATCGAAGATCTCGATGACGAAGCTGCGTTCCGCCTTGCTGACATCGAGAACCGCGAAAGGGAAGACATCTCAGACCTGGAGCGCGGTTTGAACTACAAGGCGGCAGTCGATACTTATTACGATGGCCTTCAGGCCCGGCTTGCCGAACGCGTGAAGATTTCGAAATCCACTCTCGCTCGGTACATTGGCCTAACAGAGATTCCGCAAACAATCGTAAGCGCATTTGCCTCGCCAATGGAACTTCAGGTCCGGTACGGTGACAAGCTTCTTCCAGCCATACGCAACCCATCGCTGCGCCCCAGAATGGAGGAAGCAGCAAAGCAAATCGCTGCGGAACAAAGTTTCCGGCAATCGGGAGACGAAGAGCCAATTTCCGGCCCTCAGGTTGTTATCCGTCTGCTCAAGGCAGTTTCAGGCAGGCCTGGCCGTGTCCAGAAAGCCGTAATTGAAGCCGCAGGATCGTCCATTGGTGTCATCGAAAAAGATCGTGCACGAGGACTCACGATAACGATCAACCCCACTGATTTGAGCGCTGACGAAATCCTCGATGCATTGCGCCCTCTGATTGAGAAGGCGAAGATTCTAAAAAGGCCTGCCCGATGAAGGAGGGTTGCGAACCCACCTATGGCCATGTCTTCACCACTCTAAAAATGTGGTTTTTATCGTTTTTTTACATATACTTAACTAACCCCTCCCACATGTGGGACAGTGGCAGATTTAATGGGCGAAGAACGTGAGCGAGCCAGAGCAGTCCTCCTCTGGCCGCCGAGTGCAGTTCGAGATGTTCTTCACGCTGCCTGATTTCAGCGATATCTCGCTGCGGGACTATCAGGAGACCATGCAGCGCCCTTTCTTCAGTCTTTCGAAGAAGAAACGCCTGAAACCCATTGAGTACCTCAGTCCGGATAAGTCCGTCACCGTGCATGTGTCAGCCAACCCAGCCTATGGCATGGCGACCATCTGGGATGCAGATATCATGATCTATCTGGCGTCCCACCTCAACGAACTGCGCGAGCGGGGAGACAACGACCTGTCGCCGACCATTAGGGTTCAACCTGGCGATCTTCTCAAGCGAATCTGCTGGGGTGTAAGTGGGCGCGCCTATGAGCGTCTGATCGCAGCCCTTGATCGTCTTCAGGCCACGACGATCAAGACGAACATCCGAGCGAACTCTAAATCCCGCGAGACCACATTTTCGTGGATCGATAGCTATACTCATCTCGTTGATGAACGAACCCAGCGTTCGCTCGGAATGGAAATCACGCTTTCCAAGTGGTTCTTCGACGGCGTCATGGACAAGCGAAATGTCCTTGCGATCTCGCCTTTGTATTTCGAGATAACGAGTGGACTCGGGAAATGGCTCTACCGCGCAGCTCGCAAGCACGCTGGTGGCAATGGTCCGGAAGGTTTCACGATTGGCTTCGAAACTCTTCATCAGAAAAGTGGTAGCGAGAGCTCCCTGCCCTCGTTCAAGAATAAAATTCTCGAACTGGCGCGAGCCAATAACCTCCCGGATATCAGTCTGGAAGTCATTGGGGCAGAGACACCGCGTCCAAAGCTGAAGATGGTGATGCGTCGCCATCTCGAAAAGCCTTCCGGGAAAACCGGCGAAAGTGGCTCTGTCACCACGGAGAGCAGAGCACAGCGCAGTCAGCAGGCATCTCTCCCAAAGGCCTCCAAGGTCAGCCCTCCGCAGGAATTCGTTGATCCTGCCCTCGTGCGCAAACTCCTTGCAACAACGAGTGCGAGCCTGCGCCCCGAACAACAAGCCGATGCTTCAGCAGAAATGGCCAACAACGCAAGCCAATCTCAGTCACGACGAAGGGGAGGGGGGGCTCAGGACACACTCGATCCCGAAATCTATCAGGCCATCCGTGCTGAATGTCCTGGTTGGGATCTCGATGCCCTGATGCGGCAATTCGATTCCTTTCTGAACAGCAATCCGCATGAGTTGCCAAGGAACTACTCGAAACGGTTCTACGGCTTCATTAAGAAGCACCATGAGCGCAATAAGCATACGCTTCCCGGCTTTTAAAGGGCGCGCACTTCTGCAGGACCGGTTATGAGCGCCCGGGGCTAGTGCAGCTGCCGCTCTGCTAGACCTGGTGACGGTCTACGGCGGGCATCGCGATTTATCGTAAAGATAAGAACAGCGCCGTGAAGCGCCACCGCTAACGAACGTGTTTTCGGGAATCACTTCGCTTCGCCTATCCAATCAGCAAACTATGTCTGCGTTCGGCACCTGCTGAGGAATCGCTAACAAGGCCAAGAGCACCGGCTTTGAAACTCCGACCATGCTTCAGCTGGTCATCTTTGACCGAAATCAGCCATCTAACGTGCAAATGTCGAACCTACTGGCAGATTGCCTAAGCCTCCACTTCGGGCACTGCTTCCAAGAAGCGCGACGGGTCAGCCGACAAGCCGGGGGAAAATAACCCCTCCAAAGCCATTCCCGAAAACACGTTCGACCGGAGATACCGCATTTCCGAAAACACGTTCGTTTCAGCCTAAGGCCAAATGGCGATCAGAAAGTTTGGGATCGGCGCATCATATATGAATCGGAACGCTAACTGATCCTCTGGCCTCACGCTCTGAGCCGCGCTTTCAAAGTTATCAACAGGGCGGGAGGGTGGCGAACGTGTGATCGGGCATCAGATGACGTGTTATTAGAATCTGGCTGTCGTGCTATCAGAAACCGAACGTCGTGTTTTCAGATTCGGCATAGCCACCCCGACTCGCGAGAAATCAGGAGTTTGCATGCTAATCGCGAGCAGGTAACCTCTTAACCTTAGAATCTAAATCCCCTAACGTTTCGCCTGCGGCGGATTTGTTATTGATTTGATTCAGGATTAAGGAAGGCCGACATATCCCTGTGGAATGACCGCTTTGCGTGCGACGCGGTCATTCCACAGGGATAGCGGCTCCGCAGATTAGCGCTGGTCAGAGCCTCAAGATCGATTCCCTGAATCACGATAGGGACCTGTGATTCAAAATTCCGATTGGCCTAACTCCCCGTGGCTATCGCATACTCCTCCGCATGTTAGAGGATGAACAAAGGGAATGTTAGATTTGGCTAGAAGCCAAATATCCTGCTCTCAATGTTGCAAGGCGCTACGTTATATCTCGAAGCCAGGACCTGTTCGGGGTTTCGATCGTCGAACTGACTTGGGGCAGGATAGGCACGCGAGGGCAGGGCAAGCGGTTGTCGTTTGCGGACGCTGCTGACGCTGCTGACGCAGAACACTTTATCGCTGGCCTCCTGCGCCGCCGGGCAAGCGCAACACGACGGATTGGTGTTCCCTACCGCGAAGTGCATCGTACCTAAGGCTTGGTATCTCCATTCTCGTCAGTGGCGTACCGGAAAGATCGAGTTGTCGGCGGGTCGCAAACGTACGAGATCCAGTTGCTCAAGAGTTGACACTGCCAACGACGCAGTGCGTTTTGTTACACCAAGCGCACGCGCCAGTTCTGCGCGGGTGAGGGGACCAAGTCCCCTGATGACAAGCCAGGCCTGTGGCGCAGTCGACGAAGCATTTCGATCAGCGAGCACTGCATCACCCCGCGCCAATGCGCCATGCAAAGTGTAGAGATCATCCGCGGCATGATCGCAGGCAGTCCCGAGTGCCGACTGCAGTAGGGCGGGAAGGGGATCTTCCTGTATCTCCCGAAACAGCGCACACGGCAGAACCCCTGCGAGCGCGATGGGGGGCGAACCAAGCCCGAACAGGTGTGGGCGCATGGCGACGGCCAGCGATGCGGCCCACGCAGCTCCACGCGGCGCTGGGCGGGTGATTGCGATCCCCTCGAACTCGACGATCTCGCTGCCGCCTTCCAGAAAATCGATCTCCTTGGTCCGCAACACTGCGATCAAGTCGAGCAGGGTGGCCACGGGGTCATCGCTGGGAAGCAGTGCATCAAGGCGGTCCAGCGCGACATCGGCGGGGGCAAAGGCGCTGGAGAAACTCTCTGTGCTGTTTTTGGCGGCAAGTGCCATTCGGGCAGCTGCAGCAAGGGCAGGGGATGCGCGCCGGACGATTGTCACGCGACAAAGTTTCCAACATCGGGTGTAAACTATTGAATTAAAGTCATATTCTCGCGATAAAGTGACAGTCAAATATGACGCACAAAAGATTCTGCTTTCAACGGTGGTCAAAACAAACGACAGTCTGCGCGGCCGAAAGAGAGGGAAATTTCCCTATGATCGAACGCAAACCGCCAAGAATGGCAGCGTATTCGGAAGCTGCGCTAACGCGCGGCGCGGACCTCTATCAAACTTTCCGCAAATTGGTTCCGCTGGACGCGCCGCTGGCGGCCGACGTTGTTTCTGTCATTGCCCGGGAAACTGGCTTGGGCGAGCGGCGAATTCGGGAGTTGGCGCGGCGCTATCGCAGCAAGCCCATTGCCGAGAGCCTGGCCTCACGGCCGCGCGGTCCAAAGCCAGGAAGTAGACAAGCGCCGCCAGAGGTCCTCGTGGCGATCGATGGCCTCATTGAAGAAATCGTTCTGACGAAAGTGCCGCTCAGTGTTCGGGAAGCGGCGCAGCAGGTGCGTTATTTGCTGATCGCCGATAATGGCGACTACGGCTTCGATCCCGGGATCGTTCCAAGTTTTCGAACGATCGAGCGGATAATCGGGGAGATAAGCGAGCCGCAGAAGGCTCGTTTCATGGGTTCGAAACGGCGTACCGCCCACGAGGCGCACCCGGGGGAATACCACAGCGATGGTTTGCTCGATGTGGTCCAGATGGATCACACCCCCGCCGACGTCATACTTGTCGACAGCACACACCGTATGGCTCTGGGCCGACCGTGGGTGACCTTGCTCATCGACGTCTGGAGCCGATGCATTCTCGGCTTCTACGTGAGTTTTGGGGCACCTTCGATTTTTCGATGCGGACGGGCAATCGCCAATGCTCTGTTGCCGAAACAGCCGTTGCTCGAGAGTCTCGGTCTCGAAATCGAATATCCAATGCATGGTTTTTTCAGGAAGTTGCATGCCGATCACGCCGGATCTCATCGCGCGGAAGTTTTTAGAAGCGCTTGCAAGACTTATGGCATCGATCCGGACGTCCGCCCACGTGGTCCGGCGCATTATGGCACGCATATCGAGCGTCTGATCGGCACCATGACGCGTAGAATGCGGCTTCTTCCGGGGGCGACCGGAGGTAATGTTACGGCGCGAGACGGCCATGATGCGGAAGCGGACGCGGCGATGACGCTTGAGGAATTCGAGCGGTGGTTGGTCCGGGAGATTTGCCGCTATCATCATACACCTCACGAAGGACTGGGTCGCGTCGCACCTGCGCAAATGTGGTCCACGGGTGTCGAGAGCCACGGGCCGCTGGCGCCGCCAGGTGTCGATATCGAGCAGCTAACCCGCCGATTTCTGCCGTGGGTCGAGCGGACCGTTCAATCGGGCGGCGTGAAGATTGATCATATTCGCTATTGGCACGAAAGTTTGGCGCCGCGCCTGGGTCTCAAGGTCATGATCCATTACGACGACAGGACTATCCAGGAGGTCTATCCTGTCATCGATGGAGTTCTTGTCGCTGCTGCTGCGGTGGGCAATTATCCGAACGTGACCAGGCCTGAATGGGATGTTGCGGTCGCTGCACGGCGCCATTCCGGCGTGGTTTACCAGCATGCTGGGGGTCAGGCTGAAATTGCGCGGCTTGTGCATGCCAACAGGCAGGAAGTTCTCAACGCGAAATCCCGGACGCGGGGCTTGCGAGACGCGCGAAAAAGGCTGGAAAGGGAAGGTGTATCCCACGCCGCTCAGCCGGCAAATCAGGAGGTTTCCAATGTACCCAGTTGGGTATCGGTGGCCGACTTACACGATGAAGGGTGGCTCAAATGGAGGGATTAGGTCAGCCGCACAGTTCCGCTTTCTGGATCGACTTCGACGAAGCGCGTTTTGCCGTGGAAACGCTGGTTGATATCGCACATGACGAGCCTGATGAACGGCCGCCCTGCGTCATTCTCGTGGGTCAATCCGGTATGGGGAAGACATCGATCCTGCGCGAAGCCCAGCGGCGTATCGAATGCGACTTTCCAGAGCCTGAAGGGTGGCGGGATGCCCGGTATGCTCCCGTCCTCAGGACCGTGATCCCAGCTAGTCCGACGTCGCTCAAGATCAACCTGACCTTGTTGTGGAAGCAGGGTTGGCCGATCACCACCAGTATCCACCGGATTGCCGACCTGAAAGTCGTTGAATTGCTCGGCAGACAGCGGACGCGGTTAGTGGCGGTCGACAATGTTCACGCCATTCTCACCGCGGGCGGCAGGGCGAGGCGTGACACCCTCGATGCATTCCGGTTTCTGATGAGCGAAGGCAATGTGTCTATGGTTGTCGCCGGTCTCGAAATCGCCGCAGACATCTTTGCCGAGGACGTCGAGCTGGCCTATCGCTCGATCGTCCTGCGATTGCCGCTCTGGCCGCCTGGAGAGCCATCCCAGCGCCTGATCCTTGCGCTGGCGCGGGGATTGCGCATCATCGAGCCGGAACGCTTCGCTGAGCCCGAGATGGCCGAATTCATCTGGCGCACCAGCCATGGCGTGACAGGGAATTTCAAACGGCTTTTGCATTGGGGCCATAAGATTGCCTCTCGCGACGGTCGTCAGCGTGTTGAATTTGCAGATTTGCGCGCAGCAGCAGCGATGCTCCCGGCTTCAGCTTGATGGCCGCCAAGTGGTCGCCCAATCTTGAGCCTGAGACGCTGGCGTTCCCGATCAAGCCACGCAGAGATGAAGCGTTTGATTCGTGGTTGAGCCGCTTGACCGCCGCCCACCGGGTGAGCCGGGCACAATTGTTCCGCCATCTGGAGATCGCGCCGGGTCTTTCGCGCTTGGACCTGGCGCGAGGGAAGGGCGGTCTCGATCCGGCGCTGCATGCGGCCTGCGATGCGATGGTGGAACGGCTTGCATGGGCGGTCGAAATCGATCCCGAGCAGATCAATGCGACCTTTCTCGCGTGTGAGGCGGAGGCGCTCCTGCCCTCTGCGCACCGCCATTACGTCTGTGCGCTATGCTGTTACGAGGCGCATCTGGCTGGCGGGCCTATAATCGTGCGCCGCGAATGGATTTTTCGGGCGACCTGGCTATGCAGCCTGCACGGGTTGCCGCTCACCGACATGCGGAGCCTTCCATTGGAGGACACGGGGCGGCAATTGCAGGCGTTCTTGGCGCATGCCGTGATGCGATCTCGCAGAATTCAATGGAAAATCAAACCGACTTCTGCCGCGCTTGCGCGAAACAAGACAGTGATCGACTGCCTGATGCGCCCTAGCGATTGGGTGGGGCTTGCGCCGCCATACCAGCGTTATCAGGAGCAGTTCGTAGCCAATCAGTACCATTTTGCGCGCGAACGGATCGGCATGCTGGCGCTGGCGCACAGCCCACGTACGAAAGCCGCGCACCGCTTTGAGCGTATGATCGCAACCAGACTGGCCGAGAGGCCGCTGACTGAAGGTAGAATTGAAACGCCGGTTCGAGGTGCATTGCGTCTGCGGACCTGCAAGCTCCCCAAGCCCAGATCCAAATGGACCTGCGACATCTTTGCGCTGATCGCCACATACGGCACTGTGCGCCAACGCCAGGAGAAAGAAAGGGAGCTGGCGGCGGAATTCGCGCGCTACGAGGGTCTTCCTCTCCCGCCGACGGCAGCCTGGCCGTCTAGAAGCTTGCTTGATGCCGCCAATCTGGCAGTGCCAGGGTTGGCGTAATGGCGCAGACAAAGGTCGTGAACGGGCCTTGAGCGTAGGCCATGCGTGTTGCCTCCAGCTGGCGCAGGAGTTTGGCAGCACCGGCCTTGGTCGCGCCAAGCGCGCGGGCAAGTTGGGCGGGGGTGAGGGTGCCAAGGCCGAACAGCAGCATCCAGGCATGATAGAGGCGCGAGTTCGAACGCTGGCTCGGAAACTCGCGCGCAAAAACATCGGCGCCGCGCGGGAAACGGGCGATATCGCAGGCAGTAGCATAGAGTGCATCGTGCAGACTCTCGCGGGCTTGGGCGCGGCGCTGGCTGGGGTCGCGGTCGGCCCTGAACAGTCGGCGCTGGACAAGGCCGGGGAAGGGGAGGGGGGTCTCGCTCAGCCGAAAGGCATGCCCGCGCGCGCTCGCCGCCAGGTTGATTGCCCAGCACGGGGTTCGGGCGGTTGCCGTCAGGGCATCGGGCTCGTTCCCGCGCGAATAGCGGAAGCGCTCGACGAGGGAAAGCAGCCGCTCGAGTGGATCGCCGGGCAGCTTGGCGTGACCCAGCGCGTCGAGTACGGCACTGAGTTCGGGAAGGCTGGCAGCGACGATGGTTTCGGTCTCTCGGGCTTCGCTGGCCATCGGCAGGATTGCGATCTTGCGCACTGTCCGGATGGCCTCGGCGATCACCTTTTCGGGGGTTGGCAGGGCGTGCTCGAAGAGGGCGAGGAAGGCGTTACGCTCGCCCATGCATTCGGCGCCGATCAGCGAGGCCCCGAGGGTAATCGCCCGGTCCTGGCGGTATTGCTCCCAGGCACGGCTGAGCCAGTGGAGGGCGAGTGCGGCGCGCATTTCTGCGGAATAGCAGGTGTCGGAGGCCAGCAGGCATTTGGCCAGAGCATCGATCTGGCCGATACGGAAGGCGATAGGGCCGGCGTCGATCGTGCTGCTCAATTCAAGGCTTTCGCTCTGGAGGCTGCGAACTGGCTAACGGGACAGGGAATCGTCGTCAACACAGAGTTTACTAAACCTACGCTTTGGTATCCTATCCATAGCATCGTAAATCGGCGGTATTTCCATAATCTAATATTATGGTAAAATCAGCATTGCCCAGAGTGCCGATTTTGGCCCATAAAGTGCCCATGAAATCCACCCAAAACGATCCTTCCGCATGACAACCGATCGTCCGTTCCCGTCATCGGTGGAACTGGTGCTCGGCGGCCACGGGATGCTGATCGATACCCGCGCCGCCAGTCCGCTGGCGCTTGAGGCCGCAGTCGCGGCGATGGCGCCGGCGACCAAGGCGGCCATCACGGCCGATCTCAAATGCTTTCTAGGGTGGTGCAAGGCGCGACGGCCTGTCGCCACGGCTGTTCCCGCCGAACCGGAAACGCTGGTCCACTACTTGCACTGGTTGTCTAAAGGATCGGACACGCGCGCGGGTGCCAAGCCCGCCACCCTTGCCCGCCGGATCGCCTCGATCGCGCGCATTCACCGCATCCTGGGTTTTGGCGACACAGAGCCGCTGCCCACCCAGGCTGGAATGGTGCGCGATACGCTGAAAGCCATCCGCCGCAAAAAGCGTGAACGGCAAAAGCAGGCTGCGCCGCTACGGCTCGGCGAGGCGATGCAGGAGGGTCAGGCACCGCCCGAGGGGGTAACCGTCAACGCACTGCTGGCCTCGTGCGGCAGCGACATCATCGGTCTGCGTGACGCAGCGCTGATCAGTCTCGCCTATGACGCGGGCTTAAGAGTCTCCGAACTGGTCGGCACCACGGTTTCCGATCTGCGCCAAGTCGGCGATGGCAGCGGACGGCTCGACATCGCGCATTCCAAGACTGACCAGTTGGGGGAGGGGGCTCTGGCCTGGCTGTCGGGCGACACCATGGCGCGCCTATCGACCTGGTTGCTCGCAAGCGGCATCGGCGAGGGTCCGGTGTTTCGGCGCATCAATGTTCTGAGCGGTCCGCCAGACGCCTCCGGGCAGCGAATTGTGCGGCACTACATCGGGGCCAGGCCGCTCACGCGTCAGGGGGTGGTTGCGATCCTGCGTCGCCGGGTGCTGGAGGCGGTCGATTGCGGTCTCGTCGAAGTCGAGCCCGGGATGGAAGGTGACACCGTGCGTGGGCTGAGCGCGCACTCGTTCCGGGTCGGGTTAACACAGGACCTGTTCGCAGCGGGCGAGGACGGCGCAGGGATCGCGCTGGCGCTGCGCTGGTCCTCGCCGACCACCGCGCTGCGATATGCCCGCGAGCTTGCCGTAGGCAATAATGCGGCCGCACGGGTGCTGGGCAAGTTGCGAGGGAGCGGCTGAGGCAGAAGCAGGCCAATGTCACTATTGTTGAAGCGCTAAAGGCTCCGCTTGGACCCGGCATGACGTCAATTATGGTGCGTCACAACGATCCACGACAAAAAGTCGCGTCGCTCGGCCGCATACCACGAGCGCACCAGTTCGTCGGCGTCGAGGCCTGGATTGTGCTCAAGTCCCGCATTTTCAAAGGCAAAGTCGCGAACATGGAGTCGCCAAAGCCGCCGCAGCGAGGCCAAAGCAAGGGCTTGACCGAGTTGCGGCGACACGAAGGGCAGCGCGCCTGCGATGCGGGAAAGCGTCAATTGCCAGGGGGCAGGGGAGGCGGGCACAAACAGATGGTATACTAAACCTGCAAAAAGTATACTCTGCTTGTACGGTTTGTTTGCTGTCCGATAAGAGCCCTTCACGGACATCATGTTTATCTATAAGAGGTGCATGAGATCGCGGGCGAAATCGCGAACGGCAAAGGCGCGACGATGACCAGAGACCCTCGTGATACTGCGCTGATCCCAGAGACTGAGGATTCAGCCCTGGCCATTCGCGGCATTGCGCCGCGCCTTGCAGACGAGATTGAAGCGGCGCGATCGTATCGTGCACGCTCGAAGGCGGCAAACACCGTGCGCGCCTACGACAGCGACTGGCAACAATTTGAAGGATGGTGCTGGCAGCGGGAATTGGAGCCGCTGCCTGCGGTGTCTGAGGCGGTAGCCACCTATCTTGCGGCGCTGGCCCAAGCGGGCAGGGCAGATAGCACCATCGCCAGGCATCTGGCCGCCATCGCTTGGCGACATCGACAAGCAGGGGAGGTGGCGCCGCAGCACCGTGACCCGCGCGATGTTATTGCCGATACGCTGGCCGGCATTCGTCGTGAGCAGCGTGCACGGCCGACCCGCAAGAAGACCGCGATCCTTGCCGCCGATCTGGCGCGGATGATTGCAGCGGCTGAGGGGCAAAGTAGTCGTGCCGTCCGAGATCGCGCGGTGATGGCTCTGGGGTTAGCCGCCGCTTTGCGCCGTTCTGAGCTGGTCGCGCTACAGTTGGCAGACCTCGAACTGGTGCGCGAAGGCCTGAAGTTGACGATCCGGCATTCGAAAACGGATCAAGAGGGACAGGGGCAAGTCATCGCGGTGCCGTCTGGCAAAGTGCTCAAGCCGGTTGCCCGGCTCAATGCGTGGCTGGCTATCCGGGGAGGTGAGGCAGGGCCATTGTTCTACGGGACCGATGCGCAGGGCAAAATGACTGACCAACCCATGTCGGATCGTGCGGTTGCCCGGTTAATCCAGCGTTATGCCGAGAAGGTTGGGCTCGACCCTGCAGTTGTCGGCGCGCACTCGCTGCGGTCCGGGTTCCTCACCGAGGCGGCCAAGGCTGGCGCATCACTGCCCAAGATGCAGGAGGTATCGCGGCAAAAGAAGGTTGAGGTGCTGCTTGGCTATGTCCGCGACGCTGCGTTGTTCGAAAACCACGCCGGCGACAGCTTTCTGTAGCGGTAGTGTCGGAATCCCCGGGAAGTATTCTTCTCCCACGACGACTGGCGCTGTTGCGCAATGCCTTCAAGTGGGACATTTGTGCCGTTCGTGGGCTACCCGCTGAACGTCAATTTTCGCCGAAATTTGCCATTCCCAATCGGGGCAGTAGACTGGCACATTCCACCAAAAAAGGCGACGCTCGTATAGCCTTTGAATATCTCCGATACCCGCTATTCGTTCATTCGGGCGCGCATGCGTAATGCTGCCTCGCAAGCGTGACATCACTGGTTGGTTATCCAACACATCAGTTCAGGAACTAGAGCCGCAACTGATCGCGGTCGGCCATGGCGGCGACCAATTCGGCGCGGGCTGCGGCGCTGCGATAGATCGCGTCAATCTCGCGGATCGTGGCATCGGCCAGTGCTTCTTCGCGCAAGTTGACGACAAGGAAATCGCTGGCCCCCAAGGCATAGCGGCGGCGTTCAGCCTCGGCCATGCGGCGGGCAAGGGCTGCTTCATCGGTTGCGAGGGCTGCAAGGCGTTGCGCCCCATCCATTTGCGTGCGCAAATTGGTAATTTCCACGCCCACTTGTTCCTCCAGAAAGCGCAAGCGGATCGATAGCGCATCTTGTTCGGCGGCCACTTCGGCAATGCGGCCCCGCGCGGCGCGCTGTTCCAGCGGCAGCGAGAAACGCAGACCAAACAGCGCCTCAGGCTGGGTGCGCACAGGTGATCCGGGGCCGATATCCTGAGATGCTTCGGCGCGCAGATCAAGCCGGGGGCGCTGTTCGTTTTCCGCCATGCGCACACGGATGGAATTCTGATCGATCCGGGCCAGCAGCGCCTGAATATCCGGGCGGCCTGACATGGCTTCTTGCCGATCGACCAAGCGGGGGTTCACGCCTTCGGGCATACGCGCGGGCAGGCGCGCGGCATCGGGCACGATAGGCTGGCCCAGATCATCGCGCAAAAACAGCGACAGCGCGTTGCCAAACAGGGTGAGGTCTTGTTCGGCGCGCACCAGCAAGGCTTGGCGGCGGACGATGTTCTGGCGGTTTTCCACGCTGAGGATGGCAGGCCGGGCACCCAGTTCAATCTGCCGATCAATCGAGGCCTGACGCTGCTGCGCCAGATCGAATAGTTCGCGCAATGTTGCCACACGCTGCCCTGCGGCAACCCACTGCTGATAGGCCTCAATGGCACGGCGCTGCACGCCAATGGCCACCATATCCCGGTCCAGCGCGGCAAGGTCGATCTCGGATTCGGCCAATTCACGTCGCCCGCGCCGCTCATCAATCAATCGGTCCCGCAATAGCGAGAACACCGCCCCGACGCGGACCTCGCCCAGTTGATTGGTGACCGATTTGCCTTCGTAGCTAGGGAAGCTGCCGCTCGACAAGCGGTAGCCGGTATAGATATTGCCGCCGTTGTTTTCCAACGGACGGCTTGCTTTTACATCGGCAAACGTGCCGCTATAAAAGCCTGTCGCGCGGCTTTGCGCATCGGCATCGAACACCAGATCAAACTGGCCCTGCGCCGATAGTGCGCGTGCACCCGCCTGCCGCTGCCGCGCCATCGCTTCAAGGATTTGCGGGGCGTGGGTTGCGGAAGATCGCAGGACGTCATCCAGCGTCAGTTCGGCGGCGTGGGCCATGGGCGTAACCAGAACCGCCAGCGCCATAACCAGACGGCGGATCATTTCTCGTCCTCGGCGTAACCATCGGCCTTGGGCTTGCCTTTGGCCGCGTCCTTGTCGGCCAGTGCCTTGGCCGCAGTGCCCTTGCGCGGGCCAGTGTCGACAGGCTGCGGGAATTCGAGCGGGAAGTCGTTCAACTGGCGCCACAATTCATAGCCAATGGTCACGGTTTCCATCTGAATCCAGCCCCGCACTTTCGATCCAAGCCGCACGAAGTTGTCTTCCGGCCAGACAGGCTTGCCGGGCATGGGTTCCACCAGCACCCGGAACAGGCCCGATGTCTGCGACGATGGATCGATGGAGCGCACGCGGCCATCAAACATGCCTTGGGCAACCGAGGGCCACCCGCTGAACTGGATCGCGGGCCAGCCTTCAAAGTGCAGGCGCACCGGCTGTCCTTGGCGCACCAGTGCCACATCGCGGCCATCAACCATCAGTTCAACCACGCGCCGCGCTTGATCCGGGGCAAGCGTGGCCAGCCAATCGCCTGCGCTGATCAAAGTGCCACCGGCGGCGGTGTTAAGCGCCTGAATCCGCCCATCGCGCGGCGCGCGCACCAATTGTACCGACTGCCGGCCCAGCGCGATATCGACCTTGCTCAGCTTGGCGCGCGCTTCGGCCAGCTTGGCTGCGTGATCGGACACCTTGATTTGGGCGTTTTCCAGATCGCGCCGCGCTGCAAGGCCTTCTGACAGCAATTCGCCTGATCGCCCGACATCGATCCGCGCCACTGCCATCGCCTGATCGGCAGCGGCAATCTGTGCCAGAACTTGCGCGCGTTCTGCAGCAAGGCTGGTGAGCAGCGCAGGATCGTTGTCGATAATCCGGGCGATGGGATCACCCTGTTTCACCGATTGGCCATCGGCCACATACCACTTCTCAACCCGTCCCGGCACCAGCGCGGTGACTTGCTGGACGCGGTCTTCGGGGTTCAATGCGATGACCTCGCCCCGGCCCGGCGCTGTTTGCACCCACTGCACCAAGAACAGGAACACGGCGATCACCGGGATCGACGTTGCAATCATCCAGCCAAGCGCGCGGGTCAGGCGGGGGACGCGCAAGCTGGACAGGGTAGCGAATGCGCCGAAATTGCGTTTTGCAGGAGCGGGCATGGCTTAACGCTCCTCTGGGTTCGAGATCAGCGGCAGGATTTGCGCCGGATCATCCGCGCGGCGCTGTTCGCGCTTGCCGATCCACAGCCACGCATCGCGCGCCAAGCCTTCGGGCCGCGCGGTGAATTGCAGGATCGTTGTGCCGTGGGGGCGCAAGTGCTTCAGAACGGCGTCAAGGCGGACGGGGGGAAGCATATCGAACAGCGGGGACAGCATCAGCACGCGCGGCCGGGCAAGCAATGCGCCAGCCAGCTTGAGCGCCATCGTTTCGCCCACCGACAGCGGCCAGCCTGACGAGGAGAGTTTGGCATCCAAGCCGCCGGGCAAATCGCCGATCCGGTGCGCAAGGCCAACCAGTTCCAGCGCGTCGAGCATCGCTTCAGGCCGGCCCGGCGCGCTGAGGCCAAGGTATTCGCGCACGGTCATTTCTATGATGGTGGGGCGATCAAGCACGATCACATCGGAACGCAGGCGATACATGTCGAACGTGCCAAGATCGGCCCCGCCAACGCTGACAAAGCCATTTTCGGGCAGTTCCAGACGTTTGAGCAAGGCCGCAAGGCTGCGTTCGACGCCGGGCGCAGCGATAACGCCCACTTGCGCTCCGCTTTCCAATGCAAAGTCAAAGACGTGGCCTGCGTGACGCACATCGCGCAGGCGGATGGCCCCATCGGGCGGCGCGGGCGCATCGCCATCGGGCGCGGCCTCTTGCGGCACGTCCCAGAACAGCGAAAGTTCCTCAAGGCTGGCGGCAAGATCGTAGAATATTTCAAGATAAGTGCCCAATTGTGCGATGCCATAGAACACGCCGGACAGGATCAGTTCGGCGGCGACCAGTTGCCCGATCGACAATTCACCTTGCAGGATTAGCCAGCCACCCAGCGCCAGGAGGCCTGCACTTGCCAGCGCATAAAGCAGCAGCAACGCAATGGTCTGGCCAAAAGTATGGCGGAAGTGGCGGCGGTGGCAATCGACATATCTGGCGGTCATCGCTTCGGATCGATCAATCGCAAAAGCCATGTGGCGGCTTGATTTATAAATGCCGTTCGAACCGCCAACACTATCAAGCCAATGCGCGGTCGCGTGCTTGGCGTGGCTTTTGGTAACGGCGGTGCGCAAACTGGCATGTGCCCACACCCGCCAGATCACCACGACCATCAGCACCAGCACAGTATTGAATGCCAAAAAGAACGGGTGGTAAAAGCTGGTCACGATCAGCCCCACAAGGCTTTGCAACACGATGGCAAAACCGCCGATCAGCAAGCTCGTCAGCGATTTTTGCACAACGACTGTATCAAAGAAGCGATTGAACAGATCGCCGCGGCGTGAATCCACAAAGAACGGGTTTTGCGCATGGACCGCGCGCAGGGTAATCTCCGCAACAAGCCGCGCGAAAAAGCGCCGCTCAAACAGCGCCAGCAAATGCACACGAAATGCGCTGAGCACGCCAGAAATGACCAATAGCGTGAACAAGATGGCCGCCAGCGTGATCAAGGGGGCGGGCAAGGCGGTGTTGGCGACCGAATTGATCAGCAATTGCACCGAGATTGGCGTGGCCAATGACAGCAGCGAGATCGCGGTGCCATAGAGCAGCGCAAGTCGGATGAAACCGGCGTCTGGGCCAAGAACTTCGCGCGTCCAGCGGGCAAAGTCGCGGAATGTCGGCATGTGCTGGTCGGCAGCGGGGTCGGCCATCGGGATAAGGGTTCCATTTTTTCGCACGTGCAGCACAATTGAGCGCAAAATTTAACTTCAACGTCAGTTTATGGCACAAATTTTTCGCTCGGGCAGTCTTTGTCCGCTTGACCAGCGAACGGCACTACAATTTTCTGCTTAGAAGGACCTAATGCGCAGTACGATTTCGCTTCTGCCCATGAAGCCGCTGCGGGCTTCTTTCCTCCAGGTCGCACACCAAGCCGCGTATTCCAATGTAAGCTTCGAACTGTCTTACAAACTGAACCTGATGGGAGGAATGTTGCGTAGGCACTCCACCCGGTTTCGTGTTTATCAGAGCAATTAGGCAGGTGTTTCAGATGCAGAGGGCACTCACGAAATTGGCTTCTCCGATAGACAGAAGCAATTGTGCGAGTGCCCAAAGAGATGTTTTGCCTCCACCACCCAAGCTACGGTTAGATATGGCGTGCTATCCAGTCACCACGAACCCAACTGTGCGCCTGGTGCTTCCAAGGATCAATCACAACGAGGTTGATCCAGCCATGTTCAACTAAGCAGCCCACCGTATCGTTCCCTAGAACTATCTCTTGCACGCGTTGCAGCGGGGAGGACACGATCACCGTCAGGCGGCGTGGAGTGTGATAGGGTACGCCATCATCCCGGAAAAGCGATTGGCGCGGTAGCCCGGTGCACAAATCGCCACCGCTACCCTGAACTACGCCAAACCCGCCGACGACGTTCTGTGTGGTCTTATCGCCGGCGCCATAAGCCTCATTATCTATAGTGGAGAACAGGTACTGGTTGTTTATCCATTGGCCTACGATCATCGGCGCGGTCATGATCGATGTCAGCGCACTCCCATCTTCATCGTGCTGCCAATCGTAGCTGTGGAGGAATGCACTTCCGGCAAGATCAATGTCCTTGGTCATCGCGCGTGGTGCAATGATGAAGGCGGCATTGCCCGAAAGGCCCCATTCGGGCCGTACTTCGCCCCAATGTGCCGCTCCGGTCAATAGATCATCGGCACCGCGACCCAGTGCTTTTGCCCGCTCTTCGCGCGAGACTGTTCCGGCGCGCGCGAGCGCGCGTTCAAGCTGTTCGAGATCATCCTTATGGCTGGCAGGAACCGAATGCCGGTCAAAGATGCTGACGATATCCTGCGTGGTATCGTGCTGGGCGGCAATGAACCAGGTGTTATCGGGCAAGACGATGCCTTTTGTAGCCAACCCCTGACGCACGGAAGCATCATTGAGAATGTCGGCCATCAACCGCGCGTTTGGCCCACCGGGGTGGCCGCCACATGCGCCACAATCAAGGCTGGCGGCGAAGGCATTGTTGGTGGTGCAACCACCGTGGCCGACGAGCGCCACCAAACGTGCGGTGGATGGGCCCAACCCAGTCAGTGCAAACATACCTTTGGCATAGGCGATCTTTTGATCGAGGCTGAACGCCGGATCGCGATCGTTGCAGGCCGTGGGGGTGAGCACGCTGCCACGTTCCCCGACCACGGCGCGCCGGACTCGGTCTGTCAGGCGGGGGGCCAACGTGCGGGCGAGCATGGTGATGGCGGCCAGCGGGCCTGTTGCCTCTGCCGTGGCAAAGCCAGTTGCGCCACCCTTAGTTGCATCAAGCATGGTTTGGGCATCGCCGAACGCGGCATGGCGTGAGAGCATCGCAGTAGCATCAGCCTCACGCCCCGGTATAGCGCGTTCGGTCACGAAATGGGCAGGCGATAGTAGAACCGGCAATTGATTGCGCGCAGGCGCATCGCAAGCGGGGTTAATAGCGATGGGCAGCCCGAAAAAGCCGGCATAGCCAAGCGTTGCATAGGCACCCTGTGCCTCCAACGCACGGCGCATGGGCTCCGAACGCACGTCGATGCAGAACACCAATTGCGCGACGGGTTGCTGGACATTCAATTCCCGCCATTGCGATGCCTTTTCAAGCTTAGGCGCGATAGTGGACATATAGCTCGCTTCTGCAGCCTTCAGAAACACGAGGCCAAGCGCGGTTTGGTCCATTGCGGTAATCGCGGCCAGTTGTTCGCGCGCTTCGTCGCTCCATCCATCGGCAGCATCCGAGGGCAAACCGAAGTGGCCCAGAAGCGCGGCTTGTACGTTGGTTGCCGGTGCTGAATTGAGCTCGGGGAGCGTCGCATTCGTGGCACTCTGCGCTAGGGCGATCAATGCGATGAGATCAGTCATCGTGGCGGGAGCGCCGGCAGAGGCAGTCACGCCGGCGTGTTCATTGCGCCAACGTAAGTGTCCTGCCCACCCTGGTAAGGTGGCGACGAGACCGCGCAGCCACGCCATACGATCATCGCTGGCAATATTGGCGCGCCGCATGGCAATGGCGATCAGCTCCAATGGATCAGCAGGGGCCTTGTGGATCAAGGTTGCGCCGGGCTTGTCTGTCAGGCGGAGCATCGCGGGATCGTGGCGAAGGCTTTCGGTCACGCAGGCATAGAGCCCACGTTCACGGCCACGAAGGGGTAATGCTGCCTTGCGGTCAAAGAACCCTGCGATCCAGCGGGTGAGCACGGCCACGGCCGGAGTAAGCTGGCGGCGGGCGGGCGCTTTATCTTCAACAGGCATTGCCTCAAGCCGCGCCAACAGCAGGTTGTACGCAGTCAAGTCAGGCCCGAGCGAGGAGAAGGCGGTGTCTACCCCGCCGAGCGTTGATACGACCGTTTTGCGCAGGTTAATGTCGTCGATCCGGCCTTCAGCCTTTAACGCACGCCATTGCCCCAAGGATAGCGATCCGCGTGCGCCAAACAGCGCGCCAGCTTCACCGATCGCCTGTTCAAAAGGCAGATCTTCAAAACCCGAGAGCGGGTTCACTGCTATCGCGCTATAGAGCGGCCAAAGCGGCGCGACGGTTTGCGCGGCGACATCGATCAGCGCGCTCAGTGTTGCGCGGTCATCCGCATGGTTGAGGAACATGGTGGTATGGGCGGCGAGGTTTCCGGTCTTGGCATGCATCGGGTCAGTCCTTCAGGCCAGATGTGGGTACGGCGGTGAGTGCGGCGGCAGGGGTGCCGACTTGGAGTAAGCGGGCAACAATTGCGGGATGCAGCGTGCGTTCAACAGATCCGATGCGCTGCTGGGCAACCCAAAGGCCCAAAAACATTGAAAGCAGGGAAAATTGGGCCAGCGGTGGCAAGAGGGGAGCAGCGGCATCGCTTTGCACTTTGCCAAACGCAGCCAGTATTGCAGCGTTCAGCGCGATGAGCAGCGCCGGCATCGCCAAGAGCCCTACGCTATGCAGATTGCGGCCCGCACGGCGTGCCGCCACCGTCAGTGCACCGAGCACGGCTGCGAGTGCTAGGCCGAGCGGCAGGAGGGCGGGAGCAAAGCTTGTGAACATGGACAAGCCCATGACAATCAGCACAGCAAGTGCGATCATGGCGGCTATCGGGCGGTCAAGGCCTTTGGGGCAAACCGGCGCGGTAGAGACAGTGCCCGATGAACCAAGGAACAACCACGCTTTAAACAAGCCATGGGCAATCATGTGCCAGAGTGCGGCCGCATAAGCGCCGAGCGCAATAGTAAGCAGCATAAAGCCCATTTGCGCCACGGTGGAGGCTGCCAGCGCACCTTTCACATCGCTGCGCACAATCATGATCGCACTGCCGATCAACGCTGCAACGACGCCCGCAGCAAACAAGGCATATCCGGCAATTGGCGCCGCTTCTAGCACTGGGGCAAAACGGACCAAGAGGAAGCCACCGGCATTCACAAATCCCGCATGCATCAGCGCCGAAACCGGAGTTGGCGCGGCGAGCGAGCCGACCAACCAGCCAGAGAAAGGCGGAGCGGCGCAGCGAGCCATAGCGGCCGCCGCGAGCAGTAGCCCGGCGGCGAGCGTCGTGGCGAATGGCATGACGGGGATCATTGTGACGATCGTGGTGATCTGGGTTGATCTGGCGGTAAGAGCAAGCGCGATGACCGCACAGGTCAACGCAAGATCGCTAATGGTGAAGGCCAGCGTGGCGCGGCGAGCGGCGTCTTGCGCCTCGTTCCAGTCACCGACATGGCCGATCAGGCCGACCATCATCCGTCCAATGACAATCCAGCCAGCGGCCAGCAGCAGCGCGTCAGACGCAAAGGCCATCAGCAGCGTGCCCAGCGCAAGTCCTGCGGCAAGGCGATTAAAGGCTGCGCGACGCGGGTCCGCGCGAAGCTGGCGACGGGCAAAGACGACGACTACCAGCGTTACGAGCAAGCTGAGTCCTGCCAGCGCCACTCCGGGCGTAGTTAGTGAGACGTTTCCAGTGATGAAGGTAGCGAAAAGCAAGGTAGCCATTGCGCCAAGCGCCACGTCGGCACGGGTGACCCGCACCTTCGGTTTCGGGGCGGATTTACGGGAAGTCGTGGTCTCGTTCATGCGTTCAACCTTTCGTCGATTGAGCAAGTGCAGCATGATTAGAGATTTGTGAAACGAATAACTGAAATATTGAACATTGCATTTGTAAATGATAGAAGTGCACACATGGCTTTGCGAAACCTTGATATCGACCTATTGCGCTGCTTCGTGACGATTTCCGATACTGGCAGTTTCACCCGTGCCGGGGCACGGCTGGGGCGAACGCAATCAGGAATTTCTCTGCAATTGAAGCGGTTGGAAGAGCAGGTAGGGCGGGCGCTATTTGTGCGATCACCGCGCAGCCTTGCGATGACATTTGAAGGGGAGCGGCTTATTGGCCCCGCCCGCCAGATCTTGCGGCTGCACGACGCCACGTTGGCTGAAATGTTTGAGCCTGACATTGCAGGCTCGGTGCGGATAGGAGTGCCCGAAGACTTTGCTACGGCCCATTTGCCCGGCGTGCTGGCCGCCTTTGCCGAAGCGCACCCCTTGGTGGAACTGGAAGTAGCCTGCGATCTGACGCTCAATCTGTTCGAGCGGTTTCACGCTGGCGATTTCGATCTGGTTCTGGTGAAGCGTCAGCCCGCGCAAGAGCGGCAAGAAGGGGTGCGTGTGTGGCGCGAACCCTTGGTTTGGGTTGCGCGCGACCGTCAGGCGGTGGCAGACCGGTTACGCATTCCTCTGGTGGTCTCCCCCGAACCTTGCGTTTATCGCAAACGCGCGACCGAGGCGCTGGATGCGATTGGGCGAGCATGGAGAATCGCCTATACCTCAACCAGCCTTGCCGGCAGCCTTTCGGCGGTTCGGGCAGGGTTGGGGATTACCGTTCTACCGCTGGAAATGGTGCCACCAGGGCTGATGGCGGTGGGAGGGAACGCCGGTCCGGAAGTGGCCAGCCTGCCACCGCTTTACGATACTGAAATTGCGTTGATCGAGGCCCCGGGCCTATCGGATACTGCACACCTCCTGGCTCAGCACATTATCGCGGCACTCGAGCGCGGCGCCTAATCTCCGATGATGAAATTGGCCAATGCGGTGGGACGGACCGACCTGATGCCATCTTCAACCGGGTTGGCAGAGCGTAGCTGCGGCTGGCGCATAGCATTGACGTTCTGGCCGTGCGCTGTGTCCTGCGGCGTGAGGCGATCATTGCTGATCCGCCAGCGCCGTTGCTCATCGGCCCGGTTGGCACAAACTGTCATGCCGTGTGATGGTCGGCACCCTTTTTCCTGCTGGCTGACATGCGGTGCGATGTCGTGCGTCAGTCGATAATCGTGATGCGTTTCCAGCGAATGCGGTGCCAGCGAGAGTGCCGCGGCGGTCAGCAGGCTTAACATGACAATTGTACCTTTCAGGCGGGAGAAAACGTACTTCAGCAGTTGGTCTGACAGTGCGCGCCACCAGGGCAAATGACGCGCACTGTCAGTAGTCCACGGGTGCCGGCAGTGGCGTTGCGCCATCGCTGTTCAGGCATCCGGTCCGTGGCACACCGCGCGCCAGGGTTCGGGGTCATTCGGCGCGCGGTATCTTCAAAATCTTGACGGAGACGGCGCGGATTGGCAGCGCGCCGCCCCCGGCAAGGGTAGTGGTTGGATCGTCCAGCGTTGTTTGGCCTGCAACGAGGTGTGTTGGGACCGAACTGCTGGAAATCGACCACCGCTTGGGGGCGTCCTCTCTTATCCCTTGCAAACCCGCGATGGCGTGGAATGTTTGTTGCGTCCAATCGAAAAGATTGGCACTAATCGATAGAATTTATCTATCGGAGCAATCATGCCGACCTTACGACAGCTCGAATATTTCCTTGCTGTTGCTGAGTTGAAACATTTTGGGCATGCAGCTCAGCTGTGCAACATTTCGCAACCCACGCTTAGTCATCAGTTACGGACGCTAGAGGAGCGCCTAGGCACGATTTTGATTGATCGCGGATCAAGTCTGCCGGAATTGACTCCCGTAGGCCGCGAAATTGCCGAGCGAGCAAAGCGAGTCATGCTGGAGATTCGCGATATTCGCGGGCTGGCCTCTCGGTCACGCAATCAACTGGCGGGAATTGTCAGACTCGGCGTGACGCCAACACTGGGGCCATATCTTATGCCCGCGATCATCGGCGCGCTTCATGTTGAGCAGCCTGAACTGCGTCTTTATATACGCGAGGGCATTCCAGTAGATCAAGCGCGCGATCTGGTGGCAGGTCGATTGGACATGCTTGTGGGCCCACAACCGATTGCAGGTGAGGGATTAGAGATCCTATCGCTGTTCAATGAGCCGTTATCCGTGGTGGCACCTAATCATCACCCGCTGGTGGGCAAAGCGCGGTTGGAGTGTACAGATCTGGCTGGCGCACACTTCTTGACGTTGGATCACCGCCACCACTTCCACCAAATCGTGCAGACGGCGTGCGCGCGGTTTGGCGCAGAAATTCTGCACGATTATGAAGGAACCAGCCTTGATTCAATTCATCAAATGGTTGGCAGCGGGGTGGGTTTAGCGATTCTGCCTGAATTATATCTACGATCCGATGTGGGCGGTGAGGCGATGGTAGTGCGGTTGCCTGTCAGCGATTGGTCAAGTAGCCGCCAGATTGCCGCTGCATGGCGCGCGCGATCGGCCAATGCCGAAGATTATCGCGCGCTTTCGATGCGTATCCGCGATAAGGCGCGTAATTTGCTCATATAGATAAAGAAGACACATTCTTTCACGCGACGTTCGGTTAGCTGCCCGTCAACTGTTGACCCCATGGATGACGGGTTCCAACGCTAGCCGACATTCCCGATGCTGCATCCGAACGGCATGAGTTGGTCGTGTGCTGCCGGTTGCCCTGAAGGGAAATTCGCGTCGTTTCCGTTTAGGCTGCGCTTTGTTTTGAGAAGTAGCCGGGCGTGTTTAGAACGGACGCTACCACATCTTGTGCAAGCTGCTTATCGGCGAAATGGGCTGCGTTGTTCAGCCTTACTTGCGCGGCGGCTTCATCATAGACGAACGGCAAGAGGCACAAGCGGCGGCCCGAAGTAACTGGTACCGCCTCATGCAAGAGCGAGCATGAAAATACGACAGCACCGCCCACTGGAGCATTGTAAATGCGGCGTCCAAATTCAGGGAAACGAACGCCGCCGCCTTCGTAATCGTCGTTGAGCGCGATTGAAATCGCAAAGCGGCGATGGGCTGTGCCCATGGTGGTGTTGTCCTTGTGCGGACGAAACCAACCACCGCCTTCAGATTCATAGCAAGCAACCAGATACCGCTCCATACGGCTCAGCTTAAACTGATATGCCTTCTCAATCTGGGGGGCTAGCCTGCGCAAAACCCGTGCTTGCAACGCAAGCCGCAGCCTTTCATCCTCGATCAGGCAATCGAACCGGCGCTTGTGCCGGTGATCGATCACACCGATGGTTTTTCCGGTTGCCGGATCAGTGGTCATATAGCCGCTATCTTCCAGCCCGTGCTCTTCTGCATAAGCAATAAAATCTCGGCACAACTCAGGTTCAAGCATCTTTGGAATGATCAAAACAGGAGCAAAGCCGTCCTGATCCGAAACAGGATCGGGCAAAGCTTCCACGATTTTCTGTACCGCGTAAAAATGCGTTCGTAAGTCTTTAACCGGAATCGTTTCAATCACGCGCTGGCAAGGATCAAGCACAAAGGTCAAAAGCTTGAGCTCAATGGATCCGCCGTCCTCAGCTTCGCTAAAGTTGCCGATCTTGCGTGCTAATGCGTGGGTGTGATCCCAGATCACCCTGATCCCTGGCGCACGATCCGCAAGGCGGCCCTGCGCTTCATCTGCAGGATCGCTTGAAACAACAAAGCAGCACGTCTTGGCATCGTCAAACAGACTTCCGCTTGCGTAAAGCGACTGCAAGTATTCCGGGCAGCCGTTAAAGTTGGTACCGGCCATGAAAGTGATAACGACATAGCGCCCTCCTGTGCTGTCGAGCGCGAAAGTAGGGTTCGCTGTCGTGCGAACAGTTACTGTGGGAAAGGGATCACCGGGGCTGAGCATGACTGAGGCGTAAATTGGTGTGGTTAATGCGCAGTTACCGCTTGCGTCAGCATTTGCCAGTACTGCGCCACTTAGGGCGCATGCGCGAACACGCGCCTAAGGACAGAGCTTATTGATCCGCGGAAAGTTGGCGGGGCGTAACCAGGCGCTCCTAATCGATCCGCAGAGGTTCGAACTTTGTGTAAGCAGCAGATTGTTTGGCTGGAGGGGTGCTCTGCGGTAATGAAGTGTTGCTACACCCGCCTGACTGCATCATCCCAGAAATTATTGATTTATCTCAATATCCTGCAGTCCATCCGTGCCAGAATGCTGTATCAACCGTTCTATCCGAGGTTGATCATTACAGCACGAGGAGCACGAGATGACGAGCGCCGTTTCAAGCTGCAATTCACGGTCGATCCTGACCTATGCAACAGTTGATAGCTTTGAGGCAGAGCGGGGCGCAATGGCGTTGGCTCTTTCGGTTTGCACAGCGATGCAGGCTTGCCTGACTGGCGTGCTGCTTGATCTGGAAGCCAACATGCCGCCCAGTGTCACAAGCCTCAACTTTGCGCAAATGTGTGAACAGTCGGAACTGCGCGAGAAACGAAACACGCAGAATGCGCAAGCGCTAGAGGCGAAGGCTGCCGAACGTGGCATTCCGATTGAGACGCTGACAGGTATCGATCATTCGCGCGGGGTGATAGGGTTTCTGGCAGATCATGCCCGGCTGCACGATCTGCTGGTTATCGGTGCTGATGGCGCAGGCCTTATGTCGGACCGTATGATTGCCGAGAATGTTCTGTTCGAGTCCGGCAGGCCAATGCTGGTTGCGCCATCAGATTTTGCTGGCCCCTTTTCTGGCAGGAAAATCGCGGTCGCTTGGGACAACAGTCGGGTGGCCGCCCGCGCTATGGGTGATGCTTTGGCATTGTTCCCGCAGGTGCAGGAGATCGTAATGATCGTTGTGGGCGACGAGAAGACAATCCAAAGCAGCCTTACTGCCAGTGATGTCGAGCACACGCTTGCGAGGCGCGGTATCTCTGCAAAAGTGCATAATGTTTTAGCTCAGGCCAAGCCGGTAGGTGATGTCCTGCAGGCGCAGGCAGAAGCTGTCGAAGCAGATTTGCTGGTGATGGGAGGCTTTGCCCATTCGCGACTGCGCGATGTCATTCTCGGCGGTGCAACGCTGTCTGTGCTCAAGGCGCCCCGCATGCCCGTTTTGCTTTCTCATTAACATTGGGCATTGGCCATGATCGCTTCGCAGCACCGATTCCACGCAAGTACAACGCAGGATGTTCTGCAGGCGCTTGATGCTGCGCCCGGTGGACTGGACGAAGCAACTGCCGCGGAGCGACTGCACAAGTTCGGGGCCAACAGCCTGCCGCAGGCGCGGCAGCGCAACGCGCTCGTGCGTTTCGTGCAGCACTTCCACAACATCCTGATCTACGTTCTCATGGCTTCGGCGCTAACCACAGCAATGCTGGGGCACTGGATCGATACCGGGGTCATTCTGGCCGTGGTGATCGCCAATGCGGTAATCGGCTTCATCCAGGAAGGACGGGCCGAGAATGCGATGGCGGCAATTCGCGATATGCTGGCTCCCCACACTGCCGTGCTCAGAGAAGGGGCGCGTCGAACCATCGCGGCAACGGACCTGGTGCCCGGCGACATCGTGCTCCTGGAAGCGGGGGACAAGGTTCCTGCCGACTTGCGTCTGATTGAAGCGCGCGCGCTGCGAATTGAAGAGGCGATATTGACGGGCGAGTCTGTCCCCACGGACAAGGACACGCCCCCGGTCGCAAGCGATGCAGCACTCGGCGACCGATCCTCCATGGCGTTCAGTGGCACACTGGTGGTGGCAGGAACGGGGAAGGGCGTGGTCGCTGCGACGGGATTGCAAAGCGAAATCGGGCAGATCAGCGGCATGCTGGCACGGGTCGAGACGCTGACCACACCGCTGGTGCGGCAAATGGACATGTTTGCCCGCTGGCTGACCGCCTTCATTCTTGTCGTAGGGGCAGGGCTGCTGGTGTTCGGCGTATTCGTGCGGCAGATGCCCTTTGCCGAGATATTCATGATCGTTGTAGGCCTGTCGGTCGCAGCAATTCCAGAAGGTCTGCCTGCGGTGCTGACGATAACGTTGGCCGTGGGCGTGCAGGCCATGGCGCGTCGCAATGCGATCGTGCGGCGCTTGCCCGCAATCGAAACGCTGGGGTCTGTTTCGGTCATCTGCACCGACAAGACCGGTACGCTAACGCGCAACGAGATGGTTGTGGGATCGCTGGCCACCGGAGCCGGACACTTCAGTGTGGATGGTCAAGGCTATGCCCCGATTGGGGCCATTCGGTTGAATGGGGCTGAAGAAGGTTCGGCTCGCTATCCAGTTCTGACCGAGTTCGCGCTTTGCGCCAGACTTTGCAACGATGCCGCACTGGTGTGCAGGGGGGATACCTGGTGCGCCGAGGGCGACCCGATGGAAGGTGCGCTGCTGGCGCTGGCGGGCAAGATCGAGGCAGAGGAGGGTGACAATGCGGCGGTCTTTACCCGCATCGATGCGATTCCGTTCGATGCAATGTGGCGCTATATGGCGGTGTTAAGCCACGATTCTGCAGGCAGGACCTTGGTTCATGTAAAAGGTGCGCCCGAAGCTGTGCTGCCCATGTGTGCAGACCAGTTCACGCATGGCTTGGGAACCGCTCCGCTCGACACCCCGTATTGGCAGTCCATGATCGGGCACATGGCGGCGCAAGGGCAGCGGGTTATCGCGCTTGCAATGCGGGCCGTTCCGCAGCAGCAAACCGTGCTTGGCGCGAGCGATCTTGACAGCACGCTGACGCTGATCGGCCTTGTCGGACTGATTGATCCGCCACGCACCGAAGCAATAGCGGCCGTAGCCGAATGCCACCGTGCGGGAATCTCGGTTAAGATGATCACCGGCGATCACGGTGCTACCGCCCGCGCTATTGCCGCCATGATCGGGTTGCGCAACACCGATGACGTGTTGACCGGCGCTGATATTGCCGGACTTTCCGATGCGGATCTGGCACTGGCGGTGATGCGGGTGGATGTTTTTGCGCGCACATCGCCTGCTGACAAGTTGCGCCTGGTGACCGCCCTGCAATCGCGCGGATTGGTGGTGGCGATGACGGGCGACGGGGTGAATGATGCTCCGGCGCTCAAGCGTGCCGATGCCGGGACAGCCATGGGCATCAAAGGCAGCGAAGCCGCCAAGGAAGCGGCGGAACTCGTGCTGGCAGACGACAATTTTGCCTCGATTGCGGCAGCCGTTCGCGAGGGGCGCACTGTCTATGACAATATCCAAAAGGTCATCAGTTGGACTTTGCCGACCAATGCAGGTGAGGCACTGACCGTCATGGTTGCGCTGCTGGCGGGTATGACCCTGCCAGTCAGCGCGGTGCAGATCCTTTGGATCAACCTTATCACCGCAACCACGCTGGGCATCGCACTGGCCTTCGAGCCGAGCGAGAGGGGCACGATGCAGCGCCCGCCACGCCCGCGTGATGCACCGCTGCTCAGCGGTGAACTGGTGTGGCACATCCTGCTGGTATCATTGCTGTTTGTGGCGTTCGTGTTCGGCATCTTCGCCTATGCCCGGGCACAGGGCTATTCCGTAGCTCTGGCGCAGACCATGGCGGTAAACATGCTGGTGGTTCTCGAAATCTTCCACTTGTTCTTTATACGCAATATCTACGGTACGTCGCTGACGTGGAAGGCTGTTCGTGGCACGCCTGCGGTGTGGTTGTCCGTAATGGTCGTGACTGTTGGGCAATTCGCCATCACCTATGTACCGGTGTTGCAGAAGGTGTTCGGGACGGAGGCTGTGTCTCTGGCTGATGGTGTGCTGATCGTGGCGGCAGGGGCTGCGTTCTTCGCGTTGGTCGAAATCGAAAAGCAGATGCGCCTTGCATTTCGGCAAGGTCCGACGCGGCAATCTGAGCTGCTTAGATGACTGCCCGCCCAATTGCGGGATCAACACAAGGACCTGACCTATGGCAAAAATGAAAGCTGCAATTTTCGTCGAGCCGGGGCGCATTGTCCTTGACGAAAAACCGATCCCCGAAGTCGGCCCGCTTGATGCGCTGGTGCGGATAACGACGACGACGATCTGCGGAACCGATGTCCACATTCTGAAAGGGGAATATACGGTTGAGAAAGGGCTAACCATCGGACATGAGCCAGTAGGCATAATTGAGAAGCTGGGTTCGGCAGTGCAGGGCCTCGCCGAAGGTCAGCGTGTCGTGGCAGGAGCCATCTGCACGTCGGGGCACAGTCATGCCGCCTTGTGCGGATGCCATGCGCAGGACGGACCCGGCACGCCGCACGGATGGAAGCCGTTAGGCGGGTGGAAGTTCGGCAACACGATTGACGGATCGCAGGCAGAATACCTTCTTGTTCCTGATGCGATGGCCAATCTTGCCCTCGTTCCAGAAGGCCTGACCGACGAACAGGTCTTGATGTGCCCTGACATCATGTCGACCGGTTTCTCCGGCGCGGAAAGCGGCAAAATCCAGATTGGCGATACAGTAGTTGTCTTTGCGCAAGGCCCGATTGGTCTTTGTGCCACGGCGGGCGCACGTATGATGGGAGCAACGACGATCATCGCGGTCGACAGTGTGCCCGCGCGCATGGAGATGGCGAGGCGCATGGGCGCCGATCACGTGATCGATTTCAATGCACACGATCCCGTTGCGGAAATCATGCGTTTGACCAAAGGACGCGGCGTCGACGTTGCGATCGAGGCGCTGGGACGGCAATCGACGTTCGAAGGTGCACTGCGTGTCCTGCGTCCGGGCGGCACGCTCTCTTCTCTCGGCGTCTATTCAGAAGATTTGAAGATTCCGCTGGATGCCTTTCTGGCAGGCCTTGGCGATCACACTATCCGCACAACGCTCTGTCCCGGCGGCAAAGAGCGAATGCGCCGCCTGATGGATGTGATCGCCTCGGGGCGCATCGATACACGCCCGCTGGTCACGCACCGCTTCTCGCTGGATCAGATCGAGGCGGCCTATGATCTGTTTGCCAACCAGCGCGATGGTGTGCTGAAAATCGCTATAACGCCCTGAGTTCGTGACGCGCAGCTTAGCCGAGTGAATTGGCGAGCTCGTCCCGGAATTTGGGATGCGCCAGCCCGATTAGCGCATCAGCGCGCTGATGGACGGACTTTCCGCGCAAATCAGCCCAGCCATGTTCGGTCACGACGATATGTGTATCATTGCGAGGCGTGGTGACAGGACCATCGAGCATGGGGACGATCCGCGATACTGTGCCATCGCAAGCAGTCGACTGGCAGGCGATGATTGACTTGCCCCCGCGCGAGGCAGATGCCCCGCGCACAAAATCAAGCTGGCCACCCGAACCGCTATATTGCCGACCAAGCAAATGTTCCGAATTGCAGGCACCACCCAGATCGATCTGCAAGGTGCCGTTCACCGAGACCACATTGTTGTTCTTGGCAATGTGGCGCGGATCGTTCACCAGATTGACCGGCAGCGAATGGAATGCCGGATTGTCGTCTATGAAGGCGTAGAATGGTGCGTCGCCCATTGCAAAAGTGAATACACTGCGGCCTCGATAGGTGGTTTTTGCCTGATTGGTCACAGCGCCACACTGCACAAGGCGCGCCATAGCCGGTGTCATCAGTTCGGTGTGGATGCCGAGATCGCGGCGATTTTCCAGTTGGTTGCAAACCGCCGTCGGCAAAGTGCCCACGCCCATCTGAAGACATGCGCGATCATCGATCATGCCGGCAATGATCTCCGCAATCGCCAGCTCTTCGGGACTTGGTTGGCCGCCGGTAACTTCAGGCAGCGGCACTGTGTTTTCGACGATCGCATCGACCTCGCTCACATGCAGCAAAGAGTCCCCAAAGACACGGGGCATATTGGGATTGACCTCGACGATCAGTCGTTGCGCACTGCGTGCGGCCGAAGAGGTATAGTCATTGCTCGTGCCGAAAGTGAAGTATCCGTGCCGATCCATCGGCGATACGGTGGTGATGCAGGCAACGAGCGCAAGGCGGCGCGTGAGCAGTGCAACCGAAGCGCTGAAAGCGACAGGCACGAATTCAATCGGGCCAGGCGTGCGCCCTTTGGGCCATTCGCGGATAAGGGTACGTTCAACATGACTGAGAAACATGCAGTGCGGGCGCACGCGATCGAGCAGTTCAGGGCGCAGGACGGTTTTACCAGCGGCATCAAGCGAGTGGAAATACCAAAGGCGCAGATTCTCGATGTGTGCGCTTTCGACCTTTCCTGCCAGTGCTGCAAGGAGCGCTGGCGGTTCAGCCACAGCCATACCCATCGCGACATCCATATCACTGCGAATAAATGCGATTGCATCGTCAGCATTCGCCAGACGACTGCGATAGAGGTCCTGCAATGTCATGTGCAAATCAGCAATCTTCCCGGACCAACAAGGTATCAACCGACACACAGCGCAACAGTTCCTCGGCCCGGCTGCCAATCATTGCGCGCACGAAACCGTTCCGGCCATGTGTTCCCAGAACAATCAGGTCCGCATCGAGCGTTTCGGCAGCCGCGCAGATCACTTGATCCACTTCACCATAATCGAGATGAAGCTCCACCCGCTTACGAAGCGTGTCGGCTATGGCCGGATCGGCAAGGAACTCGGTGAGGCATACATGAGCCGCCTCTGTAACTTCATCGCGTGTTTCGTCCGAGCGTAACCAGGCTTCGTAGGGAACATGAAATGCGTGAACCACGTGCAGCCGTGCATCAGGAAACAACGCTGCGGCTGTCAAGAGCGCTTCACGTGAGCAAGGCGAACAGTCGGTTGCGACAAGGATCGAGCGATAGGCATGGTGTGGTCTTTGCTTGACCACCAGCACGGGCATCGCGGCATTGCGGATCACATGATCGACAGCGGTGCCGATGAAATAGTCACCGATGTGGTTCATTCGTGCAACTCCGGTCACGATCAGCCTGCAACCGGTTGATTGGGCCGCCGAGCAAATGGTGGAAGGTGCAGGGCCTATGGCCGGCAGGATGTCCACGTCGGCATCGGGCTTGGCCAGCGCGTTGCGAATTTCGCGTTCAATCCGTGTCTGGTCAGATGTGAGAACATTGTCGGCATCAAGCGCATGGAGTACGATCAGGCGTTCCTGCAAGCTGTTTGCGAGCATCATGGCGCGGTCAACCGCGCGGTCAGAGCGGGCGCTAAGATCTGTGCCAACCAACACGGGAGCAACGTTTTTGTGCGCAGCTGTTTCGTTCATATCCATCTCTCCATGCAATGTTCATTCGTGGACTAGCCAGCAGCCGTTTTAAGGCGTTAGCCGTTCTCTTGCAGGCGCTGGTCTGCGATTTTCCTTTCGGTGGTTTCGGCATTGACCCCTGCATCTACCAGCACGTTGGCAGCAAGCTGGAGGCTCGCCTCAATCGCCTCAGGCGTAGAATAGACAGCGCCCAGTTCGCGCAGGCTACGCGCGTGCTCGCTGTCGCGCGCGCGCGCGTGAATGAGAACTTCAGGCCAACGGCGATGGATTTCCCGTACGATCTTCGTCACCGCGCGGGCATCGTTCATGGTGACAGCGACCACTGCCGCGCGTTCGATGCCTGCCTTGACGAGAATCTCCATACGCAGGGCATCGCCAAAGAAAATGTGTCCGCGCTTGTCCTTTTCGCGCCCGATCAGCCCTGCATCTGTATCGAGTGCAAGGAAGGAGAGCCCCGCACTTTCGAGGACTTTCGCCAATGTCTGTCCGACGCGTCCATACCCTGCGATAATCACATGGTCCGCCCAATCTCCGAAATCATCGGGCTGCCCTGCGTGCCTCGCTTCGGCTTGGCGATGCTCGATCATGCCAGACACCCGCCGGGCCGCCTGTACGACAAGGGGCGTCAATAGCATGCTCAGACCTGCGATCAGCAATACTTGCTGTTCCAGTGCGCCGCCAATAAGGCCAAGGCTCCCGGCGGCTGCCATGATGACGAACGCGAATTCGCCGCCTTGGCCCAAGATCACACCGGTTTCGAAAGCGACAGGCAAAGGACGGCGGAACAAGAGCGCCAGTGTTGCAATCACGCTCGATTTCAGCAGCCACAACCCGCCGACTGCTGCCAAGATGGTCCACGGGTTTCCGGCAACCACGCTCCAGTCAATGCCCATGCCGACAGACATGAAGAACAGGCCGAGCAGCAGGCCCTTGAAGGGTTCGATATCCACTTCGATCTGGTGGCGATATTCCGTCTCAGCAAGAAGCAGTCCTGCCAGTACAGCCCCCAGCGCCATTGACAGGCCAAATGCAGCGGTGAGTGCAGAAACGCCGACAACCGCAAGCAGAACCGCGGCGGTGAACATCTCGGCATTGCGCGTGGCTGCAACTTGTCGCAACGCAGGGCGCAGAACGACCCTGCCGATGCCATAGATCAGGCAGATAACCACAGCAGCTTTGCCAAGCGCTGCAGCCAGCCCAATCGCGAGGCCGCGCTCGCCCGGTTCAGCCAGAACGCCGACCATGAACAGGATTGGCACGACTGCAAGATCTTGCATGAGCAGGATGGCAAAACCAGCCTTTCCAACTGGCGTGGCCTGCCTCCTGCCATTCATCAACAGTTGCATGACGATGGCCGTCGATGAAAGCGACAGCGCCGCGCCCACAACCAGTGCGGTATTGGGTGCGATGCCCAATAGCGTGGCAATCCAGGCAACCACGGCGCCAGTCACGAGGATTTGCAGGCTGCCCATTCCGAAAACGAGCTGTCTTGAGGACCATAGCCGATCGAGTGAAAGCTCCAGCCCGATCATGAACATCAGGAAAACGACCCCGATTTCGGCAAGCTGGCGCACGCCTTCGGTATCAGCGACGACAAAGTGCGAAAGGAAAGGAAGCTCCGTCACGAGGCGGCCCAATCCGAAGGGACCGATTAATCCCCCCATCAGCAAGTATCCCAGTACCGGACTGACTTTTATCCGGCTGAGCAACGGGACAGCAAGGCCAGCAACGGCCAGAAAGATCAACGCCTCGCGCAGGAACGGGATGGTGCCATGGTTTTCCATCAGTTCTCCCCTAGCAGGGTAGCAGTCAAGGGTTTGTCGAGGCAATATTCGTCGTTCAAATGGTGCATTTCCAAGATGATAAGATCTTGGCAGGACAATGCACGGGGAAACTTCTCCAGATATTGAGCAGCGTCAATCGAACGGATTAAATTTGAGAGGTTGGATGGGCATCGGACCCATCAGGTACACGTTGACGCCGCCCTCACGCTAGCTGAGATGTAATCATCCGGTCTGTGGTGTCAGGCCCGAAGGTGAAATGGAGATCAGCCGTCGTTGCAGACGTCGCTGAAGGTGCTAGGCTGATCTGAGGAGGATCAGTTCATGGCCGTGATCGTCGTTATTGTTTGTGCGATTTTCGGTATGCTCATGGTGGGGCTGTCTGTCCGGGCTAATGCGCGGTTCCAGCATGAAGAGACCTTGCCTTTCCAGTGGCTGATTTCCAGATCACAGCCGCTTTCCCAAACAGTCATTCGGTCCGGGCCTCGTGTTTTCGTCCTGAGTTTTGTGCCCGGCCTTGCGATCTGCACCTTGGTATTGATTGCGATCGGCGCATCGACGCTGACGCCGCGTCCTGGGCAAGAGGGCATGCTATTGCCTTCCGTGCTTTTCATTGGCGGCATATTTGTTGCTGTCTATGTATTGCACATTTGGCTGATCGAGCAAACTCTGCGCCAAGATAGAAGCTAGGAACCCGCAAGTGGCGTGGCCGCGTTCCATGGCAGCAACTCATCGATCCGATTGATCGGATGCCCCTTACCGATCCGGTTGAGCACATCACTCAGCCACCGTTCCGGGTTCACACCGTTAAGCTTGGCGGTCTCGAGCAGAGAATACATGGCGGCGCCATGTGCCCAGCACGCCACGGGTGAGATCACGCCGGCAGTCCGTTTGGGATCATAGAGCCGATCGAAACCGGCATAGGCATCGGCCTGCAGAAAGCCCGCGAACGTCTTGAGGTGTTCGCGCGGGCGCTCGCCCTTGCGATCGGGACTGTAGCGGAACAGCGCTGCGGGCATGTCGCTCGGTCGCCATCGTCGGTTATCGCGCAGGGAAACCCATAGCCGACCCGTTTTGGTCTTGCCGGTACCCGCTGCCAAGACAGGCACCGGCGTGTCGTCGGCGCGGAGCTTGGGGGAATCCATCACGTGATCGGCGATCCGATCTACCAATTGCTGTAGCAGTCACGCCACCTGGCCGAGCCAATCGGCAAGCGGTGATCGACTGAGATCAATGCCTTCGCGCGCATAGATCTGCGACTGCCGGGAAAGCGGAAGATGGTCCGCGAACTTGGAGACCACGACGTGGGCAAGCAGACCTGCGCCGGCCTTGCCTCGCTACTCTCCTTAGACAGTGCCAAAGGACACTCCTGAAGGAAAGCTCATCGCGGGTACCAAGAATCTGCGCAACACGCCGGAGGCCGGACCCTTACGCTGAGATATGAGCAGGATCGTGACGCGCCTGCTGATCCGATGTCGGTATGCAACTGATGAGCATTGGGCAGAAATTGGTAAGTTCGTCCAGACGTGGGAACGACTGGTCAAAAGGCGGATTTCTTCGCAGTAACGCTGCGAAACGAATTTTTCATGATCAGTAGTAGTCGTGTCAGGTCATTTCTGATCGTGTTCTGCGGACCCGTCACCAAACCAATCGATTAGCTTAGCTAATGGCGGCCATGCACCTGTGCCTGAAGTTGGATGTCGTCATAAAGTGGTCGCATGTCGTCAAGGCGATAGAGACCTACGTGGGCCTGAGCGAACTGGTCCTTTACGGCATTATAGAAGCCATTCGACTGACGAGAAAAATCACCAACTACTACCAGTTTTTTGCGAGGGCCGTTCTCGAAGTGCTTCCAGATCAGATTGCCTTCAATTGCGCGCTTGCCAGCCTCTTTGAAGCCCTCAGCTGCCTGAGGCGGCAGGCGCATGCCGTCGATTAAGTTATAACATCCATTTTGATAACCGAATGGCACACTCAGCGACAGGTCGTACTCAGGCAAGTCGATCTCGTCGGGCTTTTCTAGCAGGTTGTCGACGCCATGCTTGATAAATGCTTCTCTAAGCTTGCGGCGAATTTGGGGCTCGCGCTGGATCGGTTCCTGATCGCCAACCAACGACCCGAAGAGCTCGTTGAAATCGGCAACAACATCCGACACGAGGATTGGCTGAAGCGGTGACAAACGAATTTCATTTGCACGGCGAGCGGCAAAGTTGTCGAAATATTTTCCCTGTGGATCGACCTTAAACTGATCGAGAAGCCGCGAGCGGAATGAAGCCTTCAGTGCATCGAGATATGCTTTCGACTGCTTGCCAAAAAGCCTATCCACTCGCGATTGTCCCGTGGCGAAACGGATTTCGAGATATGGCTGGTCGGGCACCACCAGCATTAGGCCGATGTTGACGAACTCCAGTCGCTCCGGGACCGGACAATACTGGACGAGGGCGTATTTCCCCTGAAATTTCGACATGTCCGGCCTCCTAAAGTCCCAGCTGCCCTTGGTTGATGAGCGTCGGAATCACGATATCCTCCACTCGGGCAGCCCGGTTAATAATTTGCTGTGCCCATCGGGTCCGGATTGCCTGCGAAGGCCCCCAAGGCTGAGGGACCGCAGCGACTATCTCTAACACCTGTTCTCCGTCAATGTCAGCAATAGTTTTGCAGGCAGCTCTTAAGTCTGCTTCGTCGACGTGCGGCAAGAACTCTGGAAAGGCCCCGTAGACATTTGGGTCGTCGACGAAAAAATCCCCTGCAAGACCTGTTTCTAAATCTGTCTCGGTAAAACAATGGGTGTGATCGAAAGCCAGGAGTTCGAACCAACCACCGACTGAACGAAACATGACGTTATCCCGATTTGGTTCGGGAATGAGATGGTCGGATGGCGGGCAGCGATCAGGGTTCCGGACCCAAGTGTCAAAGACGATCATCAGAGCCAAGTCGCTTCGATTGCGGAGCCGACCGAGGCATCTGCCTTCGGCGTCTCCGGTGATAGTCTTTTCCTGTGCCTGCGATAGGAAGGCCGGGCCCTTGGTCAGGAGACGGCCGCTGACCGTCACGATTTCAAGCTCCTGCAGTTCCACTACTGCAAAGGGAGGTACCGTTAACCCGACAAGAGCCGCCAATTCTGAGCCGACGAATTCGCAGGCAAGAGATTCGTCACCTTGGCGGTTTCCCATGCCCTTTAGATATGCATTGCCGACATCGGTCGCGACCTGAACGACCTCAGTGCTGCTCGCGTAGCGGTCTATCACGCGCTTTATTATAGTTGGTTGCCAGTTATGTCCGCATCGCATGGCACCATAGGTGAAACAGTGGCTCAAGATGTCAATGGCAATAAGAAATGCCATTTTACGCATCGTTGGCGGCTCGGTGCTCAGTGAATGCCAGTAGGGCCGATTATTAAGCAAATGGCTAGGCAGCGTGGACAAATTTGAGCCAGTATCTGGCGGTAGCGAGATGGACCATGCCGAGGAAACTGTTGGCCAACTGATCGTAGCGGGTTGCGATGGCACGGTTGATCTTGAGCTGGCCGAACATGCGCTCGATGCGATTGCGCTGCATGTAGAGCGCTCTGTCGTATTCGATCTTCACGCGCCGGTTTGACCGGCCGGGAATAACGGCCTTGATCTCCCGTTCGACAAGGTCGGCACGGATGGCGTCGGCGTCATAGCCCTTGTCGGCAAGCAAGGCGTCCGGTTTGCGTTCAGGCAGCCCGATCAAGGCATCATACGCCTTGCAATCTGCCGCCTCCCCAACCGTCAGGTGGAAGGCGAGTGGTCGTCCGAGGGCATCGGCCAGGCAGTGAAGCTTACTGGTGAACCCGCCCCGCGAGCGGCCAAGAGCGCGTCGATGAGTCCCCCTTTTCCGCCCGCTGCCGACACATGGGCGCGAACGGTGGTGCTATCGATGCTGTAGTGGCCGTTGTCTGCCATGACTTCGGCGAGTGTCACGGCAACGGTCTCCCAGACCCCAGCCTCGGTCCATCGTCGGAACCGGCGATAGATGGTATTCCAGCTGCCGTACTTGGGCGGCACGTCGCGCCAAGGTGCACCACAGCGAAGCCGCCAGAGTATCCCGTTGATGATTGAGCGGTTCTGTTCGGGCGGCCTGCCTCGACCACGGTTCTCACGCTCGATGGGCAACAAACCCTTCAGAACGCGCCATTCCGCTTCGGTAAGATCGCCCCTGCTCAAGCCTGCCTCCAAAAAGCAGCCTTGAATCAATCCTGCGCGGGCAGGTCAATCAGGTAGCGAATAGAATTTCGATGGGGGTGGGTGTCCGAAGCCATCGCTGACGATCTCAGTGAAGTTCTGCTCCGCAGGTTTTGTGACGGCACATGTCCCAGGTCACAACGCCGGTTCTGCAATACTCGATATGCGAACCGCCGTCTTTCAGCAGCCTTTCACCGCAATTCCAGCATCGAAGGCGAGCGAGTGGGATCAAAGATAGAAGTACGAATACGATCCAACCAATGAACGTCTCACGGGGATAAAACGGGGTCAGGACGAACATGAGCAACGCAGCGCCCGTGAACGCGATGCGTAAGCGTTTTGACCGCCGAACGAAGTTGAATTTATCGACCATACGCCTGAATTTATCCTGGCCCCCTTCAACCGCAATCGAATTTGTCCACGCCGCCTAAGCCACCGAGTAGGTCAACGAGTAGACAAGTGGGAGATTTGGAGACCGCGTCTAGGGCTTGGCAGGAACGGTATAAATGCCATTTTGACTAACGCTTTTGAACCTCTCCGTCCTTAGATGTCCGTGCCTGTCTCTGCCCAGTCCCGGTATTTGCTCGGCGGCGGATCCCTATTAATGCACCGCCCCGGCACGACGTGAGCGTCAACAGCTGCCATGGCCGCGGTTCGTCCTGGTCCGTCATTGTCTTCAGCCAGGTACAACTCTGTAACGCGCGACGGCACTGTGATCAGGGCGAGGCGCTCATTCCCAAGCGCTGCCCAGCATGGACGTCCCCTGATCAGGGTGTAGCTTGCCGCGTCTTCCATACCTTCAGCAATGGCCAGTACAGTGCCCTCGAACTCCGGCGCCCAAGCACCCTGTCCGGGTTTGCCGAGCATGAACTTGCCATCATGCCATGTTCCGTCGTCCGTCAGCCTGATCCGCTGGATAGCAGAAAGCTTGTCCCCGGTTCTGACTGCGACCAGCACCGCGGGCTGGAAGGTGGTTTTGGGCTTGCGGCCGAACGGGCACCTTGGATGAAAGCGTAAGTCGGGGAGATCGACTGGTAGTCGACGCGATCGAAGGTAGACTTCGCCGAGCGTCCCGCGGATTTTTGTGCCCTGATCCCAGATCCTTCGGACATTGGGCGCGGTTCCTTCTGGCCGGTAGCTCGGCGAAGGGGAATTCAGGATCGGTTTGGTCCGACTGATTTCACGCAAGACATCCTCGCTGCGGCAGCCCGCGAAACAATGAACCAGAATACCCCGCTCGCCCTGCCTGACAGAAAGGGAAGGGGTTCTGTCTGCGTGCGCGGGGCAGACGCACATTGCATAGGAACCGTGCCAACGGCCCTTCAGTGCAGCAACGATGTCGATGGTCTCCTGGGTGGGTTTGAGCGCAATCAGCATAAACTCGCTCCTCTCAGCTAAGCCTCACCATCTTTCCCCTTTGGATCGACCCGACCTTCTCCGGCACGGCTCGCGATGGCCAACGCCCCTTTCGTCTGTGCGATGCCAGATTGTGGGCGATTGCCATGCGCCGCCTGTTCATTTAGAAACGTGGAGCGATATCCGAACCACGCCGAAAGGTGTGGTCATGAAAAATCTTCTATTTTTGCTGGTCGCTTTGACGCCGACGCCATCATCGGCGCGCGAAGCCATTCTCGACTTGTTTTCGCCAGAGGCAAAACCGGACTTCGCTGTGCTCGCCCCACAGTTGCGCGGTGCGGTCGATCTCGAGCAATCAGTGGAACCGCCTCCGGCTCCAGTGGATGCGTTTTCACCCGAGTTGAACGGCGACTTTGAGTTGATCCCTCACAGCTTCACGATCAATCCCCATGCCGCGCGTCCCGCTGTTCCTTCGTGGATGCGGGCAGGTGCATCATTCATGGGCCCTGCTTCTTCACCCTTCCGCCCTTCGCAGGATGACCCACTCTGCCAGTCCCGGAGCTTCTTCCCGCGATTTGCTATCAGCAGGGATGCCCAGGCTCGCCGGACAGCCTATTTCAACCTGATCGTCGACGTCGCTTGCGATGCCGGCGTGCCCGTTGTTCTGTTTGACGCCTTACTGGCGCAGGAAAGCAGATATCGTCCCTTCGCCCGCAGCAGCGCCGGTGCGATGGGCATGGCTCAGCTGATGCCCGGCACGGCCCAATATCTGCGTGTCACCGACCCTTGGGATGTTCGGCAAAACCTTGTGGGCGGTGCGCGGTATCTGCGCGAGCAGCTGGATCGCTTCGGGACATGGGAGCTTGCACTGGCTGCCTACAATGCAGGCCCGGGCCGTGTGGACCAGTTTGTCGGCATCCCGCCGTTTCGTGAGACCCGCAACTATGTGCGCACGATCATGGGTTCGATTGCCACCCCGAATTCGACCGGCGGCGTGTCGCTTGCCTCGGCGGCACTTCCCGCTCCCAATGCGTTTCGCCGGGTGATGCTTGCCTCGTTCGAAGGACGATCAGACGTTCCAGAACACTGAGAACCCAGTAGCCCAAGCATAGTACACACTGATCGCCAGGATGACGGGCGCGCCCTTGAGGTAGTTGAGTTGCCAGCGAAGCCAGAGCTTCGGGATGACCAGAGCTTTCTGGATTCCCGTTTGGTGGGCGGGTCGCCACCTGCCGGTGCGCCAGTCGTCGGCCGTCACTACTACCGCGAGCACTGCGCAGATCAGCGCCATCATTCCCACGCCGATGTAGAGCGATGTCCAAGCGATAAGGGCTTCCTGCTTCATGAGTCGGACCTAGTGCAGCGATGATCGAAGAGAGATACGCATATTCGACGCCCTTGTATCCCCCTGGCCGAATACTGCCTTTCTGCGGCCGAGCAGCGTGTGGCCGAGATTGAGCTCACCGCTGCGGGCGCGCCGCACCAGCGCCTGCATGTATGCATCGGGCGTCTTGCGGATTTGTCCGTTGGCCAGGTGATGCCCGGTGATCAGCGCGCACAGGAGTGCGATCCCTGTGCCCAGTGTCGCACTTGCCCGCGCGGCCGTAGCCTGGCCTATCTGGCAGACGCGAGCGACCTCGTGGAGCTCGTTCAGGCCCGGTCGGGCTCCAATTTCGACCATGCCATCGATGAAAGGGAAGAGGGCAGGGGCTTCGGCCCAAACGAACCCCGATCGCTGGATGCCGTAGACATCATTCGTGTCGGCAGAGACCAGCGCGTTGTGGTGGGCCTCGACTGTCTCTTCCTTCAGCCTGTCGGCATCAGGCGTGGTTCGAATGTCATCAGGTTCCTGGCGGCAGGCGCCCTCTGCCAAGCCGTATACGGATTCAAGAGCTTCTTCAGGGCTGTATTGATGGTGGTCATCCCAGCGCACCCTAGTGTCCTTGGAAGGTGTCAGCGACGCAATGTCGTCGAGCGATATGCGCTCTGACAACCGATCAAGCAGCCGGGTCGCGACCTCGGCGAGGCGGCCAAGCACTGCGATCGCGTCCATGGATCCTTTCCGCCTCTGGTATGTGCGCCGCGCCGCAGCGATCGCATCGAGCTTCTTTCTAGCCTTGTCAGCCCAAAGGTGGCCCATCTCGAACGGCCGCAGCAGCCGGTACGCGCTGCTTGTTGTCCTTCGAATTTGGTTGGGCAGGATCAGGTTTTGCGCGGCCAGGGCCTTCTCGGTGGCGGCCAGCTGTGTGAGGTAATCCACAAGGAGGAGTAGCGGCGCCAGCGACCATCCTGATGCGTCGGAGCGATCCTCGCTGTTTCGTGACCCAAGAAATCGCTTGCCGTTGCCGGCGAGGCAATGGGGGATGATCAGGCCGTATTCGGCAAGGCGCCTGATGTTCTTGCGCGCGGCGGTCCATCCGATCCGGCATTTGAGATGGTCGTTCGAGGCGGCAATGAGCGGGCCGCAGCGGCTGTCCCAGTCGATATTCATGGCCGCGATGCTCGCGGCGGCATCGTAAAGATCGCGCCAGACGATTCTCGGAACATCGATCGTCACGGGCGGCATTCTCGCGAAGGTCTCGATGATATCGAGCAGTTTGCGCCGACGCTGCCTGCCTGCGTTTTCGGTCCCGGTATGTTCGAACCCTCGCATCATCTTGCTGACGCGCGCTGCATGTCTTGCCCGATCTGCCGGGTCTTCCATGAAAGTGATCATGGTCAGCTGTTCTGTCTCGAGCATCCCCAGTTTTGGCAGACAGGCGCCGATCGCTGCTGGCCCTCCCCGGCGTCGGCTATTCACCTCCCAGGCTGCCTGATTCTGGACAATAGTCATCCTTTCGCTCCCTCAGTCCTGAGGTGCGGCACAGACAAAGAACATTGCCCGCAAAATTTGCGAAAAATGCTTGCAAGTTGTCAGGGAGCAGGTAGCTTGCCGGTGTCTCTCGCCACGCTTTGGCGCGGCAAATTACAGCTTCCTTCGAAAGGCCCGGGCGCTGCCCGGGTTTTCATGTCTGCGTCGCTGACCTCCCTTTCATATGCACCAGCTGGTGCGGCGATCCCTGGCAGCGTTCGGGCGCGTTTCATCGCGCGCAGAAGCGCTTGTTTGCCATTCGGTCTGTTGCTAAGAAGCGAGGTGAACTTGGCGCTCTGGCAACAGGATGCGTTAAAGGGGGTCCCGTTGGCGCGGGGCCCCCTTTCAATTTCAGAGCATCATCGGTTGTCCTTCTGATGGTTCAGGCGATCTGACGCTGAGCGTTGTCGCCACAATCGCTGCGATGACCGCTTCCCTGGACGAGAGATCATCCCTTTTCAGCTGGTCAATCAATTCGATCGTGGCTGCTGGCAGCCAGATTTCGAGGGGGCGCAAACCATCCTGACGGCGTTTGCGTCTTTGCTCCGCTTTCCGGTGCTGCGCCATATTTGCGCTTCGCTGTGCGGTACAGGACGTCTGCCCGTGACCAGTCACGCGGTTCGTCATGCAGCGCGGGCTCGTTTCGCCGTACAAGGCTCAAGCATACGCATGTTCAAAACCGCCGCCGTTATGCCGGCTTTCAAGCGACATGTGGTGTTTGGCGATGGCCGACGATGTCTTACGGGCGATCGTGTCACACAGGCTTTGACGAATGGTCTCGAACTGCCCTTCGCAGGCTGCGAGTTCGCTTGGTAGCCGGGCGGCCAGTGCGACCGCGACCAATGCCGTCGTCTCGCAGCATGGGTCTTCGTAGGAGCTAGCGCTTTCATAGCACAGCAGAACGAGGCCTGCTCGGATAGGGTCGATTTTCAGATGGAGCAGGACGCGTTGGAATTCGTCGATCGTCAGATTTCCATCTTCGACCTTGTCGAAGAACTTTTTACGCCGACTTTCTTTGATCACGCCTTCATCGGTCAGTTTGCGCAAGCTTGTGTTCTGCAGCCTCATCTGTTCCTTGATGAGCGCTGCATACAGTTGGTTTACGCTGTGAGCTCTGCTGGCGACTCCATCTTCCGTCCCTTCGCACATGCGTGCCTCCACGATCCCATGTATTCCACTCCATGCAGTTTCATAGTTTGACTTTGTCGATTTGCATTTTGCAAGCGGAAAATTCGCCTTCTGCTACCAACATTGCGCAGAAAATCAGTGTTTCGCGCACCCCGCAATGAGCCTTGGTAGCGGCGTTCAGCTCGCCTTTCAGCCGCTCAACAGCCGCATTGTCCGTAGAATTGAGACGGACGTAGATCCGAACGGGTCCGTCCACCGGAAGCAGGGTCTCCAGCGCTGCGGAATGTCCATCTTTGAGGGCTGGGTACCGCTCCATCGCATGGAGAATGACGTCTTTGAACGTCACAAAGCGCGTCTGCTCAAGGCTGAGTGCTGCGATGGCCCTGACGATATCTTCGAAGGCGTGTGCGCTGATGGAAATCTCGTGGGCTACATGCGTGCTTTTGCTCAATTCGATCTCCTTTCTCTCGATGTGGCAGCGTCTGAACTTGTCATCCTGCAACTGCGCGGTTTCCGGGTCATCCTTTTTGCGCATTTTTACCCGTGGGGGCGGATTCCTCTCCACCTTGGGGCTGATTTTCGCCCGCTGTGGGGCACAAACATCCCCGGTGTGGGTCGCAAATTGGACCACGGTGGGAAATTCTCATTCCCAGGCTGGGAGCGAATCGAATCCTGGGTGGGGTTCAATTCTGCCCCAATGTCTCATTTCCTTAGAAATCCTGACACTTCGGTGTTGAGAAAAGGTTCTCGTCGGGCGGATTTTGGCTGTGGCGGCAGACGCCAGCATCCAACCGAAAGGGAAAACTCAATGACAAGTCTCGATCTGAAGAATCGCAGCGGCACGCTTGCTGTTGCGGTTGCGGCGCTCGCGGCCGCCAGCGTGTTCGGCGCTGATGCCGCAATGGCGGGGGCCGACACGACCTTCAACACCGCTCTCGCCCAGTTCACCGGCTTCCTTGAAGGCTCCGGGGGCCGGATCATCACCGTGCTCTCGCTCGCCGGCGGGATCGTGGCGCTTGCGTCGGGCCGCTTTTCGCTCGGTCAGGTCGCAATCCCTGTGGGCGTCGGCGTCGGCGCCGGGACCGGCATTCCGATCGTCACCGCCTCGGTTACCGGCACGGTCTGAACGCTGCGCCCTCGCTTCATGATGGCAAGGGTACCGCAGTTCACCTTTTGGGCTGCCGCTCCTTGTCCTCCCTCTGGCGGAGTTGATCCTTGGACCAGTATTCGATCCCAAAACATCTCGACGATCCAGAACTGATCGGGTTCTGGACCCTCGATGAATTCCTGGTGATGGTCATACCCTTCACCTGGGGCATCCTCGCTCAGCACGTTGTCATCGGGCTCCTTTTGGCCCTGGCTGCGTGGTTCGGCTATCGCAAAGTCAAAGCTGGGCGTTCGATGCATTGGGTCCTGCATTTTGCCTATTGGCATTTGCCGGGAGAATTCTTCGGTCTGAAGGTCGCTCCGCCATCTCATCTTCGTGTGATGGCGGGCTGATATGGAAATCTCTTTTGCTCATGAGGCGTCGCAGCGGACCCTCAAGCAGCGCAACCTGCTTGCGCTCATCTGTGTCGTGCTCGGCATTCTCGTGGTGGTCATGTTCACCGCAGCATCGACGCGGGACCGCGAGGTCGTGCTGCAGCCCATCCTGCCCAGCCAGATGACGCTGAGCTCTGCGGCGCTCACGCCCGAATATCTTGAGGCCGTGACGCGCGACACCGCGCAGCTCGCGCTCAACCGCTCGCCCGAAACACTCCAGTACTGGCTTGATGGCATCGTGGCCATTTCCGCGCCGGAGGCGCGCGGGGCTCTCAAGGCCAAGCTTCTGCGGATCGTGGCTGAGCAGGAGGGGTCGCAGGTGACCCAGTTTGTCACGATCAACTGGATCCGCACCGATCCGGAAAACCTCACCAGCCAGGTCGGCGGCGTCCTTCATACCATCGTCGGATCCAAGGACGTGCGCCGCGAGCACAAGATCTTCGAATTTCACTGGACCTACACCGGCGTGTCGCTGCGCCTGAAGGGGTTTGGTGTCGTCGTTAAGAAGGAAGGAGCCAACCAATGACCTTCTCTGTCTCGACGCTCTGCTTTGCCTCGGGCGCGCCGCTGCTTTTCCGCATCGACAGCCATCTTCTTCGCGGGCTTGGCGCTGCACTTTTCACTGTCGGATTCGTCATGGCGGCCACGCCAGCCTTTGCTGACGAAAACATCCTCGCCGTCGATAATGGAGAGGTTCGCTGCCGGGCATCCAAGGCCGACCTGACGCGCATTTCGCTGAAGGATGACCGGTTCGTGTCGGTATCCAGAGTGCAAACTGGCGTCGAGGGCCAAGACTTCTCGATCGTCCACGAACCCACCCGCGGCGATATCTACATCTCGGTCCCCGAAGCTTATTCAAAGCCGAACATCTCCTTCTTCGGGACGACGCAAAAGGGCCTTGTCTACAAGTTCGACTGCCAGATTGGCGGTGACAGCGCCGTGCAGGTTTTCGTGGGCAACGCCGATATCGAAAATCCGTCCGCCAAGCCTGAGGTCCTTACAGCATCGGGTTCGTTGCAGGATCGCGCTGTCGGGCTCGTCAGGGCGATGTTCGAACAGCGCCCGGTGACCGGCTTTGAGATCCGCGATGCGGCCCGTGCCCCGGTCAACGTGGGCGATATGAAGGTCCAGCTCATCACCGAGTACCGCAGCCCGACGATGACCGGGAAGGTCCTGCGCATCGAAAATGCAAGCTCCTCACCGATTGCGCTTCGCGAAGAGCTCATCGCCGGGGACGGTGCAATCGCCGTCACAATTTCCAACCCCAACCTCGCAAGCGGGCAGGCGACTGCTGCTTACGTGGTCGTGCCTGCAGGAAGGTAAGCCTCATGGATTTTCTTAAGCGCAAGCCCAAGGATCTGGATGGCGCCGAGGCCGATGGCCGCGATGCGGTCGATGAAACGGGCTCGATCATCGACAATGACAAGGCACAGAAGCGGCAGAGAATGCTGTTTTTCGGGCTCGGTGGTGTCGCGGTCGTGGCTTCGACCATGTATGTCTTGCGGACCGAAACCGTGGTCGAAGAGGCAACCAAGCCTGGGCACGAGACCGAGGTGTCAACCGATGCCCTGATGAACCGCCAGCGCGTCGATCAGGAATGGATGGCCATCTACGAAGGCCAGGTCAATTCTCAGGATCAGCGCCTCAAAGGCGTCGAGGCGCAGGCCGGTCAGGTTGCGCAATTGCAGAGCGAGATTCAGGCATTGCGCGGTGAAAATGCCGCGATGGCGCGCGACGGGCAGCAGGTGCTCGAGGCTTATGAGCGTGAGAACCAGCAACTGCGCCAGCAGGTCACCAGGGGCAACCCCCGCCTGACTGCCCCCGGGCCGGTCGCGGCTGCCCGTGAGATGGGCGTGCCTTCGCCGGCTGCGTCCGGCGCACCTTCCGCCGCATTGCCCCGCCGCGGCAACGACGTGCAGATGGTGTCTTTCGCGCAAGCGGGCGGGACGGGCTCGCGCATTGATCCGGCCAAGGCCCCTGCGGTTTACACCGACTCCCCGAACTACCTTCCGCCCAACTCGATCGCGAATGCCACCGTGGTGGTCGGCGTTGATGCGACGACCAATACCCGCAGCCAGAGTGACCCGCTGCCGGTTCTTCTGCGCATCACTGGGCCGGCGCGCTCGGTCTATGGTGACGGCAAGCTCCTCGCGACCCGCGTTCAGGGCTGCATGGTCAATGGTGCGGCCTATGGCGATCTCTCCAGCGAAAAGGTCTATGTGAAGCTGCAGCGCATGACTTGCGCGCAGCCCGGCGGGCGCTTTGCGGTGTCAGAGGTCAAGGGCTTCATTGCCTTTGGCGGCAAAGTCGGCGTTCGCGGACGCGTTGTGAGCCGCGAAGGCTCGCTCACCACGCAAGCGTTTCTCGCAGGGCTGGTGAGCGGGGTGGGCAACGCCTTTCAGGGTGCCAACCAGATCCCCCGGATTTCCCAAGATCCCGTGCTCCCGTCAGCTTCCGATGTCGGCATTCAGGCGATTGGCGGCGGCGCGGCCAACGCCGGGAACACCCTCTCCGATTATCTGATCGAACGGGCCGAGCAATATCAGCCGGTCGTCGAGATGCCCACCGGTGCTGCGGTCGAGGTCGTGTTCCTCGACGGCACTTTCATCAGGAATTGAGGCCCAACATGGAATTCAAATGGACCACATGGAAGGTGGCAGGGGCCGCCCTTGCGCTCACCGGCTCCCTCGCTGCTATCGCCGCAGCCGCTCATGCCGCGGCGGCAGATGACGCAGCGACGATCAAGGCAGCGCTCGTCAAACGTCTTCCCAAGACCGAGATTACCACGATCGACTGCGACAAGATCAAGGGTGTCTGCGAAGTTCAGGCACGCCAGAACCTCTTCTACATCGACCGCTCGGCGCGCTACCTCATCATTGGCCGTGTCTACGACATGGAGACCAAGCAGGATCTCACAGCTGCCCGGTTGCTCGAGATGAACCCGGACATGCTGGTCGGGGCGGGGGGCGCTGGCGAGCAAGAGGACGCGGCCGAACCAACACTGGCACGACAGGCAGGTGCGGGCGGCACGCAGCCACTGCCACGTATCGATCCCGCAGCGCTGGCAGCTCTGCCCTCGAGCGGCAGCGTCGTGATGGGCAAGGGTGGCCGGACGATCACCGTCTTCAGCGATTTTCGGTGCGGGTATTGCAAACGCCTCCACGAAACCCTCGCGACGCTCGACGTCAAGGTCGTTGAGCGCCCGATTTCGGTGCTCGGCACCCGTCCAATCTCCGAGGCGGTCATCTGTGCGACCGACAAGCGCCGCGCGGTGAACGAGGCCTATGACGGAGGCGCGATCACGAGTGGTCGGCGCTGCGACACCTCGGGCCTCGATGCCAATGAGGCCTTTGCGAGGAAACATGGGTTCACCGGCACCCCGGTCATTGTGCGCGACGATGGCGCTGTCCTCCACGGCTTCCGCCCTCGCGAGTTCCTCGAAACCTGGCTGAAGGAGAAGGTGTCATGAACACCAAAGGCGCAATGGCAATCGCGGCGGTGACGTTCTCCCTGTCGGCCTGTACGACGCTCGGTACCAATGTCAGCGGCAAGTTCCGCTGCGAGGCTGCAGACGGTATCTGCGCGCCATCGCTGGTGATCGATGACAGTGCAATTGCGCGGATTGAGGAGACCACCTCGGCGGATCTCCTCAACCCTGCAGGCCCGTTCCGGATGGACGACGGGATTTCGGCGCCTGTGCGCGGCCCGTCGCTCGGTTCCGAAGCACTCGTTGCGCGTTCGTCGCCGAGTTACGAGTTGTCTGTCGTGTTTCCGGGCTACACGGATGCCGCAGGCACAGCCCATGCCCGCATCGCGGTGCCAGTTAAGGCGATGCTCCCGGGCCGGGGCGATGCTCTCGAGACAATTGCGCTACGAGGTGCAAAGCCTGCGCGTGCTCAGGGGCTGTTGGCGGCCGCCGAGAGCGCACCGCAATTCATGGCGATTGCCCATGGCATCTTGGATGACGGTCAGCCGGGTTCCGTGGGCGCTGAGGTTGCCATGGCGTCCAATCTTCCAAAGACCCCAGCGCCGATCCAGCAGGCCCCAGCCCAGCAAGCGGCTTCTCAGCCTGCCAACCCGATCGCTGAGATCGAGGCGAAGGTCTCCGAGCGCCTCGCATCACAGCAGCGATTGCCGAGGCGCGAGGCCGCCTCATTCCCTGCAACGCCCCCTGCAACGCCGGAGTAACGCGCCATGCTGCAGGCCTTCACCAACATCATCGATCTGGTAACCGGCGACGCTCGCAAGCCTGAGCAGAACGCCCGGCCTGCCAGCGTGCCAATGCTCTCCCATTTCCTCGGGTATCGCTCGTTCGATGAGGAGAAGCGTATCTTTCATCAGGTCCGCTCGAAGGGTTTCATCATCGAGCTCGCGCCGCTTGTCGGTGCAAACGACCGGGTCAATGATGTGATCGGGTCGCTGTTCTCCGACATTCTTCTGCCCGGCACCAAGTTCTCGGTCACGAACTATTCGAGCCCGCGCGTTGCTGAGAAACTGCAGACCTGGGCGTTGCCGCGCTACAAGGCTTCGGGGGTTTTCCAGACGCTCGCCCGTCACCGCGTCGACAAGTTGCGCAATGGAGCATGGTCCACTCTTGCGAGCGATGGCCCGTTCTTTGTGCGGAGCTTTCGCGTGCTGCTCGCGGTCGGGATAAGTGACGGTTCGGGCCTTTCGACCGATGACCTCCTGACCATGCGCGAGGGGATCATTTCCGCGCTCGATTCCATCGATGTCCCGGTCAAGGAATTCGCTCCGACCGACCTGATCCGCTTCTTCGACGAGATCCTCGCCCCGTCCACTGGCGCTGGCGATGAAGTGCCGGGATACAACCGGTTCGATCCCATCAATGAGCAATGCATCAGGCGCGATCTCGTCACCCATGTTGGGCGTGACCGCCTCGTACTTGAGGCACAGTCGTTGCGGCCAACGGGCTCATCAGTCGATGGCGTGCCCGAGTTAAAGGACTTCGTGCCTGAGCGCTTCGATGTGCGCACCATGGCGGTGCGCAATTTTCCGGATCGCTGGGCGCCCTGGGATAGCCAGAAGGTGATTGGGGACATCTTCAACCCCAAGCTCTCGCTGCCTTGTCCTGTCTTGCAGACGGCTTGTGGGGTGATCCCCAATCAGGAGTCTTCTGAAGCGAAGGCCGGCTACAAGTTCGTGCGCACCAGCTCGCTTGCGGAAGGCAAGGGCGTGAAGCTTGTGCCCAAGCTGCGCACCGAAGCGGCTGAGTGGCAGTTCGTGGCCGACCGGGTCAAGCAGGGCGAGAAGCTCGTGTCCTGCTACTATGCTGTCACAATCATCGCGCCGAAGGGCCGGGGCGAGCCGTGCGAGCGCACGCTGAAGGCTCTCTACAAGGCGAGCGGGTGGGATCTGATTGACGAGACCCATATCCAGCTTCCCGCCTTCATGGCGCACTTTCCGCTGCTGCTGGCTGACGGGCTCGACAGCGACCTCAAGCGGATGAAGCGCATGCGCACCATGCGCTCGGCGAACCTTGCTGCGATTGCGCCGATCCAGGGCGAATACATCGGCGGCAACATCCCGCACCTGCTCTTCATCGGACGCCGGGGTCAGCCGCAATTCTGGTCACCCTTCCAGAACAGTGCCGGCAACCACAATGTGGCAATCTCGGGCAAGTCCGGTTCAGGCAAGTCGGTGCTGCTGCAGGACCTCACGGCAAGCTTTGCAGGGGTTGGGGCCAAGACCATCGTGATCGATGACGGCCGCAGCTTCGAGCATATGGCCAAGGCGCTGGGCGGGACGTTCACCGAGTTCAAGCTGTCGTCGGGCATTTCGATCAACCCGTTTCGCATGATCGACGAGGCCCTTGCCGAAGGTGACGACGACTATTTGGTCGACTGCCTTGCGATGCTCAAATCCATCGTGTCGCAGATGGCGCGCAATGAGACCCGGCTCAATGACACCGAACGCGGGCTTATCGACCAGGCGGTCAATCTTGTTTGGGACACCCATGGGCGGGACGGCACAATCGATCACGTGATGCAGGCCCTCAAGGGCCACGAGCATCCCTTCGCTTATGATCTGGCGACCTCGCTGCTGCCGTTCGCCGCCAAGGGAACCTACGGGAAGTTCTTCCTTGGCGATGCCAACCTTGACCTGTCGGCCGATCTTACCGTGTTCGAGCTCTCGGACCTGGCGACCCGGGTGGAGCTGCGCGGCGTCGTGTTGACCTCGATCATGTTCATTGCCTCGCAGGTCATGCGCCGGATGGACCGCGCGATCCCGAAACCGCTGATCATCGATGAGGCCTGGCAGATGCTGAAGGGCGGGGCGATGGCCGACTTCGTCGAGACCTATTCGCGCACCTGCCGCAAATATGGCGGCGCGCTGATCACCGCGACGCAGTCGATCCACGATTACTACAAATCCGAAGGCTCACGGGCCGCCCTCGAAAACTCCGACTGGTTCCTCATCCTCCAGCAGAAGGGCGAGACTATCTCGGATTTCCGCAATTCGGATCGGTTCGAGATGGACAACATGACCGAGGCTTTGCTGCGGTCACTGAAGCGCAATGGCACCGACTATTCGGACATCTTCATCCGGGGTCCAGAGACCGAATGCGTCGCTCGGCTCGTCCTCGACCGGTTCTCAGGCACGCTCTATTCGTCGAGCCCGCATGTCTTCGCCCAGATCGAGGACTATGTGCATCGTGGCTACCGGATGCCCGAAGCGATCGAGGCAGTGGCTTTCCCTGAAGATCATCGAGAGCCTGAAGAAGTTCCGATGAGGGAGGCTGCGGAATGAGCACGCCTTCTCGTCCTTTGGTTCGTTCCTGGGCCCGTCGCTCGGCCGCAGCGCGCCGCAAGCAGGCCGCTCAAGACCTTCTCGCTATTGCCCTCCGGCTCATCGGATGGCTTGCCACCAGCGCGCTAGCGACCCTCGGTATCGCCACGCTGTTCTTCCTTGTCCTTGGCGGCTTCACTCTCGATGGCCTGATGCTTCATCTGGATAATCTCGCGTCGCGCTTCGTTGCAGCAGACGCTTCGAGACGCGGCCAGTTCGCGGCCATCAGCTTCGGCGTCATGCTCACGGGCTTTGTGCTGATCGCCTTCTTCCGCCGCGCGAGCCTGATTTCAGCCTTTTCTGTTGCCGGAGATGACCAATGACGGACCTTTTCGACCATATGGCGGCGCCTGCCACACCCGCGTCTGCAAAGGCCTCACAGGTCAGACCTCGCAGTCGCTTTGCCGCGCTGTCGGCTCGCGAAATCCTCCTGTTCGCGGGCGCGGCGACAACCTTTGTCTGGGGGGCCTGGGTGACCAAGAGCGTTGCCGCACAGGGGTCAGGGCAGCAAGAATTTGTCCAGCTTCAGCTGCAGGGCATCATTGGGGAGTATCTCCAGGCACAGGCACGCTCGAACGCTGACGAGCAGACCGCAGCACGGCAAACCGCTGTTTTCATGGCTGCGCTGGATGAGACGGTCTCCGGCCTGTCGAAGTCCGGGAAAGTCGTGCTCGTTCATGAGGCGATTGTGGGCGGCGAAGTTCCCGACGTCACGCAGAGCGTGAAGACTGCCGTTTACGCAAAGGTTCCGCGTCCCCAACCGGCGCAGGCGCTCGGCGCTGCTCCTCAGGGGCAGGCGGCCCGCGTTGAACAAGAGATGCAGGCCTTTATGGCTGCCAATCAGGGACGTCAGCGCGATGGCAAACCCTGATCCGCTCCTTCGTTCGGCTCAGCGCAAGGGGTTCGCTCGGCTTTTGTCGGACGGCGAGCCTCCGGTTACGACAGGTGGGACCAGACGCCTTTCGACCGGTGGCAGGCTTGTGGCGATCGCTGGTGTCTGTCTCGTTGCAGGCGCCCTCAGCGCAGCTTCGAAGTGGAGCGAGAACCACGCGCTGATGATCAACGTGACGGACTCGCTCCCGAACTGGGCGTTCGTGGTCGAGGCCAGGCGTTTTCCGGTGCGCGGGGACTATGTGGTTTTCCATCCCGGTCATGATCCCATTACGGTGAAGTATTTTGGGGCGAAGCCGGCGGCTTTCACCAAGATCGCTCTTGGTCTGCCAGGCGACACGGTGACGCGCATCGGCAATGATGTGCACGTCAACGGCAAGCGCGTGGCGACCATCAAACCGATGACAAAGCGCGGCGACCGTCTTGTCGCCGGCCCGCTCGGGGTTGTGCCGGAAGGCTGCATTTTTGCAGGAACTCCGCACAAGGACGGGTTCGACAGCCGCTATGCGCATATCGGCTTTGTGTGCCGCGACCGGCTTGTCGGCACCGGGCAGCCAATCCTGTGAGGGTCGCTTTCTCCTTCCTCGTTGCTGGCGGACTTGCGGTGTCAGCGACGGCTTCGAGCGGCGGGGCAGTGTCGGGGCAAAGCGTCGACCACGGGCAGATGGGCCAGACATGGTCCATTTCTGAGCCAGATCTCCTGAGCGTTATCAAGGCGCGGCTCGACCATGCGGCTGCGACCGGAAAACTCGATCAGATGAATCGCCAGTTCGCCGAGAAGGTGAAGGCGAGGGTGATGCGCCCGGTCCCGGTCTCCGGGATTTCGCTTGCGGAAGAGACCCGGAGTTGGGAGTTCGATCCGTCGATCCGGATCGACAAGGACATCCGTGATCACAAGGGCAACCTGATTGCTGTGGCGGGTCAGCGCGTCAATCCTCTTGCCGCCGCTGCGCTTAGCAAGAAACTTCTCTTTGTTGATGGTGATGACCCGGCAGAAGTCGAATGGGCGATGAAGCACGGGGGCGATGCGCGCGCCAAGATCATCTTCGTTGATGGCTCTCCCTTCGAGCTCATGAAGGTTCACCAGCGCCGGTTCTACTTTGATCAGGACGGCCGTCTTACCAGCTATTTCGGGATACGCCGGACCCCGGCGCTGGTCGAGCAGCGCGGCGACGTCCTCATAGTCACTGAGCAAGCCATTGCGCGCAAGGGGAGGGGGGCATGAACTCCTGGCGCAATCTGGTTCCGGCACCCCTTGCTGCCCCCGAAACGCGCGCGCTCAAGGCGGCACGTTTGCGCACGATGACAGGGCTCTTTCTGGTCGCTGCCCTCGTCGTCTCGTTCGGGGCACTTCGGGCGCTAACCGGCATCTTTGCTCTCGCATTGTTCGCAGGCGCTACGACCTTCGCTCTGGTTCAGGGGGTCCTTTGGGTCCGGGCCAAAAACGCGGCGGATGATGCCTGGCTGATGAGGGAGAGAGACGATGCGCTCTAGGCTCCTTGCGCTCCTCCTGGGCTTTGCGTCCCTGTTGATGGCGGCAACCGTGCTGGCCCCCCCGGTTCTGGCTCAGGGTCTTCCGAGCGGGCCTGGTCGGTGCTCAGGCAGTTTCGTCAATCCGGTGACCGATGTGTGCTGGGGCTGCATGTTCCCCTTGTCGCTGGGCTCGCTCAAGATTTGGCCATCATCGCGTGCTGACACCGACAATCCGGACCTTCCGATCTGCGCCTGCGGCACGCCTGTGCCGCGCATCGGCCTGGCGATCGGTTTCTGGGAGCCGGTCCGGCTGATTGATGTCTCGACCAAGCCGTGGTGCTTTCCGAACCTTGGCGGCATCAAGCTCGACCCCGGCTTTCCGATCGGTAACGGTTATGCCTCCGACGGCGCGCAGCTAGGGGGCCAGTCCCAGCGCACGGCCAAATACCACGTGCACTATTACATCTACCCGCTTCTATACTGGCTCGAAGTGGTGACCGATTTCCTGTGTCTCGAGGCGAGCTCGTTCGACGTTGCCTATATGAGCGAGATCGATCCGCTTTGGCAGGACGACGAGCTGGCATCTCTCCTCAATCCCGAGGCCGCCCTTTTCACCTCAGTCATCGCGCAGGCCGCCTGCTCAGCCGATTGCATCTCGGCCAGCGCAAGATTGCCAATGGACGAGCTGTTCTGGTGCTCTGGTTGCCAGGGTTCGATGTATCCGATGAACGGCAATGTTGGTGCCAATATCGGCATCAAGCAGTCAGCGCGGCTCGCGGCCGAGCGCATGGTCTACAAGCTCCACCGTCAGGGGCTCGCCTGGGGCACCAGTGGATCGAAAGCGCTGTGTTCCAAGTACATCATGCCGATTCTCAAGAAGAGCCAGTACCGGATGCAGCAGGTAAATCCGACGCCCATGGTGAGTGGCCGCGAAGCCTGTTCTCCGATTGGAGCGACCACGATCTTGCCCAAATCTGGGCAGGTCTATCCCGTCAAAGGCGAGGATGTCGGCTTCCTCCTCTGGCGCAAACGCAATTGTTGCATGCTGTGAGGTCGCGCCAATGAACCGCAGAGGACTCTTCCCCGCTCTCGCCGCCAGCCTGCTGCTTGGTGTGACCGCCGTCGTTGCTCAGAATTTGACCGACTTCGACCCGAAAGCGATCGAGGCGCGGGCCGATACATTCAAGGCCGACGCCCAAGCACTCTTCGACTACGCTACCGCCAACGCGCAAACCCAAGCCGAAGAGGCGCAGACGGTTGTCGCGCAAGGCTATGAGGCAGCCGGCGGCCTCGATGTGTCGCAGATCGCCGGGAAAGATGGCCCGGTCGACTTCGACGAGATGGTGGCTGGCGCCAGGGCCGGCATGGCCCGCCCCAAGGGTGCGCCGCTATTTGTGGCATTCGCCAGCCTGTCGATGCCCGAAGAGGCGCTTGCACAGATGATCGCCGACACGACCAGAGCAGGCGGCGTTGTCGTTTTCCGCGGCTTCTCCACCGGAAATCCGCAGACCTTCATCACCGGTATCCGCAAGGTTGTCGACCAGTCTGGCGCAAGCAATGTGGCAATCGATCCCCGGTTGTTTCGATCCTTCGGCGTCGACCGAGTTCCCACCTATGTGGCTCTCGCGACCGATTTCGAGCCCTGCGATCAGCTCGATTGTGTGACCGCGCCGCCGCCGCATGATCGCATCTCAGGCAATACCAGTGTGGCTTATGTGCTTGAGACCTTCGCCGGGGCGGGCGGGCCGGGCGCGCCGGTTGCCCGTCTCGCTCTTGCCAATCTGAGGGGGAAAAGGTGAATGGCCTGCGCATCCTTGCGGTCTCCCTTGCGCTTGCGGCTTGCGGTCATCTTGCGCACGCTCAGATGGCAGCCAGTGATGCGAGGGTAGAAGGCGAAGCAATCGCAAAGGGTGTCCGTGACACAACGTCATCGGGCATTCTTGGCAATGGTTCGGCGGCAAACGTGCCCGGCTTCCAGGGCACTGATGTTCCATCGCGCGACTATGTCGACGATCCTGTCGGGCTGACGGCGGCGGGAGAAGCGCAGCGGTATCGCGATGAGTACCGCGTGATCGTTGATCCCTACAGGACCCGGTTCGATTCCGACACTGTCGACCTGTCTGCCGGTCGCCTGATTGAAGCTGACCCCGACGCCTATCTAGGCGCTGGTGGTGGGCCCGGAGGAGCCGCGGGGGCCTGCAACCCCTTGCCTCCGGGAGGGACGGGCACCACGACTTATCTCGAAAGCTGCAATGCCGGCTCGCAGCCCTTTGCGGAGGCGCGCAGCTGTAATGCGTCGTTGCAGATCCAGACCGAGGGACGACGCACCTGGGAGTATTCTTGCGAAACCGAAGAGTTTGCTGATCGCAATGAGATGTGTCCGATACTTGCCCAAGCGCAGGGCTCCAGCTCATGCACGCTCGAGCGCAGCGTTCGGGTAGGGCAGAGATGCCTGCAGTGGGTGGAAGAGGAATTTGGTCGCAGGTGGTGTGCTGAGCCAGGCGAGCCAATCTTCCGCCAGGTCTGGCAATGCCCCTCTCGGCTAAGCGGCGTACCGGGCGGGATTGAACGCAACACCTCGCGGATCGTCGGCGAGACCGTCGACGAGGCCGCCTGCCAGAGCGCCACGAATGGTGCCACCTGCACGCTTGCAAGCGAGGTCTGCACTGCGCCCGGAGAGACGCGGGTCATCAATGGTCTTTCGGTGGCGCGCAGCTGCTGGGAGTGGCAGCGTACCTATCAGTGTGAAGGGGTGGCTCCAGCCAATGACTGTGGTGCCCTTGAGGCGCGTGGCGATTGCAGGTTCAGCCATGACGAGTGCCTGAGCTTTGACGCAGATGGTGTGACCTGCAACGTCCATGATCGCTGGTATCAGTGCGCCATTCCCGGCGCGGGATCGCAGCCGCCACCAGCCTATGTCTGTGCAGGGGATCTCTATTGCATCAATGGGGAATGCACTCAGGTCGAGCGCGAGGCATCACCTGAGTTCAAGGACGCCATGGTCGCCATGAACGTCATGGGCGAGCTACGGGACGGGTTTGATCCTGATCGGCTGAAGATCTTCAGCGGCGAGCATTTGCGCTGCACCCGCAAGGTCTTTGGCCTTTCGAACTGCTGCAGCGGCAAGGGCGTGCCGCTTCTCACGCCGTTCCTGTGTGACCGCGAGGACCGTGAGGTCGACAAGCGGGATGATGAGGGTCTGTGCCGCTTTATCGGGACCTATTGTTCAGCCCGCGTGCTCGGCGTCTGCGTGACCCGCAAGCAGTCATACTGCTGCTACGGCAGTAAGCTCGTCCGGATTCTGAATGAGCAAGGCAAGGCGCAGCTTGGGATGCGGTGGGGGACGCCGCAGCGCCCTGACTGCGAGGGCTTCCTGATCGCCCAGTTCCAGCAGCTTGACTTGAGCCGCATGGATTTCCGGGAAGTTTATGCCGAGTTCGTTGATGCGGCAAAGCTGCCTGACGAGATCGATATGTCGATCCAGATCCAGCAGAAAATCCAAAGCTACTACAACACGAACGGTGGGACCTGACCCATGAGCAGTGCTGAAATTCTTGCCTTCCCGCATAGCGAGCCGTTTCCGCCCGCGCAGGTGCTCGATCTCGCAGTCAGCGTCGCCATCGGTCGTGATCTGGCGCGCAGCGAGACCGAGATGTTCGCACTCATCAAAGACTGGTTCTTGCGGCCTGCGACGGTCGGTGAGCTCGCAGCATCGATCAAGCGTCTTCTTGATCGCGGCTCCATCACTCGGATGAGTGATGGTGATTTCGACTTTTGCCTCACGCCAGCAGGTGTGGAGGCGGCCACCACCCTGTCGGGGGGAATGATCCGGATGATCGACCGGGGCCGCGGTTATTTCAAGACTGCCTTCCTCTTGCAGATGCTCGACCTTGAAAAAGGAAAATGCCCATGACGAGATTAGCGCTCCTGAGCCTTGCATCAGCCCTCGGGGCGGCGGCTGTCCCCTTGCTCGCCCAGCCACCGGCAGATGCCAATCGCGATGTGTTCTACTGCGACGAGCGCAAGCTTGGGAGCTGGTTTTACTGCAACTCGGAGGAAGCCAAGCGCAAGGCACGCGAGCAGGCAAGGCCCGCATCGCCAGCCATTCCTGCGACCGAGCGCATGGCTCAGATTACGGCGAAGCTCGATGAGCTCAAAGCACGGGCCATTCTCGAGCCAACATCAGAAAACATCGTCAGCTATATCCGGTTCCAGCGCGAGCAGCTCGACCGCGCTTCGACATTCGCGGATGTGTGGGGGCGCTCGATCTGGCAGAACCCCGATCTCGACTATACGCTCGAACGGCCTGTTTCGACTCTCGCAAAGCAGACTTGGGCAGAGGATCGCAAGGCCCAGCGTGAAGGCTCGATGGCGGCGCTCACCGAGCGCTACGGGGTCTTCTATTTCTACTCCTCGTCCTGCTCGGCTTGCCGAACCTTTTCGCCGGTAATGCGGGCACTGTCCGACACATACGGGCTAGAGGTGCTCGCGGTCTCGATGGATGGCGGGCCCAACGAAGCGTTCCCCAATTATGTCGTCGATAGCGGCCAATACCAGCGCATGGGCCTTCAGGGCGGCGCTGTTCCAGCCCTGGTCCTTTTCGACACCCAGACACGCAAGCCGATTCCGATCGGCTACGGCGTGATGGCGGCCGACGATGTGATGCAGCGCATTTTCTACCTCACCCAGATTGAGCCCGGGAGTGACTACTGATGGCCCGCCAGACCAAACGCGGCGTTGCCGCCCGCCTCTTCCGCTCGTCGGGGACGGCACTTGCCGTATTTGCCGCAGCGAGTTTCGCTGCAGCCCCCGTCAGTGCCAACGTCGGCTCGGAGCTCAATAACTTCTTCGACGATATGGGCGCCGCTGCCAATGCCACCGGCCCCGTCGCCTATCAGGGCCAGTCGGCAGGCTATTACTCGGGCGGCAACATCTGGACCCGCTTTCCGCAAAAGAACGTGACCCCGGTCAATCTCCAGTTGCCCGGGGTCAAGGCCGGATGCGGGGGCATCGACGTCTTCTCTGGCAGCTTCTCCTTCATCAACACCGATGAGATCGTGGCGATGCTCAAAGCGACTGCCAACAACGCGCTGGGCTTTGCCTTCCAGCTCGCGATCAAGTCGATCAGCCCGCAGATCGCCTCGACCATCGAGGAGATGGCACAGAAGGTTCAGCAGATGAACCAATTCAACATGAACAGCTGCGAAGTGGCGCAGAACCTCGTCGGCGGCTTGTGGGGCAAGTCCGATCGGATGTCCTCGGAGATTTGCAAGTCGGTCGGCAACAGCCAGGGGTTGTTCTCCGATTGGGCCAAGAGCCGCCATGAATGCGGGACAGGGGGGCAGCGTGCCTCGACGATCGCGGCCAACAGCGATCCCGACATTCCTGCACAGAGTTACAACTTCACGTGGGAGATGCTCAAGCAAAGCTACCCCAGTTTCTCGACCGAGTTTCGTGAGTACCTCATGACTTTCGTCGGAACGGTGATCTTCTACCAGGATGGGGATGCCAGCGGCAAACGCGGGTTCCAGTTCGTGGGGCAGGGCGACCGCGCCCTTTTGACTGCGCTTCTGGACGGTACCAGCTCGGTCACGATGCTGAATTGCGATACCAACGACAAGTGCCTCAACCCGACCACGCAGGCCATGTCGATTTCGGCATCGCAGGCGTTGAAACCTAGGGTCCGGGCGATGATCGAGAGCATGAACGCGAAGGTTCGCAGCAATGCCGCGCTCACCAGTGACGAGATCGGCTTGCTCGGGGCGACCACGATTCCGCTCTACAAGATCATGACGGTCAACGCTGCCGCAACCCTCGGCGGCATGACCAGCAACGACATGAATGACCTCGCCGAAATCGTGGCTATGGATCTCCTCGATGCGCTTGCGCAGCAATACTATGGCTATGCCTCGCGCGGGGTAGGGACCTTCCAGAACGCCAATGAGGAAGCTCTTTCGCAGTGGCGCGATCAGATCAATTCGGTGCGTGAGGTCCTCGACACATACTCGCAAGGCATGAAGCTGCGCCTCGACCGGACTCAGCATGTAGTTCAGCGCGCGGTGTTCCTTGAGGGCACGCTCAGGAACAATCTGTCGCCGCAGATGTCGGCCGCGTTGTCATTCAGCACGTCGCTTTCGCGTCAGGGCATCCAGTAAGGACCGCGTGCCATGATGGAGATCTTCACGATCGGCGGGGGCGAATACATCGTCAATGTCTTCAACGCGGTATCCGCTTGGACAGGGGGAGGGGGTTTTCGCTCGCTGCTGCGCGTCGTGATGGTCATGGGCTTGATCTACACGCTGATGGTGGTGGCGTTCAGCCTCAACTGGCGTGCCTGGTTCAACTGGTTTCTGGGGGCGACGCTCATGTATGGCGCCCTCATCGTGCCCACGATGACGGTGAGGGTCACCGACCGCCTCAATCCATCCCTGGCACCCGCAACGGTCGCAAACGTCCCTCTGGGGCTGGCAATGATAGCCTCGGTCAGTTCGACTGCTGGTGATTGGCTCACGCGCACGGCTGAGACGGTTTTTGTGATGCCGGGTTCGCTGCAGATGTCGAGCAACGGCATGATCTACGGCGCGCGCCTATGGGACCGCACTCAGGACTTCCGGATCCGCGATCCCCGCATCAGCGCCAATCTTGAAGAGTACATGAAGCAGTGCCTTTTCTACGATATCCTGCTCGGCTTCAAATCCTTCGACACCATCGCTAATTCCAACGATATTCTGACGGAGATGGGGCCGGGCTCGCCTGCGCGAGGGATGAAGTTCATCCCCGAAAGCGGCTCTCCCACAATCGTCACGTGTCAGGCGGGTTATACGGCGATCGGCACCGGCGTTACGACCTATTCCGACACGGCACTCGAAGAGGAAGGTCGCAAGATTTTCCCAGGGTTAACCCCAGCGCTGGCGCGCTCGAAGCTGATTGCGGACCTTCCGATTGTCGCCAACCATTTCCATGGCAGTTCGCAGACCGCACAGCAGATTTTTCAACAGCGCTCGCTCGTCAACGCCTTTCTGCAGGCGCGCGCCAACCTTGGCGCGGCAGATGGTGACACCTTTGCTGTCCTGCGTGCAGAGGAGCAGGCGCGCAACACCTATACGTCGATAGCGGAGCAGGCCATGACTTGGGTCCCGCTCCTCAACATCGTGCTGACGGTCGTCTTCTACGCGATGTTCCCAGTGATTTTCCCGCTCTTCCTCATCCCGCGCAGTGGCACGCCTGCGTTGAAGGGATACTTTACCGGCTTCTTCTACCTGGCCGCCTGGGGACCGCTTTACGTGGTCCTGCACATGTTTATCATGGACCGGACGGCTGATGCGATGAACGCGACCTCGCCGGGCGGGGTGACGATGGCCGGGATGGCAGGCATCGATGCCGTCAACACGGATACGGCAACGATTGCAGGCTTCCTGATGATGTCGATCCCGTTTCTGGCGGCAGGCATGGCCAAGGGCGCGATGGCGGTTTCGTCTCAGGCAACGTCGATGTTGGCGCCTGCCCAGTCTGCGGCCGAGGCTGCAGCGGTGGAGCGCACGACCGGGAATTATGCCTACGGCAACGAGAGCTATATGAATCTCTCGAGCTCCAACCGGCAGTCTGACCAGTGGAACACGGCGCCGTCTTTCTCGGGAGGCGCGCCGATCATGTCGAGCGTAGGTGCGAATGCCGCGATCACCCGAACAACATCAGATGGGTCTACGGTTTACGATACCTCACCTGCGATCAGCCGCCTCGCGTTTGCATCTTCTGTCAGCCAATTCGCGAATGCTGAGCGCCAGCAGACGTTGTCCGAACTGGAAACTGCACGCAATACGCTGAGCGAAGAGCGTTCCCGCGCGCTATCATTGGCTGATCGAACGTCGAGCCGGCAAACAACCGGCACCCGCAATTCCAGCGGTTCCGAGAGTTCTGCAGGGTTCCGGTCGGGCGAGAACCTGCAGCGGTTTGACAACCAGTCGCTTGATGCACGCGACACGGTCTCGGAGAGCGACCGTGTGAACTCCTCGCAGGGAGCCCAGCAAAGCAATACGGATCGTCTCGAAACAACTAGGGGCGGCTCGCTGAGCGTTGGTGGTTCAGCAGGACGCGGCGGGAAGCGCGCTGCGAATGGTGAAGGCGGCAGTGGCGCCAATGGTGCGATTGGTGGTAGTGTTCAAGCTGGCATTACTGGCGCTCGTGCGCGGCTAGATACGGTCACCCGAGGAACTGAAGCCAATCAGAGCCAGGGCTTCGACTCATCGACATCTGACAATCGTTCGAATGGGTCCAACGCAACGCAGGACAGCGGCAGCTATGTGCAGAGTGGCAGCTTCAGCCGGAGTGAAGGCTATTCGGAGGCGGCCTTTTCTCGCGAACAGGCGCTTGAGGACGTTCGGCGGATTGATAAGCGCATTGCGGCGATCGACGAGGTCTCGAAATCCCTCAGTAGCAACACTTCGAGCAGGGATGGCTATGGGTCCAATCTCTCCTTTGACCTAAGCCAGATTATCGCAAGCCGGTATCAGGAAAAGGCGGCTGAACTGGGGCTGACGGCACCGAGTCTGGCACGCACAGATCTCAGCCCCCAGGAGCAGGCGACTGCTGAAGTGGTCGCGCGGGCCATCATCGCCGACTACTATGATCAGCGCGTGGCGCCATTCAATGATCTGATCCCGCAGCCTGGTTCGCTCGTTGGCAATGTCTCGGGCCCGGGCGCATTCACGGAGACAGACTTACGCGGACAGGGACCTCGCCGTTCAGTCGGATCGCCGCGCAATCTTGTCGAGGGGTCGTCAGACAGCGCGATCAGCGATCGAATCGATGAAGGCGGTCAGTCTCTCGGACAGCGTTATGAGACCAATGTCACTCGATCCGGCCAGCGCCGTCAGGATTTTCAGCAGGATCGAAAAGGTGAGGGTGCCGCCGACGATCGCTTCAATGAGCGCTTCTATGACAAGGATCAGCGTTGATTGTCTGAGCGCTCGATCATCCCAATAGGCTACCAGCTGAGAATAGCGACTACGAGAAAGGCAATCGACAGCACGAGGGCAAGGAGTGAGCCCGTACCCGTGTGTGTTCCGCTGTAGGTCAGATCTTTTGTGTCGTCCTCAAGACTGCCGTAGGTTCGTCCAAGGTCACTAACCGATGCTCCTCGGGAGGTATCGCCGGTCATCACAGCATAGGTAATCGGATCCATGCTCGATTTGTGGCTGAAATCGTCCATCGGCATTCTCCTAGCCTTTCCGTAGCGTTTTTACGCCAAAAAGACAATCATAGGTTCAGCGCTGCGAGGGGTTAGGAGGCGATTGCCGATTCGATTTGTATCAGCGATTGCGTGGGGTGCCGGAATCATACCAGAAGGGGAGCGGTTACGCTGAATTCAAGCGAGCCGTTGAGAGCATGTTATCGAAGACTGACGCGACATATCTCGATCTTCGAGAGCGCATTCTATTTGGCGAGCTCAAGGCTGGAGCGCCGTACTCTGCCCAAGACATGGCTGCGTACTACGGGCTTCATATCAATATGGCGCGCAGGCTGCTGGTCGCCTTGAAGGTCGGCGGCTATCTTACCCGCTCGGGCACTTCCTATGTCATCTCAACATTCTCGCAGAGCCAAGTTGAGGAATGGCGCCTTTCGCTAGGCGCAATCGTCGAGATCGGGGCAGTCCGGTTGGCGCAGTCTGGGGGCGGAACCCTGGGCCCACTCGCGGCATTCATCGACGAACGCATTCGAAACGTCCCTGTGAAACACGAGGACTTTTTTCTCGGTGCAATGGGGCTCACGCATATCGTCCTGGGTGGCAAGGAAAGCACCCTTGCCAACCTTGTCTCGCAGTTCATCCCCCAGGCGTTTTTCCGCCTCCTTTGGATGGCAGACTCTTATTCTGTCCGCACAGGATTTCTGGTGGAGGCTAGCGACCGGTTTCTGGATGCAGCCAGGACAGGCGACATTGCCGGCGTTCGCGCGGCTAGCCGGATCTTCTTCGATGGCATCGCCCCTTCGCTGCAAACGCTCATCGAAAAGATGGGCGAGGGCATCTATCCCGTCAACGACCGCCAGGATGGATTCCAGACTATCGAGGACAACATCGCGGGCTATCCAACCTATGCAGGCAGTTCCCGCACATTCACGCCGATTATAGAGCCTCTGGAAGAGGTCGGTCAGGTAACGCTGCCCCTTTGCTGAGTGAGGCGTCCTACGCGTTCACGGGCTCTCTCGGGTGGAGGCGCATGGCGACCGCTTCGGCTGCGCAGTCCCGCGGTTCGGTCGTCCCGATGAGGTCCACAATAACATTAGCTGAACGTTTCATGCCCTCGAGGTCGGCAGCCTCAAGTCGAGCCGCAACTGCATAGGCGACCGCCACACTGGCATGTTTGACGTAATCTTCCATGAGGCGAAGCTCGCCGGTGGCGCTGACGATCGCCAGCATCATCCTGTTGTGAGCCAGGCTCGTCGCAATCGTGTCCCCGCCATCCGCTTCTTCGAGGAAGTTCTCAACCAAGGCGCGGATAGCAGGTAGTGCCGGCGCGCAGTCCATGGACGACAGTCTGATGATTGCCGCGGCTTCGATTGCCGCTAGCTCGGCTATCTTATCATCGAGTTCCTTGCCGCTTGGCTGGTACCATTTGAAACGGGCCCAGTCCGTTTTGATGAAACCGGTGCTCCGCAGTTCCGCAAATGCGGCGGCACCCCAGTCTGCGTCCATTCCCACGATCGCGGCAAGTGCGGCTGGGTCAGTGCCCTCATATCCGAACTTGGAACTGATGCTGCAGCGCCGAATTTGCTCCATGCACGCGTCAGGGCTAATCGCCATACGCTTGGCAGCTTCCTGGTAGAGCTCAATCCGTTTCGCCATGCCGTAATAGTAGCATGACAGCAATTCTCATCAATCGGCCTTTGGCCAATCGCCGCCGTGTACCTCACGCTCGTATTTCGAAATACGCTTCCATGCGATGGCGACTTCGTCAAACCCGTCGTCCGAGAACAACCGCTCGCAGAGGCGGTCGATTTCGTGCGGGTCGTCGGGCAAACTCTCGTCCTCACGGTACTTGGCCACCGCGTCCATTACTTTCAGGGCGTCGTCGTAGTTTGCCATTTGGTTCTCGTTTCGACCGCTTGTTCGGTCGCATTGCTACAGGCCCAGTGTCAAGACCGTATCAATGGGTACCAAGCGTCTTTGAGCCTTTGAATTCAAGCGATTTTGCCACATCGGCTGATCGTCCTCTGGCGCGTAGAGGGAGGGTTATGAGACGTGAGACGACCCTTCTGGTTATCGCATTGAATCAAGCATTTGCGTCTGTGCGACATCGGCGAGGTTCGATCTCCCCGTACATCTCCGCGTATGCTTTGCCAAAAAGATCCAAACTGAGTTCGGAAGGAGGGCTCATAGAGCCGAAAGCCCTTCGATAATCGTATACACCAGCGTATCGAAAGCCGATGGCAGGCAGGTCGATGACCTGCAGTGCGATTGCTGATCGCCGCAAGCTTTGGCCGCTACAGACCTACGCCGGCCTGAACTGGACCCACAATGGCAATGACTATCGCCGAATTTTGTCGCACACCCTCGAACAGCGTGACGCGCGAGCGCATCTTCTTCCACAAGCTGTATTTCGACCTCAAGCTAGCCGCCGCGCGCCGCGGCTATGCGCTCACCCTGTTCGAGCGCGAGGTGGATCGAGATTCCTATGATGTGATGCTGGACGATGGCGACACCCAGCGGCGGGTCCAGCTCAAGACGGTGCTGAAGACGGCGAAGACCGCATCCTGGGCCAGCACCAAGCGGTTCATGCGCCTTGAGGAAGTCTATGGCGACAAGCTCGGCCTCGCGCCTGGTGATTGCGGCGTCGGCGGCGGCTTCGTGCTCATCGAGATCGACGACACCGATGACGAGGGAAACGTCAGCTATCTCTACACCGACTATTACGTGATCCAGGCGCTGGCCGATCACCTCGTCAAGGAGAAGGCCTCGCGCCGTGCCTACAAGGCGTTCGGCCAGCCCGCAAAGGACCGGGCCGACTTCGCGGGCGACATCATGAAGGACCTGCACGGCGGCAGCTCGCGCGATCCGGTCAGCCTGTGCCGCAAGCACTTCCTCCGCGCGCGGGGCCCGGACCAGCTTCTTGCCCTGCTCGGACTGCACGCGATCGGCGACGTGCATGTTCCCTGCGACCGCGTGATGATGGCCGTTCAGAAGGGTTTCGCGGTCGACGATGCTGGCGTGCCACTTTCCCATGTCACCGCCGAAGCCCGGGCACTCGCCGAGCTGGCCGGGGAAGAGCTGCTCTCGCTTGTCGACGAACCCCTGCTGGTCAACTTCACGCGCTGAAAGGCTAGGGCTACGCCCGCACGGCTTCGCGGACACGCGCCGTCCTCACATCAAGCCTTTTTTCGGGTGCCAGGTTCGAATACCCGTCAGCTTCTGCGGCGGTGACCAGGCCAGCAGGGCGAGACCGTCGCGGAACAGCGCATAGTCGTAGTCCTCGCGCGTGCGTCGGCCGACTGGTTCCGCGCCGCCAGCGGCAAAGCCCGCAAGATCGTTCACCGGCAGTTCCAGGATTTCCGGTCGTTTCCGCGGACCGAAGCGAATCATGCCGGTCAATGCGTCGAGAAACGCGGTGCCGGCTTTCTCCTCGATGACAAACATATAGAGCGGCGGCAGGCCGCTCGCCCAGCGCCGCTCCAAGCGGTGACGCCAGAACGGATGGTCATGGAGATCGTCGAACGACAGATAGGGGGATCGATACGGCGCCAGCGCGTCGGTCGAGGCAAGGAACGACCGGCCCGCATAATCGAACGTGAGGAAGGTCACCGGCTCGGCGTCTTCCGGGAAATCGCGGTCCCCATTGAGCCAGTCGATCCAGCCGGCGACCGGCAGCGCATCCATGAGGATGAAGTTCTAGCGGTGCGTCGCCAGTGCCATCGCCGCTGGCACGGGGTTCGACGCTCCTGACGCCGTCATCGGCGCGGCGATCTTTCCTGACTTGGGTTTGGATCGCAGCGTTTGCGACAGCCGCAGGAAGGCACCGGGCATCCCAGGACGCGCGCCGAACGCGATCGAGTAGCCGTGGATGACTTGGCCGTGAGGTGAGGCCGCGCCGATATAGGGGCGGACCTAACGCAGATATTTGCGCTGCGCCTCCGACGCCATCTTGGCGTCGCTGGCATTCGCGGCGAACGAACCGCGCGCCTCGGCCAGCACGACACCGTGACCGAGCGCGGTGCCACCATAATAGAGGAAATCGGCATGTGGCTCAAGCGATGACGAAAGACAGGCTGCATTGTCGCGCCAGCCATAGCCGAGCGCGTTCATATAGAGATCGATGATGCCTGCGCCCACCCGCGAGGCGAAATGGGTGCGTTCGTTATCGGCCAAGCAGGAAATCAGGTCCGACAGTTCGAAACCGGGGCCGTCGGCAAGCAGAACCTGCGCCTCGCTCAGCGCGCTGTCCTTCATGTGCGCGAGCAAGGCCGGTGGCGCGTTGCGAAGAGTCGCGGTGCGCGCGGTCGCTGCGGCCAGGGCGGTTGGTCCGAATCGGATCTGCGGTACCAGCACCGGCGCGGTGAAGGCCGGGGCCACCATTGCGCTCTTGTGGAGATGGCGGCGCTGACCGGTCAGCGCCACCGTCTTGTCGGCTGCCCAGAGTGCGAGCTTGCTCAAAGATCGTACCAGTCGAAGCACCCCGTTGCCGCGATGAAGCGCGCAAGGATACGATCCGAGGCGAACACTAGATCACGGTCACGGAAGCTCTGGGGCGACTTCTCGCCGTGGAAGAGATTGCATCGAACCTCGTAAATGGTCCGCAGCAGCTGCTCCCAGTTTGGATGGCTGCCGGCGACCCAGCCGGCGGGCTGTTGCTTGACATTCTCCGCAGCGCAGAGCGCCAGCAGCGCCGCGCGGTCGTGCTGGCGAAACGCGTCATAGCCGAGCTTCGCCCGTACGCTGCGCACGTTGAGCACAGGCCACAGGGCGGTGAACTCGGTGACCATCTGCCCGAAATCGGGATCGCCGGCCATGAGCTGATCGAAAGCGTCGATCAGCCGCGGCGCAGCCACGAACGCATCGATCATCTCCCGGTCGGTGCCTTTCAGGGTCACCGCAGACATCCAGCCGTTGAAGGCCATCCACCGGTACATAAATGCCATGAAGGAAGGGGGCTGCCTTTGCGCGTTGGCGAGCAGTTCAATTGCCACATCGCGTATTGCCGGATCGAGGCGGTGGAAGTTGCTGAAGTTGAGCATCTCTTATTCCTTCACTTCCACTTGCTAGCCGTACGACGAAGCTCCCTCTGGAGCGCAATCTCGGCCGAAACTGGTCGCCTGCTTGAGCGGCTCGATGATATTGTCGGTGCCATCGCATGGCTCGCCCGGCGCGGGACCGGAGCAAGGTGCTGCTGGTGTGAACGTGGCGCTTGCCACCACTGGTCTCACCGTCAATCGCGGGAGAGCGCCGATAGCCAATGCCAAGTGAAAATTTACTTCAGCCAATGGCCAAAATCGTCGGAGACGCCCGCCGCATGCCAAGGGCTTTTCCAGATCTCGTAGTATCGAATGTCGTTCGACGACGGCTTTGGCGAGCATTCGGTGATGTATACGACGCACGGCATTGCAACCGCATCGCCGATGAGTAGCGCCTCGCCCTGCTCGAGTGCGGGCAACCCTGCGGTCAAATTGCCGAGCGTGTCGGGCAACAAGCGCCTCACATAGGCTTGGTCTTCCGGGTTCGTCAGGCGCATCGCAAGGAAATTGCTGCACTGTGAAAAGATCGTCTCCGAGATCTCCGATGGGCGTTGGCTTGAGATCATGAGGCTGACCCCGTATTTTCGCCCCTCCTTGGCAATTCGCTCGATCGAGTTCAGCGAAGCTTTAAAACGCGCGAGATCGCTGCGCGGCGCATATTTGTGGGCCTCCTCGTAGACGAGCAGGAACGGCGTCTCGCATTGGCCGGTCTGGCGCCGCGCGTGGTACGAAAAATCGAATAGGAGCCGCGTCACCAGCGATACTGTTATGCTGAGGACCTCAAACGGTATGCCGCTCAAATCAAGGATGGTGACGTTGGAGTTTGTGGTCTTTTCATAGCCGGTTATCTGACGGATGACGTCTTCGAGCGTCGCGTCCGCAGCCTTTGGACCGAACATGAAATTGAGCCGCGAATTGTTAATCTTCGCTGATATCCGCCGGACGAACTTGTCGATCGTGCCATCGGCATAGGGACCGTTGTTAATCTTGCCTGTGGCTTTGAAAGCGAAGTCCACCGGTTGAGTACAATAGGCGGTCAAACGCTCGCGATCGTCGGCATAGGTTACCGAATTCCCGTCCTTGGTCTTGATCGTGAGCGGATCGTTTGCATCCTTGGTCTCCCGCGAGAGATTGGCGAAACAAGTTTGTAGTTGGGCAATGTCGTACTTCAGGGGACTATCGAAATTGACTTTGGCGACCCCCGGATTGGCCATCTCCTTGCAATGGGTGATGATCGTCCTGAGCAACGCTTCCTGATTGTAATTGTTGCTGTCGCCCGACTCGAGGAACATGTCGCCCATCTCGCCGTCGTTAAGCAGCCAATACGGGAGCACGATGTCGTCGGCGGATAGTAGCTTGGCCGCGGGAAAGGCGGATGCATATTCTCCGTGGATGTCGAAAATGACGATGTGCGAATTGTTGAGCCCGGCGTATCCGTGCGACTTCGCGGCCGTTGCCTCCTGCAGAATTCTGGACACGCTGGACGACTTTCCCGACCCTGTCGCGCCCACTACGGCGATGTGCTTATTGAAGAAACGGTCGCCGTGGACGGGAACCTTCACATCCCGTTGCCGTGTGAGCGAGGAGAAACAGCACCGTTGCTGTTCCTCGAAAGCATTGGCGTAGATCGCAGCAATTTCTTCGCGAGTCGCAGGTACGACCCGCTTGGGCGGAATTGCAAGTTCGTCGCCGCCGCGCCGGAAGATGTTTCCCTTGAGCGTTCCAAGTGGATAAGCATCGATCATGTAGACGCGCTCGTGGTCATCGCCCTTCGCCCGCATCTCGATTGAAAAGCTTTCGATGATGCAGATCAGCGATACATTATCGTTGTCGGAAATCTTTAGAAATGATCCGACGCGCAGCGACTGCCCGGCGATCTCGAAGGACATGAGGTTATTGACGGCAATACGCACCTTGTTCGGAAAAACCGAGACAACCTCGGCATTGATCTCGGTCTCTTCCATCCCAAGCGCTCCCTATACGATTTTCATGGCCATCGCAGCACTGCGCACGGGCACAGAAATCTGCCGAAACTTCGCATCGATCGCCTGCGGTTTGCCGGCATGAAGCTGGACAACGAGTTTGCGGCGCACTGATGCATCGAGCGCGGCGGCTAACTGGGCGCTGTCACCGACGATGCGGGCCGCGATTGGCTCAAGCGCCGTCTGAGCGAGCAGAAGCTGCTGTGTAGTGAATGGCGCCCCAAAAAAGGCATAGCCGTCTGTGATCCGGTAACTTTCGCCGATCAGCTGGCTCTTTAGCTCAACGAGATCTGCGGGGTCGATACCGGGAAAAAAGAAGAAAGGCGCGTAGCGTTCTTTCGCCGGTTTGGACTTCGAGCTGTGACTGCTCCATCCGTCGATGATGTGGCGCACTAGGGTGACCAGCATATCCAAGGTTTCGGTGTCGGGCAGGTCGATGATGAAGAAGCGGTCATGATTCTCGACGTTAAGACGGGCAAAATGTGCTTCGCGGATCAACTTGCAGTAGGCCGCTTCGCTTTCCCTTCGGAGCGCCCAGGCCGAATAAACTGCGACATTGGGCTGGATCTGCTGGAGGAAATCCTTGCGCGTCGTAGTCCGCGCGGCTTTCGACGAAGCGCTCGAGAGCGAAGCCATTGCTGAGAACGCCGACGGATAACTGTATAATTTGGCTTCGTCCTCAGCCACGTCGAGCGCGGCGCGCAGCGCTTCGATGACACGTCCTCGGTGCAGGTCGAACGGTTCGCTAAGAACGACCGTAAACCGGTCGCAAAACACGGTCAGATCCTCGTCCGACGCTCCCAGACTGGTTTGTAGATTGATCGTAGTTTTGACGCGATTCCTAGTCGTGGGATCGACGGTATACTGGGCGCGGACGAGCACGCGCTGCAAATCGGCAAGTTCATAGGATGTCGCTACGCCAGCCGAGTCTTTGAAGTAGCCGTAGAGGACATATTTTTTCCGGAGGCGAACGTCCGCGGGATAGCGGAGGAAACCCGTAATCATCGGCAAAATCGCGTCGCGCAAAGTCGAATCCGTGAGCTTTTGCGCTTCGTAGTACTTGACCTGTCCATGCGTCTGGGCCTCGTCCGCAAGAACGTCGAAGTCTTCGACCCCCTCCACGGTGATCGACTCGGACTCCGTCGCGCCAAGCACGGCGAGAATGCTCGCGTCGAACTGATACATGTAGCCGCGGATCGTTGCCGTCGCTTCGCGCTGCGCTTCCTGAACTTCCGCCTGGTCCATACCGCAGTCTCGGTTAGTGAGAGCCGTTTGGTCGGACCATGGCGGACTGCGCCTTAACCACGGGTCCCTGCTGAGCCTGCATAGACAGGCCTGCAACAACTGACGAAGCGACCAACACTACCCACATTTTTTCATCCGACCCTCTCGCTTGTTAGCCAAGGACGATCAATCATGACTCTAGAAAAATCAATAGTTTTCTAAAGTTAGTTGCAAGGCGGCGCCCAACTGGATGATGATGCAAGGCGGTGACCATAGCCAACACAAATCTGGCTGATCGCGCAGGGATATGGAAGGGGGCGAGAATTAACATGAGGCTTATTCATTCGGCGGATTGGCAATTGGGCAAGCCCTTCGGGCGGTTCGAACCCGATGTTCGCGCGGCACTTTACGAAGCTCGCTTCGACGCCATCGACACGCTCGGCCGGCTCGCCAGTGAGCATGGCGCCAGACATGTGCTGGTAGCGGGTGACGTCTTCGATACCGACGGGCCCGACGATCGCACAATGGTTCAGGCGGTTTCTCGAATGAGCCGCCATTCCTGCCGTTGGTGGTTGCTGCCGGGGAACCACGACTATGCGCGAAGTGGAGGGCTGTGGGACCGTGTCCGGAGCAGTGTCGGTCCCACCATCAATGTCCTAACGGAAGCAGAGCCCGTCGAGATGGAGGATGATATTTGGCTCCTGCCCGCGCCTTTGACATATCGGCACAATCTCGAGGACCCGACAGAAGCCTTTGGCGCTATGGAGACCCCCTGCGCACGGCTTCGGATTGGTCTTGCTCATGGCTCCATCCGGGATTTCGGATCGCGCGGGGAATCCAAGAACCAGATTGCTCCCGACCGTGCGACACGCTCGCGGCTCGATTACCTCGCCCTTGGGGACTGGCATGGCGCGTTGCAGGTCGATGCCCACACCTGGTACTCCGGCACTCCCGAAACAGACAGCTTCCAGCGCGACGAGCCCGGCCAAGCGCTTCTTGTCGAGCTTGACCAAGGCAGCACACCCGTCGTCAAGCCTATTCGTACCGGCCGGTTTCAGTGGCTCATGCGGTCCTGGACCGTAAACGATCATGCTTCATTTGAGGCGGAATGCAGCCAATTGCTTGAAACCATCGATGCGCCATCGACGTTGCTACAGCTCTCGCTTGCGGGGATTACGAGTCTGGGTGATCGGGTCGCGATGCTTCAGTCGTTGGAGACCGACATCATTCACCGCCTGCGCTTCCTCGATGTCCGGAGCGATGACCTTGTGGGCCGGCCCAGTGAGGAGGATCTCGCCGGACTGGCGGTCGAGGGCATTCTTGGTGTTGCGGCGGCCCGGCTCAATGAGCAGGCCGCGATTGGAGGAACCGAATCGGTTCTCGCCAAGCGCGCGCTCGAACGCCTCTTTGTCGAATACAGCCGGGGAGGGCAGCCATGAGCCTTGTGATCCGTCGCATCGCCATCGAGAACTTCAGGAAGTTCCGTGATCCGTTCACGATCGACAATCTGACCGATGGCCTCAACATCATCATCGAGCCGAACGAGACGGGCAAGTCGACCCTGATGGAGGCGCTGCGCGCGGCGTTTTTCGTGCGCCACAACACGCAGAACCAGCTCGCCAAGTCCTACGCACCGCGCGGAGATTCGGTTGCGCCACGGGTCGAGATCGATTTCCTCATCGACGGCGCAGAGTGGTCGCTCCGAAAGAGGTTTCTCAAATCAGCATCAATTGACGTTGAGGGGCCGCAGGGCAGGGCGCAGGGCGATGAAGCTGAAGCCCTGCTCAACACGCTGCTTGGCTCAGTGCGCGATACCAGCAGGGCAGGGGATGTTTCCACCTATGGAGCGCTCGGCCTTTTGTGGGTGGCGCAAATGGACGCGCTCGAGATCCGTGCGCCGGGTGCCATCGTGCGCGACACGATTACCGCTTCGCTTGAAGCGGAAGTCGGATCGATCATGGGCGGCGAGGCCTACCGCAAGGTGCGAGAGCGCGTCGATGCGCAATACGAGCTCTACTGGACCCCAACGGGTGTGAAGAAGGGTCGTCAGGTCGAGGCGCTCCGTCGCTTGGAGGTCGCTGTGGCGGCCTCTGCCGAGGCTGATGACAAAGTCGCGCAGCTTGAGAAGAGCTTCGGCGAACTTGATGTTTGCCGCCAGCGCTTGTCTGTTTTGCAGCGCGAAATGGCTGATCAGACCGATAGCCAGACACGCGCTGAACTTGTCTCATCGCTTGAGGTGGCGCGGATGGCTGCGCAGCTTCTGGCAACCCGGCAGGCAGAAAACGAGGTGGCAGCCGGGCGGCTCGCCAAACTCGAAGATATTCAGGGGCGGCATGAAGCCGCAGTGCTGGCGCGCGACAAGGCGGCGAGGGCTCTTCAGGATGCGCGTGACCTCCGAGCAACGTCTAGCGAGCGCGTTAAAGCCTCTCAGAGCAAGGTTGGCGATGCGCGTTTGGCGTTGCTTGAGGTGCAAGCGGCACATCAGCGGGCGGCTGATGCGTATGAAGAGGGGTTGGAGGCCCACAAAGAACAGCAGCTGCAGGATGCAACGGCAGAAGCGCGTCAGCGATATCGCGAGCTGATCGGCCTCGAAGCAGAACTCGAGGCGATGAAGCGCGTCGAGCTCGGTGCGATCCCCAACGACAAGCTGGCCGCACTCGAGGGCAATGAGCGTGCTGTCGTCGAAGCGCGCGCCCGGGTCGATGCCGGCGCCGCGCATGTCACGCTGAGCGGAGATGCCGAAGGCGTCATGATCGATGGCGAGCCCATGGCACTTGGCACCCGAGCGCTGACACAAATGACGCGTATTCAGCTTGGCAGCGCCGAGCTTGCTATCACACCGCCAGCGTCAGCCGCCAGCGCCGAAGAGCTGCTGGCCGAGGCAGTCAGCAAACAGGAGGGTGCGCTCTTCGCTCTCGGCGTTGCCGATCTCGCGGCTGCGCGCGAACGAACAATTGCCGCGCGCGAGGCATCAGCTGAGATACGGACGCTCACGGCCCAAATTGCGGCAGCTTCGCCTGCAGACGACCGCATTGGCCTTGCCGCCGGGGCAGACGCGCTGAAGCTCTTTGTCTCCTCGCTGCCGGAGCCCGCAGCCGGGGTTCATCATGTCGCCGTAGACCTCAACGTGCTTAAGCAGCAGCTTGAGATCGATGCCACGGCGCTGGCGCGGGCTGAAGGCGTGGTTCAGAGCGCAATCGAAGATTTGCGCAAATGCGAGGCGGAGGAAGCGCCTCACGCGACTGCCGAGGCGCTGGCCCAGAATGATCTGACTACCGCGCAGAGCGTCATTGCCAGCATTGAGGCCCATCCCGATTGGGAGGGGCTTGCCGAAGCGATATCCAGTGCGCGCCAGCGCGCCGCCGAAGCTGCAATCCAGCTTGATGCCGCGTCACGCAACGCAACCGCGCACGATGTGGCGGACATCAACCGCAAGATTGCGACGATTGATGCGCGCGCGAGCGCCGCTGCGGGTCAGAAGACAGACCTTGAGAAGGACATTGCCCGGCTCGAAGCTACAATCGAGAGTGAAGGAGGGCGCGGGCTTGCTGAGCAGGCTGCCGCAGCTCGTGACGAACTTGATGCCTCCCGGGCAGCGCTTCAGCGGGTGACCGATGATGCCAACACCGTCATGCTTCTGCGCAACACGCTAGAGGCTGCCCGCAACGAGACCTCAGCGCGATTTGTTGGACCTGTCGCCCGCCGCGCCAAGGGCTATATTGAGCGTCTTCTACCAGGCTGCGAGCTCGCCTTCTCTGACAGCATGGCGCTCGAGAGCGTTATACGCGCCGGAAAGGAGGAGCAGTCGGACAGCCTTTCCCGCGGTACGCAGGAACAGCTTGCGATCCTGACCCCGATTGCGTTTGCCGACATGCTCCGCGACCAGGGCAAGCCGATTTCTCTGATCCTCGACGATCCGCTCGTCTATTCCGATGACGCCAGGCTCGACACAATGATCGACATCCTGACCGAAGCAGCCTCGCAGATGCAGGTTATTCTCCTCACCTGCCGTGACCGGGCATTCCGACACGTGGACGGCAATCGTGTGCGGCTTGGGTGATTTGAGCTGCGAAGCGTTCGCCAATGGTCGAGGTCGGCGCACGCCGATCACCAGACAAACTTTTCTGACGGACAGCCTCCCATAGGGCCGTCGTTTCAATCCAGCACGTCCGCCTTATCCACCGCGTTAGGCTAGCGGAACAAATGCAACACCCAACGATAAAGTCCAGAGAGCGCATCAGTTAATGCCAAAGCCAGCGTGCCGAGTAGCATAGCGCCGAGCATGAACCCCTCGGCCAAAAGCCACCTATCTTGCTTCTCCTTTGGCCCCATCTTGTGTTCCATCACGGGCACCGATGGTCTTGCCAGAAGCGGTCCCAGCGCGCTGCCCAACCGCCTCGCACCATAGCGCAGCTGATATCGCCGGACCGTGGCGAGACGCACCAAGCGCCAGTACGATCCCCGCCAGCGCCGCCGGTAGAAGTGCAGCGCATGCTAGGCCCAGAAACCAGAATATGTCCATGAGGGCCAACGCCTGTTCTGGTGCCCAGCAAATTCACCAACGCATCGCGTGAAACGATGGGGTTGCTGTCAGGGCATGGGTGGCCGGGCGAGCAGGATCCGTCGAGCTCCCGGGCGGCGATCCCAGACAGCCGCAGCCTCGGGCCCTCCGCACACCAAACCGGGCCATCACCATCCCAGACGTGGGTGGGCGTGCAGGTGAAGGTTTGCTCTGCCGGGACAGCTGCCACCTGTAGGGCGAGGAGAAAAGAGCTCAACATTATTGGCGGGTCCTACCTCGCTGAGCGCAATGGGCTGAAAGCTGTTTTGTAACCATGGCTTAGTCACCCAAACAGCAGTCTACGATCATTGCCCGTCGGATCAACAAACCTCAATGCCAAACCGCACCGACTGATATTCCACCGACAGGACGCCAACAGAGAAAGAAAGGCCCCTGCGAGGGGCAGTTTCGGGATGGCGTGAGATGACACCCGGAGACGGGCCCGAGGTCATCAGAGGTAAAGATGGGGCCCTTTCCTCGGGCGTCGCGGCCGATGGTCAATAGGATCTAATTTTGCACGTCCTGGTCAGGCTCCGCCAGATCGGTTAGCTCTCACCTATGGCGGAAGGTTGGACCGAATTCGAAATTGACGCGGTTGTCGCCGACTATTTCGGAATGCTTGCCGACGAACTCGCAGGCCGTTCGTTCATTAAGCTTGCGCTCTATCGCAGCCTTGCTGAAAAAATCCCGAGAAACATCAAATCTATCGAGCGCAAGCACCAGAACATCAGCGCGATCATGATTGGTTTTGGTCAACCATGGGTCACAGGCCTCAAGCCGGCTAAGCATTATCAGAATGCGTTGGCAGACGGAGTCTTGCGGTGGCTGGACCAACGACCGGATTGGCTTGAGCCGAGAATTCAGGCGGATGAAGGCAATCCGGTTCGTAAAGTGTCGTCGCTACTGATTGGACCTCCACCCACGCATCAGAATGAACCGCCCTTGATAGATCCGGCTTTGATGGCCGCCATCGGCAAGAAATATGATGTGGCTGAACGCGATGCGAGAAACCGCCGACTGGGCAAGGCTGGTGAAGAGTTGGTCCTGCATCACGAGCGCCAATCGCTTTTGCGAGCCGGCCGAGAGGAGCTTGCCCATAAGGTGCGTTGGACATCCGTACAGGACGGCGATGGCTATGGCTTCGACATTGCCAGTTTCGAGCCCGATGGCCGCGAACGGCTCATTGAGGTGAAGACGACCAATGGCTGGGAACGCACACCTTTTCACATCAGCAAGAATGAAGTTACGGTTGCTGAAACCCGGGATGATGATTGGCACCTCGTCAGGGTCTGGAACTTCGCGCGCCAACCAAGAGCATTTACCCTTCGGCCCCCGCTTTCGGCGCACGTCGAACTGACACCGACGAGCTTTCTCGCGGCGCTAAGATAGTGCAAGGCTCGGCGATGACCCCATCTACGGTTATGCCCCGAGGCGTCCTCGCTCCTGAATCAACCAATCGAAGGTCTCTTCGGCATTCCAACTGGGAAGACTCCCAGATTGTGTCAAAGCTCTGATCGCATGCTGTCTGGCTTGGGCTACGGGCATGTTTCGACCGTCAGTGAAGTGCGCTAATTGGAGTGATGCTTCAACAGCGTGGCTCCGGTGCGCCCAGAAATCTTCAGCGCCGCTTGACCATGCGCGGCTCAAATCGATTGCATCCCGTAAATGCTCGTCGCTCACGTTGTGTCGCATATGCGGCTTTGCTTCTCCAACCAAGGACCGCAAAATCTCGGGCGATAGGCAGTGCTCGCCGCTTCGTCCGTCCGCTCGGAGCTTGGCGGCGTCGGTGAGCAAAAGTCGGCAATCCTGGCAAACGGTAGCCTTGGAGCACGACCGGAAGATCGGAATTTCGGTCCTATGGACCGAACGAAATGCCAAGGAGCGTTCATCTGTCTCTTCTTGGAAGTCGAATATCTCGTGAATCTGCCCCGTCCATTTTCCTTTGCCTGATAAACGCATGATCTCACGTTTCGAGCGCGCACAACAAGCGCAGCGCCAATCGAAAGAGGCTTTGCTCCAAGGACCCGGCTTTTGCATCGCACGATTATGGTCTTGGAACTCTTGATTGGTTGGAACTCGAATGTGTGCTGCCGCACCGTTTTTCTTTTTAGACTTGTGGCCATCACCCGCACAGGATCTTGCCCGAAACGCTTCCCATAAAGGCGGCAGTTGACCTCTCGCTCCAGCCTGTTGTTTCGCGAGACTTAGAAACATTCGTGCGTCTTGATCACCAGCGATTTTGTATGGATCGCTTTGCTGCTCGCGATCATGCAACCCTTGTCGCAATCGCGACCCGATCATTTCCACAAACTGAAGCCGGTTCTGAAAGTCTGCATCGGCCTTCGCCCAGACTTTAATGCCCCTGTCCAGACTACGTTCATGCGGTTCATTTGGCCGGGCAACAATGAAGGCGCCAATTTCGCTTGGGCTGAAACTGAAGTCGCGATGGACGCGGCCTCCAAGATCCTTCTTCATTGCTGCATCGGCCGCGTTGCAATCCATGCAAACTAAGGTCTCAGCAAAGCGCTCGGCAAGGGGCAGGACCGCACCACAGGCACGCTTTCGCTGAGCAGAGAGGGTGTCCGGAATGCCCTGAAACGCGGTTTCCCGCAGGATCTTGGATGCCCAGTCTCCTAGATGGTCGTGATGACGCTCAAGCTGGCAGAGTATAATCCCACTGTCGGTCTTCCTCGCAATATCGATCTTCTGCCTCTCACATGCCGGGCATCGCCATGCTAGGGAAGTCATGGCCCATGCCTCATTCAAATGCATGAGCTCCGTCTCAAAGCGCTGCTTCAAATAGCTTGATAACGCGCTCCAGCGGCCATCGCGAAATCTGGCCAATGGGTGCTCACGCACCTCGTAGTCATTCATCGTGGCGAAATCAGGAACGTGAACTGTGATCTCGGGCATGCCTCTTCGTGATCGGAATCGCCGTCCAGATCAATGGTCGGACGCCAACTATAGGAACGCCGTTCCCCGCAATCTCTTGCGCGCCCAAGCGCCTGAGAGAGAACTGCGTTCGACTGCTGTACCGCGGCCCTATCCTATTCGCCATGGCTCACGCCGCGTATCGCCCGTCGTTGAGCCGCCTTGCCATCCCGATGCCGGCGAGCGCGTCCAGCACCGGGCGGACGGTGGCGGCGCGTTTGCCCTTAAACGCTCGGGCGACGTCTTGCGGGGCGAGCGGAGTCGCGGCGGCGGTGAGGATGGATTGGACCGCGCTGACCTGTTCGGGGAGCGAGCCGGGCCAGGGGATGACGTTGTCGGGCAGCGCGCCGTCGGTTTCGCCGAGGTCGAGCGTCTGGGTGACGGGGGCCTTGTAGTCGGGTGCCTGATATTCGGGGCGCAGCCAGCGGATCAAGCCGCGGGCTTCCTCGGCGGCGCGCTCCTTGTTGAGGGCGACGAGGCGCGTGAGAATTTCCTCGTCGGGCAGGTCAGCGGGCCAGCCATAGGCTTCTGCGACCAGCGCATCGATGGCGTCATGGTGCTGGCGGATCAGGGTGACGAGCCCGCGATCATGCATATCGCGCTCGGCATCGGTCAGCGCGCGGCCTTCCCGCAGGGCTTCGAGTACATTGTAGAGCTTGGTGAGGGTCAGGTCCTCATGGCTTTCGAGCACCCGCTTGCGCAACGCGTCGAACGCCTCGGCCTCGATTCGGATCTTGCCCTTCACCACATCGGAAACATCTGCGGGAAATGGGAAAGGTTCGAAGCAAGTGGTATTGTTGTAAACCGGGTCGTTGCCTACGCCTTGTCGGCCACCTGCGGCGTCAGACCAAACGACATGTATGCGACTTGAAAGCACGCCGAGATAGAAGGCATCGTCGATTGCGACCCCACGGATCTTCTGATCGGGCAGAACGGTCGGCGATAGAAATGTGAACCACCGGTGTTTCGAGGTTTCAGTCGTCGCAATGTAGCGTGATTGCCCTTTCAGCGCAGCACGCATACCCGGCCGCGGCTTAGCGAAGAGCCACCATTCCGCTGCATATTGCTGGGAGTCTGCAGTGCCACCTGACCGTGCATCTCGACCATCTTTGACGCGATTCAGCACAAACTGAAAGAGTGGGGGTGAGGCCTCGCGGGCCTGAGCTTCATTTAGGCCGAAGTAGTCAACGATGAAACCGGGAGCCTTGTTGTCGGTCAGCTCATTGCCGACGAGATATGTACGAACGACCGACGGGAGATCGGAAAGATCGTGACCGCATTCCTTCAGCTCCTCAGCGGAAATCCGAAACCCGGTTCCCGACGGGATCACGCCCATAAACGAGACCGTATCGTTGCTCTTCAGCGGCCCACAATCAGTGATGTTGGCCCCGATGGTCAGGTTGCTGTGGATTTGACCGAGCTGTGAAACCAGCTCCACTACGTTCGGCTGACCCTTGACCTTTCGCTCCGATTGGATGGTTTCAAGGAAGCCCATCCGCCCGGTTTTCGCTGCTGCGGTCATCGAAATTCGTACTTGTGCGGTCGTTTCATCATCCATCCACGGATGATCGGGAATGGCAAAACTAAGCTTTAGAGCAGGCCGGGTCTTCAGCCATTTCTCGATGACGGCGCGATTGGTGACCTGCTTAATGCTATTGGTCGAGACCAGCCCAAATGCTCTCAATTGCCCCGACTGTGTTAGTTCTGCGCAGCGGTCCCACCAGTACATCACCAGATCGACACTTTTCGGCACCTTCGGCCAAGCGGCCCGCAAGGCCTTTGCGTAGTTTTCTCCAAGCCGCTTTCTCATCCGCTTATTGCCAATGAACGGCGGATTACCGACGATGAAATCCGCCTTGGGCCACTTCGCGGCGCGTGGCTTTATGTAGCGGAAGACTTCGACCCGCGCAGTCTCGTCAGGCACCTTCTTGCCCGTAACGGGATGCACTTTCATCGTCTCGCCGTCCCAGCGGGAGACGGGGTCCCCGTTCTCGTCCAGCTCCGCAAGCTTCTTGTCCCACTCGATCAGGGCGTCGCGGTTTTCGATGGTCTTGACGTCGCGCAGGATCGGCTCGGGCGGGGTGCGATCCGCGCCGTTCACGCGGAAGTGCCACTGCAGATAGCCGATCCACAGCACCAGCTGCGCAATTGCGGCCGCGCGTGGGTTGATCTCGATGCCGAGGAAGTTCTCGGGCGTAATGGTGTGGCCGGTGAGCTCTGCGACATACTGGTCGTCGCCCAGTTCGACCAGCAGATCGAGCACCTCGCCCTCCAGCTCCTTCATGCGCGCCATCGCGACATAGAGGAAGTTGCCGGTGCCACAGGCGGGATCGAGAACCTTGGTCTGGGCAAGCCGGGAATGGAACGCCTCGACGAAGGCCTTCGCCTCGTCCGCCTTGCCCTCTTCGATCAGGGTGGCAGCCGCGCCGCGCACACCGTCCCAATCGGCGCGCAGCGGTTCCATGATGGTCGGGCCGATCAGCCGCTCGACATAGGCGCGCGGCGTGTAATGGGCGCCGAGCTTGGCCCGCTCCTTGGGGTTGAGCGCGCGTTCGAGCAGGGTACCGAAGATCGCGGGTTCAACCTCGGTCCAGACATGTTCGGCGGCCTGGATCAGCACCTCAAGCTCCTCCGCATCTAGGGGCAGGGCGGTGCGCTCCTTGAAGAGGTAGCCGTTGAACTTCCTGAGCGGCACGCCGAGCGCAGGCGAGAACTCGCCCTTGTCCATCGCCACCCAAAGCGCGGAAAGCTGGTGTTCGAGATGCTCCGGATGGGCGCGCTGGTTCTTGAGGAGCTGGGTGAAGCTGCCCTCGGGGATCAGCTTGCTGTCCTCGGCGAACATCGTGAACAACACGCGCATGAGGAAGCCGCTGGTAGTCTCGGCATCATAGCCGCGCTTTTCGAGGCGGCGGGCGACGGTGGCGAGCAGATCGGCGATGTCGCGGGTAACGCGGGCGGCGCGGGCGGTGGGATCGAGGCTCTTGGGATCGGTCCAGATGGCGCGCAGGCGGTCGCGCACATCCTCGTCGCGCAGGTCCTCCAGCATGATCCGGTAGCGCGCGCGGTCGGGGAACTGGGCGTAGGCTTTGCCGGTACCGGTGAAGTCGGCGTAGACTTCGATGCAATATCCGATGTCGGCGACGAGCAGGAACGGCGGCCATCCATGATCGATGGGGAGCGCCTTGGCGTAGCGTTCGGCCTGACCCTTGGCCTGAACCATTGCCTTGGCCCACCCCGGCGTGCCGCGCCGGGCGGTGCCACGGGCGACGCGGGTTTTGGCGGTCTGGCCGAAGATGTCGAGATCGTCCTCGCCCTTGTCGGCCGCCGCCCGGTCAGCCTCGCTGCCCTGCTTGGCCTCGAGGATGAAGCAGCCACGCTTGTAGCAGTCGATCCGGCCGAAACTGGAGGTGCCGTCGCCATTGTCCTGAAAGACGCGCCGCTCGAAGACGTAGTCGTTGGCGGTGTCGTCAGCCTTCGCGCCGCGCGGGGGATCGACGCCGAGCAGCCGGGCCAGGCCGTTGATGAAGGACTGGGTATTTGCAAGTTCGCTACCGCCGGTCCCGCGCCATTCGGCTATAAAGGTCTCGATATCAGAAGGTTCGGCCATATGGCACGTTGTAGAGCACAGCTTATCCCTTTGGGCAATGAGTGTGGCTTGGCTTGGACCGCGTTCAGCGAGCGACGGTCGATCAGCTGGTTTACAAAATTGCCTCTGGTTGACAGATTCTATAAAATGCCCATAAAGTGGGATTGCATCTGCAAGTGGGGCACATCCGTGGCAAAAATCTATCCTTGGGAATACCATCCGGACCTTACAGACGACCGCCTTAAGGCGGTTGCTGCTATGCTCGTCGATGGGCGCCATGCCGCGCTCGACCGCTACGATGCAGAGGCTGGCGACAATGGTTGGACCCACGGGTGCCGGGCGTTCCAGTTTTGTCGCCATCGGGTAGTCCACGCGATCGATAGCGGCGATTATCCGTGGCTGACCGCGATCGATCGGTCGCTCCAACTCATCTTCAAGATCGGCGAGGTGCCGGTGCGGATCTACAAGGGTGAGGCGGAAGACCCGACTGATCGGACTTTGAAGCAAAGCTTCGGTGAGAAGAGCCAGCTTGAAATGCTTTTCCCGGAGCACGATGAGGGTCGCGATCTAGCATATCGGTTTGCGGTTGAGACCGACATCGACGGCAGCGTGCTCGCGGTGAAGTTTGTCGGTCTACGCGGTGACGCAGCAGTGCTGATCTGGGAGGTGCCTCTCGAGGGGGTTTCTACCTTTACAGGGACGGTCGGCCGTGCGGCGACGGAGAGTGTCGAGTTGGCCGCTCCAAGTGTTGGGTTGCGCACTGAAGATGGCAGCGCAGATGGCAGCACCGGCGTTTGACGCCGATAGGTTGAAACGGACTATTTCTATGGTCGAACCGCACGTTTTCGACGGTGACCGCTTACGGCTAGCGCGCGTAGCGAAGGGGTACACATTGGATGACCTCGGTGGGCGTGTCAGCGCGACCCGGCAGTATCTCAACCAACTAGAGCAAGGTACCAAGCTCCCAAGCGAAGAAATGATCGAGGCGCTTGCCGCCGCATTGGGAGTAACATCGCATTTTTTCTCCTTGAGTGCACGCGGCGGCGTTTCTGTTGAGCAGTGCCATTTCCGAAAGCAAAGGACTACGCCCGTGTCGGTTGTTAGTCAGGTGCTGGCGCGGGGGACGTTGCTGGATGGATTCGTCAGTCGCCTCGATCAAGCCCTCGAGCTGCCCGAAGTTTCGTTTCCCGACATACCAGTGACATGCACCAGTGACATCGAGATCGCGGCCAAACAGGCACGTGAACAATGGCAGCTCGGGACCGGCCCGATTTCGAGTATGATGCGGGTCGTGGAGAATGCCGGAGCCGTTGTGAGCTTTTTCGCGGGCGTGTCGGAACGTGTCGATGCTCTTTCTATAGATCGTCCCCGCCCGCTGATTATTCGGAGTGAAGCCAAGCCTGCCGCGTGTCGCTTACGCTTCGATTTAGCCCATGAATGCGGTCATTTGGTAATGCACAAGGGCATCGTGACCGGAGACAAGGCGACGGAAGATCAGGCCAATCGCTTTGCCAGTGCCTTCCTTTTACCGCGCTCTGCTTTCATCCACGAGTTCCCTCGCAGCCGCATGCTGAATTGGACTGCAATTTTCGAAATGAAACTTCGTTGGAAGGTGTCAGCATCGGCGATCCTTCGAAGGGCTTATGATCTGAAGATCTTGTCTGCCGATCAATATCGCACCGGATGCATTCACCTAAGCAAGACTGGCCAGCGCAAGTTCGAACGATTCGACGACGAAATTGCCCCTGAAATGCCTGAGCTATTGCCGTCGGCATTGGTCGCACTGGAGCAGGCATATCCAGGAGCCGTGCGACGTATTGCTGACGATGCTGGCATCGAAGGCGACATGTTTGAATGCGTTGCCGGGCTTGGATTGCCGGAAAGACCGGACCACGATTTAACGAATATTATTCCTATTTCGGGACGCTAAGCTCCGTCTGAGGTTTTGCGACAGGTCACGGCCTCAAGTCTCGCCGAGATCGACCACAGCATCAGTGTCCAACAGCACGGCAGATGATGCAGGGTGCGGCGAGCCGATGATAACGCTTATTGATTTGTTGGGATATTCGGCCTATTTCACCCTCAATCGAACCCGCCCGGCCTCTGTCCGCAAGGATATGCACACTGGGCGGGTCTTTTGTTTTCAGGCCCTTGTCGCTAAGCATTGGCGGGCATGACGCGCGTTTTCAGCAAGCCCTCGCTCAGTCTCGATCAGCAGATCGCCCACCTGCGCGACAATGGTATGGCCATCCCTGATGAGGGGCGGGCCCGGTATTGGCTGACCCACGTCAGCTACTATCGGCTGAGTGCCTATTGGCTCTATCTCGAGCGCCCGAAGGATGAACCGGGACCGCGCTTCAATCCGGGCACCGACTTCGAGACAGTGACTGCGCTCTATGATTTTGACCGGGTCCTTCGGCGCCTTGTCATGCGCGGAACCGAGCACGTCGAGGTAGCTCTGCGCGGCAGTTGGGCCTACCAACTTGCGTCGCTCGATCATGGGCACAGCTACCTCGACGCGGGGCTCTATTCCGAGCGCAAGCAGTTCCACGACAATCTTGCGAAGCTGGCAAAGGACGTGGGGGAGTCCAACGAAACCTACATCGATCACTATCGGAAGACTTATCGCGCCCCGGCGCTGCCGCCAGTGTGGATGGTCGCCGAGATGATGTCGTTCGGTCAGCTGTCTCGATGGTATTCGAGCCTCGCGGACCGATCGCTCCGCAACCGGATCGCAGTTCCCCTCGGGCTGACCGAGACGGTTCTGGTGCCTTTCGTCCGCCACCTCGTCGATGTCCGCAACATCTGCGCACATCATGGGCGGCTCTGGAACCGGGGTTTTTTGATTTGCCCGCGTCTGCCCAGCAAACCGAGAGATCTGCAGCTTTCGCTGGACCACTCGGCCGGTGAGCGACCGCCGGCGAAGCTCTACAACACGATCACCATGATCAATGGGGTGATGGGAACCGTAGCCCCTGAGTCTCAGTGGGCATGCGACGTGAAGGCGCACATCCTGACCCATCCGACCGGCGATCTGGCCGCAATGGGTTTCCCGGAAGATTGGGAAGAGAAGCCATTATGGCGATGATCAGTTTCGTCGGTTAGCCCACCCATCTGCTGCAAGCACGATCAGTCAACGGCTATGAAGCCGCTTCGCCCCGCCGGATCGTCCGATACACCGTCGGCCGAGAGACCTTGAACAGCTTGCCGAGGTCGCTGATCGAGTATTCGCCGGTGGCGTGCATCTTGAGCAGTTCGCGCTGCTGGAGGTCGGACAGCTTGGGCGGCTTGCCGCGCAGCTTGCCCTTGTCCCGGGCGATCTTCATCCCCTCGCGGGTGCGCAGGCGAATGAGGTCGCTTTCGAACTCGGCGAAGGTGGCAAGGATATTGAAGAACATCCGCCCCATCGGATCATTGGGATCGTAGACCTGCTTGCCAAGCGCAAGGCTGACGCCGCGCTTCTCCAGCTCATCGGCGATGGCCCGCGCGTCCGGCACAGAACGGGCGAGGCGATCCAGCTTCGGCACGACCAGCGTCTCGCCGGCGCGGACTGCGGCCAGTGCCTGAGCGAGACCGGGGCGATCGCGGTTGCGGCCGGTCAGGCCGTGGTCGGTGTAGATGCGGTCCTCGGGCACTCCGAGTTCGATCAGCGCGCGGCGCTGCGCGGTGAGATCCTGCTTGTCGGTCGAGCAGCGGGCATATCCGATGAGGGTCTTGGTCATTTGTAACGGATGAGGCCCCTGTGTGAGAAAATAAAGCGTACCACCTTAATGAGAGAGCAGGCAAGCCGGATTTGCGGAGGGCAGGGGGGTCTGACCTCTGGCGCCTGGAAAGTGTCCGGTGAACGATCCGCTGCGGTCGCACGAGCTTCTCTCATTTCCGATGTATCGGCTTGTGCTTGATACAGGGTTCCGAAGAGTGTACTGACCCATCGACTATACAGTGAGGTGCCTTATGTGAACGTGCAACGAGGAAAACTTGTTTCGGGGGGAAGGCTGCAATTGCCGGTCGAGATCCGGCGTGCGCTCTCTCTATCCGATGGTGACACCGTGCTCCTCGAAGTGGTCAATGGCGAGATCCACGTGCGACCCTATCGCGACGCTGTGGCTCGCGTTCAGGCAAAGTTGCGCAAGTACGTCGAGCCAGGTCGCAGCTTATCCGACGAATTGATGGCTGAGCGCCGGACTGCCGCAGAAAATGAGTGATTCGCGCTACATGCTGGATGCTTCGGCCGTGCTCGCGATGATGCTCGGCGAGGACGGCGGCGATCAGGTCAGAGAGCGGCTTGCTGCCAGCCAGATCAGCGCCGTGAACCTTTCTGAGGTTGTTGCCAAACTCCAAGAAAGCGGCGTGCCCGATGAGGTCATTACGTCCAGTCTTGCGGAACTGAAATTCGACGTGCTCGCGTTCGATCAGAGTCAGGCAGTACGTGCCGGACTGTTGCGTACGGCAACGCGAAGCATCGGGTTGTCATTGGGGGATCGAGCGTGTCTTGGCGCAGCCGAGTCGTGCAATGCCGTTGCGGTGACCACCGATCGAGCATGGAGTAAACTCGAGGTCAATGTCGCCATCGAAGTTCTTCGCTAAGTTCCGCCGTCGACCCAAACTTAGTCGTTCATGAAGGCTAAGTTGTAGGTCCGCCTTCGCCCGAAACTGCCATCCGGTCGATCAGAGATCCCCGGCGCACTCTCGCGCCAGTTTGATGAATGCCTTAAATGCGGCAGATGGATTGCGCCGGCTGGGATAATAAAGGGCGAGAGGCGACAGCGGTGGCGTCCAATCTGCCAGAACCCGTATCAAACGCCCCGAAGCAAGATCGTCCCGAACATCGGATTCCATGAAGAAGCCAATCCCAATGCTGTCCAATATGGCCATGCGGGAAAGACTCGCTTCGTCGAGGGTGATGGGGCCATCGACATCAACCTGAACGGGCTGCCCATTCTTCTCGAAATGCCACCGGTAGAGCGCGCCATTGGGTAGCCTGACGCGAAGGCATCGGTGGGCATGCAGATCCGTCGGAACTTGCGGTTCGCCATATTTCTCGAGATAGTCCGGTGTGGCTACGACTGCGAAATGTCTGGGACTGCCCAGAGAAACAGCGATCATATCACCGGGAACGAGGTCGGCAGACCGGACGCCGAGATCGAAGCCCTCGTCAACGACATCAACTAGTCGTCCCTCCGTGACCAGATCAATGTGAACCTGAGGATAGAGCTGTGGACCGGCGTGCAAAAGGGACCCCGTTAGCGGGGTGATCGGCGTCTAAAAGGGACCCCTCATTCTGATGGTGTAGCAGGCTGCCTGGTTTTCCAGGTGGCGAGATCGGGATGTTGGTGGTGGAGACAGTTGTTCGGATTCGGCGCGAGCACGCCAGTGGGAAGGCGATCAAGGCGATAGCGCGGGATCTGCGGCTGTCGCGCAAGGTGGTGCGCAAGGCGATCCGGGCGCCGGAGGGGGCATTCGATTACCACCGCACGGTTCAGCCGCTGCCTCGGCTTGGGCCGTTCCAGGAGCGGCTCGATACGCTGCTGACGGAGAATGAGGCCCGGCATCGGCGCGATCGGCTGCGGATGACGCGGATTCATGACTTGTTGTGCCGGGAAGGCTTCGAGGGATCCTACGACGCGGTCCGGCGCTACGCCCGGCGCTGGACGGAAGCGCGGCGCAAAGATGCTGGCGCCAATGGCAATGGGGGCACCCCGGCCTTCATCCCGCTGCTGTTCCAGCCTGGCGAGGCCTATCAGTTCGACTGGAGCCACGAGGACGTGGAGATCGCCGGCAAGCCGATGCGGGTGAAGGTGGCCCACATGCGGCTGTGCGCGTCTCGGGCGGTCTACGTCCGGGCTTACCCGCGCGAGACGCAGGAGATGGTGTTCGATGCCCATGCCCGGGGATTTGCCTTCTTCGGCGGCGTTCCGCTGCGTGGAATCTACGACAATATGAAGACCGCGGTGACCTCAGTCTTCGTCGGCAAGGAGCGTGTGTTCAACCGCCGCTTTCTGGTCATGGCCGATCATTACATGGTCGAGCCCACGGCCTGCTCGCCGGCGGCGGGATGGGAGAAGGGTCAGGTCGAGAACCAGGTCCAGACCATCCGGGGCCGTTTCTTCCAGCCTCGCCTGCGCTTTGCCAGCATCGAGGAGCTCAACGGATGGCTGGAAGCCGAGTGCCTGCGCTGGGCCGCATTGCATCCGCATCCCGAGCAGAAGGAACTGACCGTTGCCGAGGCGCTCGATCTCGAACGGCCGGCATTGCAGCCGATGCTGGCGCCTTTCGATGGCTTCCACGAGACCGCCCATGCCGTGACTGGCACCTGCCTTATCAGCTTCGACCGCAACCGCTATTCTGTAATGGCCAAGGCCGCGCGGCGTGCCGTCCAGGTCCGTGCCTATGCCGATCGGATTGTCGTCCGCCTCGGCGATGAGGTTATCGCCGAGCATGCCCGGTACTTTGGCCGTGACCGGACGATCTACGATCCCTGGCATTATCTCCCCGTCCTCGCCAACAAGCCCGGCGCCTGGCGCAACGGCGCCCCCTTCCATGGCTGGAACCTGCCGCCGGCACTGACGCGGCTGCGCCGCAAGCTGGGGAGCGGTGACGAGGCCGACCGGCGCTTCGTGCGCGTCCTGGCCGCTGTACTGACCGATGGCCTGGAAGCGGTCGAGGCTGCGATCCGTGAGGCGCTCGATGCCGGTGCCGCCAGCGACGAGGTGATCCTCAACATCCTGGCGCGATACCGCGAGCCAGCAACCGACCGGCCCCTCGACTTGGTCGTCGACCTCAAGCTCAACCATCCGCCGATCGCGGACTGCGCCCGCTACGACACAGTGCGAGGCCTCGATGCAGCGGCATGAGATGATCGAGGCGATGCGCGGGCTTGGCCTCAGGGGTATGGCCGGCGCGTTCGACGAGGCCGTCACTACGGGGCTGCAACGCAAGCGCACGACCCACGAGATCCTGACCGACCTGCTGCGTGCCGAAGCTGCGCATCGGCATGCTGCATCGATCCGCTACCGCATGACCGCAGCCAAGCTGCCGGTGGTCAAGGATCTCGATGCCTTCGTGTTCGAGGGCACCCCGATCAACGAGGGCTTGGTCCGCTCCCTCCACTCTGGCTCATTCATCCCAGCGCATCGCAACATCGTGCTCATCGGTGGCACGGGCACCGGCAAGACTCACCTCGCCACCGCGATCACCGCCAGCGTCGTTCGTGCCGGCGCCCGCGGGCGCTACTTCAACACGGTCGACCTCGTCACCCGGCTCGAGGAGGAGGCCCGTATCGGCAAGGCCGGCGCCATGGCCGCCCAGCTCAGTCGGCTCGACGTCGTGGTCCTCGACGAACTGGGCTACCTGCCGTTCGCCCGCTCAGGCGGACAACTGCTGTTCCACCTGATCAGCAAGCTCTACGAGAAGACCTCGGTCATCATCACCACCAACCTGGCCTTCGGCGAATGGCCTACCGTCTTCGGCGATCCCAAGATGACCACCGCGCTGCTCGACCGCATCACGCATCATTGCGATATCGTCGAGACCGGCAACGACAGCTGGCGCTTCAAACACCGCAGCTGACCACCTCGAAAATCGCCTTCGCGCTGCTGCCGCCTCCGGTCGGGCTACGCCCTCCCTACGCCGCCAGCAGCGCGAAAACTGCGCCCAGCTTCAATCGATCAACGCGACGCCGAGGGGGTCCCTTTTGCGCGCCGATAGGGGGGCCCGATTGGACGCCGATTGACAGGATAGAGCCGCAGGAACTGTAGGATGAGCGGCGTCATGATCTCGCGAGCGGCCGTTGGAAAAGCGTTGATGCGCAAGGTTCCAGAAGGCACTTCCTGCTGCGATCGCACAGTCTCCATTGCCTCGTGAATGTCCTGCAGCGCAGGCCCTACCCGGTCGACGAAGCTTCGGCCCGCATCCGTAAGTGAGACGCTTCGGGTGGTACGGTTGAATAGGCGCACGCCAAGCTGGCGCTCGAGCTTGGCAATGGCATTGCTCAGTGCGGTGGTAGACACGCCCAGATGAGTTGCCGCGGCACGGAATGACCCCTTGCGCATGATGGCAATCACTGCGTCGAGTTCGATCAGGCTATGTCTCTTCATCGTTCCGCCAATCGCAATGTTTCATCCCGCTTTATCCCGATTATCGCGCCGCCGCTAAGCGCTAAATTAGCCCCATCGTCGAACCAAAGATGGATGACCGCACCGGCCATCCGGTTTCTGACAGGATGGAGGAAATTATGGCCATCAATCTGCCTGAGGCTATCGTCGGCTACTTTGCTGCCGACGAGACGAAGAACCCTCAGAGCGTTGCACAGTGTTTCACCGAAACCGCTGTCGTGACGGACGAAGGGCAAACCCATAGCGGGCGGGATGCGATCGCGGCTTGGAAGGCCTCCTCCTCGGTGAAATACAGCTATTCGGTCGAGCCGATCTCCATCGCACCAGACGGCGACCGCCTGATTGTGACCAGCCATCTGGAAGGCGACTTCCCCGGCAGCCCAATCGACCTGCGGTACATCTTCGCACTGGATGGCGAGAAGATCGCGGCGCTGGAGATCGTCCTGTGAGTTCGTTTCTCACTCTGCAGGGCAAGCGAGCCCTGATCACCTCGGGCACCCGTGGTGCGGGGGCGGCGACGGTCAGTCTATTTCGTGAGCTTGGGGCCCAGATACTGACCACTGCGCGAACCCAGCCAGATGGTATTTCGAACAAAGAGTTTGTCGCCGCTGATCTGACTACTCTCGAGGGTTGCGCGGTAGTGGCGGCAGCGGTTCAGGAGCGCATGGCCGGGGTGGACGTGATTGTCCATATGCTGGGCGGCTCGTCGTCTCCTGCAGGAGGCTTTGCCGCTCTTGGCGATGCGGACTGGCAGAGGGAGCTCAACCTCAATCTCATGCCTGCTATCCGGCTTGATCGGGAGCTCGTGCCAGACATGCTCTCACGCGGAAGCGGCGTCGTAATCCATGTGACCTCCATTCAGCGCGAACTGCCCCTGCCGGAAGCGACCACCGCCTACGCTGCTGCCAAAGCGGCACTATCGACCTACAGCAAGGCGCTTTCAAAAGAGACCTCGCCCAATGGCGTTCGGGTGGTGCGCGTGTCGCCCGGCTGGATCGAGACCGAAGCTTCGATCGAACTGGCCACCCGGCTCGCGGCCGAGCATGGCGGCGACATCGAGCGCGGCAAGAAGATGATCATGGATTCTCTTGGAGGCATCCCGATCGGTCGGCCGGCGAAGCCGGATGAAGTCGCCAGTCTGATCGCGTTCCTCGCTTCCGATCGCGCCGGGTCAATTACCGGCACCGAATATGTCATCGACGGCGGAACCGTGCCGACGGCCTGATCGGCCGTCTTAAACTGCACGATTTAGCCAGACCGCAAACATCGCAATCATTCATTGAAGGAGACTATCATGGACCGAGTGCTCCCATTCATGGTCCTGTCCGCTGCAGCCGTAATGGCCGTCACCTCGCCAGCCATTGCGCAACCCACCGGTTCAACTGATAGCGCTGCTGTCAGAAATGTCGTGCTGGTGCATGGCGCGTTTGCCGATGGGTCAGGTTGGCGCAGAGTACATCAGAACCTCACCGCACGTGGGTATCGCGTTACCATTGTCCAGAACCCGCTGACCTCTCTCGCCGATGACGTTGCGGCCACGCGGCGCGTACTGGACCGGCAAGACGGTCCCGTCATTCTGGTGGGTCACAGTTGGGGTGGGACGGTGATCACCGAAGCTGGCGTTCACGCCAAGGTCCGGGGCTTGGTCTACGTTTCGGCCCTTTCACCGGATGCGGGCGAAACCACCGCCCAGCAATATGAGGGATATATGACGCCCCCGGAGTTCGTGATCGAGGCCGGGCAGGACGGATTTGGGTTCATCAAAGGCGACAGCTTCTTTGCCGGCTTTGCCGCCGACGCATCGCGGGAAGACGCAGATTTCCTCAATGCTGCGCAGGTACCGATCAACATGGCTAGCTTTTCGGTCAGGTTGGAAAATGCAGCATGGCGGATGAAGCCGAGCTGGGCAGTGATCGCGACCCAAGACAAAGCCTTTGATCAGCGGATGCTCCACGACATGGCTAAGCGCATTGGTGCCAAGGTGACCACAGTTGCCGCCAGCCATGCCGTCTATTTCACGCAGCCTGGGCTTGTTTCGGACGTGATCGACGAAGCTGCCCGGCAGTCAGCCACTATCGCGCGATAAGCGCTTACGCTGGCCGCTGCCACAGCGAGCCGGCACATCTCATAGAAAGTTCGGATAATGACATACTCCCTCTCCGGTGACACCGGGGACTTTGATCGGCGCGTTCGCGAGAATCAGGCTCAGCGAAGGGCAACACTCAAGTCTGTCTATGACATCATCGTGTGCGGTGCCGGCTCCTCGGGGTCAGTCATCGCGCGGCGACTAGCTGAGAACCCCGACTGTCACGTGCTGCTGATCGAAGCTGGTGCCAACGATGACGAAGAGGCGGTCATGGATCCGGCGGCTTGGCCGACGAACCTTGGTAGCCGCCGAGACTGGGGTTTCACTGCCGAGCCCAATCCGCATCTGGACGGGCGATCTTTGTCCATGTCGATGGGCAAAGGGCTGGGTGGTGGTTCCAGTGTGAACGTCATGGTCTGGGCAAGAGGCCACCGGAGCGACTGGGACTATTTCGCCGAGAAAACGGGCGATGCGGGTTGGGGGCACCATGCTGTTCTCGATATCTATCGCCGCATCGAGAACTGGCGAGGTGTCCCCGATCCTCAATATCGCGGTACATCTGGGCCTGTCTGGGTTCAGCCCCCCAAGGATCCCAGCCCCATCGCTGGCGCTCTGCTGAATGCTGCCGAAGCAATCGGCATTCCGAAATTCGACAGTCCCAATGGTAGTATGATGGAGAGCGCGGGCGGCGTTGCCTATTCCGACATGCTGGTACGTGAGGGACGACGCCATTCGCTCTACAGAGCTTATGTTCACCCCTGGGCCGACCGCCCAAACCTGACCATCCTGACCGAGACATCCGTTCGGCGGATTCTATTTGACGGCATCCGGGCAACTGGCGTCGAGATCGAGCGATCGGGGGAGATCCTTCAGATCACGGCCGGGACGGAAGTCGTGCTTTCGACCGGCGCGATCAATACGCCTAAATTGCTCATGCTGTCCGGTTTAGGGGATCGATCCGAGCTGGAGCGTCATGGCATTCCGCTACTGCGGCACTTGCCGGGTGTCGGCCAGAACCTGCAGGACCATGTCTCATTCGGATGTACGTGGGAATATCGTGAGCCGATGCCGCCGCAAAACAGCGGGAGCGAAGCGACTTTGTACTGGAAGAGCCGCTCGGATCTTGACGCACCGGATCTCCTCTTCTGTCAGGTTGAGTTCCCCGTCCCCAGTGAGAGAACTGCCTTGCTTGGTGTTCCGATGCACGGCTGGACCATGTTTGCTGGCTTGGCGCGGCCACACAGTCGTGGCCAAGTGAAATTGCGATCCGCAGACCCAGCAGAGGCGCCAATCATCGAGGCGAACATGATGTCGGACCCTCGGGACATGGAGGCTGCGCACGCCTGCGTTAAGCTCGCTCGTGAACTTGGTAATAACGCGGCGTTCGCTCCATATGTTTGTCGTGAAGCGATCCCTGGCGATCGAAGGAATATTGATGACAGATTCATCCGCGACGCGGCGGTGACCTACTGGCATCAATGCGGGACTGCCAGGATGGGGTTGGACGACATGTCGGTGGTCGATGCCTCACTGGCTGTCCATGGAATTGAGCGTCTCCGCATCGCTGACGGGTCTTGTCTCCCCCGGGTCACAACAGGAAATACGCAGGCCCCATGCACGATCATTGGTGAGCGTGCCGCCGAAATTATGCGGATACAACACGGCATCTGATCCTGTGGCCTGCCCGATCTACCCAGTCTGGTTGAGTAGGGTACCGGAAGCCTCTGTATGTCCGCTCTTGCCTAAAGTCGACGCTCGCTGCAACAGTCAGCAAAGGCAGCTTTGTCCCAATCCAAGCCATTCCCAGCTCGTATTTAAGTGCGCTCGGAGCGCCCCGCCGGGCAGCATTTGATCCCTGCATTAGGAACGCGCCGTTGGCCTCAAGAAGTGTCCGGAGAGCGATCCCTTTCGGACAAGCAGCGGCAAGGTGCCATCGCTGTTACGAGGGGCGGGCGCACTAGCAGCAACGTATCGTTGAGATGCTTTTATACGACTGTGACACGCAGGCCTTTATGTGGCCCATATTATGATTTGTGCCTCAGTTTGCATCTTGTTGAATTTCGGGAGGACGTCGGCTAGAGTATGCTCTTCGGCCAACATAGCAGCAGTCGGAGCGAACATGACAGTCCAAGTCAACATCACGCCCAATGGTCGGATGAGTCTCCCGGCTGACATCCGCAAGCGGCTCGGGCTCGTCGGCGGCGGCGCGGTCTATCTGGATGAGACGCCTGATGGTGTCGTGCTACGAACAGCCGCACAGGCCGTAGCCCGCGCTCAGGCTTTGGCGAAGCAGTACACCGAAGGGAACCCAGACGCGTCGGTCGAGGCTTTCCTGGCCAAGCGCCGCGAGGATAGCGGAGAGTGAGCGAGATCGTACTGGACGCCTCCGCCCTCATTGCAATGCTGAAAGGGGAGAAGGGCGCTAATAAAGTTGCCGCTGCGATAGCAGACGCTCGGATCTGCACGATCAACTATGCCGAGGTGGTCGCCCACTTCATCCATCTCGGTATGCCTGAGCGTGAGGTCGACGCGATGCTTGATCCGCTGCCGATGACGATCGTGCCGACCGACAAGGCGCTGGCCCAAATGGCCGGGCGGCTGCGCGCCGTCACAGCTGGTCACGGGCTATCGCTTGGCGACCGTTTCTGTCTTGCGCTGGCGCAGCGTGACGGTCTTCCGGCATGGACCAGTGATCATAGCTGGAAGGCGGTCGCCGATGCCGTCAAAACCAAGGTCGTGGATATTCGATGATGCTCAGCCGGCGGGGTAGGGCGGTTGCCCTCTCGATGGTGTTGCGCTGCCACAATCCTGCCTGACAGCTTCAACGAGTTTCTCGCCAAAAGCGGAAATTCGCAAATCGACCCCATAGCCGTAATTCAATAACTCGTCCGCAGCCACCAAATGTCATAATCGGACGAGTCATTAAAAGTGGAACCGCAAGATCGGTCGAGCGGCGCATACTGCCACGCGCCTAAATGGTTTCGCCACGATGGAGCGGACAGTGACGACAGCACTTCAAAACTACCATGACAGGATGAAGCGGGCGCTCGATCATATCGATCGGCATCTCGACGATCAGCTTGATCTGGAAGCAGTAAGCGCTGTCGCGGCATTCTCGAAGTTCCATTTCCACCGGCAATTCACGGCGATCTTTGGGCTCTCTGTGCATCGCTACGTTCAGCTTTCTCGAATGAAGCGCGCTTCGTTCCGCTTGGCTTATCGTGACGATCAGACCGTCATACAGATCGCGATGGATGCCGGTTATGACGCACCCGACGCCTTCGCCCGCGCTTTTCGCCAGCGGTTCGGACAATCGCCATCGTCATTCCGGAAATCTCCCGACTGGGAGCCGTGGCTTGCGGCCTTCGGGCCTCTCACCGACGCGAGGAGCAAACTCATGCAACAGACTTTCAATGCAAGCGACGTAACAATTCAAGAGGTATCGCCCATCCCGGTGGCGATCATGGAGCACCGCGGACCACCGGCCAAAGTCGGCGAAACCATCCAGCAGTTCATTGCCTGGCGAAAGGCGAACGGGCTTTCTCCCCGCACGAGCGAGACATTCAACGTCTTCCATTGCGACCCGAGAACCACCGACCCGAGCGATTATCGGCTAGACTTGTGTGCTGGAACAGAACGGACCTTCGATGCAGATGATCAAGGTGTGGTCTCCGGTATCATTCCGGGCGGCCGGTGCGCAGTCTTGCGAATAGTGGGTAATACCGACGATCTGGAACCCGCCGCGCTCTATCTCTACCGCGACTGGCTTCCCAAAAGCGGCGAGGAAGCGCGAGATTTCCCGCTTTACTGCCAGCGCGTCTCATTCTTCCCCGAAGTGCCTGAACATGAGGCAGTGGCGGACCTGTTTTTGCCGCTAAAATAACTTTTGACGATGGCCGCTTGTCCACTTGCCCCCTGCCAGAAGCGGACAAGCGGCTCCCCACCCACGACCGGCCAAAACTCAGGTCGAGGCGCGATCCCGAAAGCCGCATGGCGGCTTTGCCTCGATCCTGAAAAACTCCTGCCATTCAGCAAGCGACCCCGAAGCAGACCTTGAATACTGCCGTCCCGCGAAAGGCTCGGGACGGCGGTCTTCGAAAAAAGCCCTGATGCACATTCCCGCGAAAGGAGCGCCTGGCTGACAATCAGGCCGGGCCTTTGCCGAGCGCCTCCATGACTAGCGCTGCCGTGCGTGCCGCCGAGGCCGGATTTTGTCCCGTGACCAGCATCCCGTCGCGCACGGCGAATGGGGCGAAATCGGGTGCGCTCTCATGAAGCGCACCAAGCTCCCTCAGGCGCCCCTCGAGCAGGAAGGGCACCGCCCGATCAAGGCCGACGGCTCGCTCTTCGCTGTCGGTGAACGCAGTGACACGGCGTCCCGCCACAAAAGGCGTCCCGTCGGGCTGCAGGGCCGAAACGAGACCGGCCGGGCCGTGGCATACGGCGGCAACTACTTTGCCAGAGCGATCAAAGCGTTCAACTAGCCGTGCGAGCGCCTCGCTTGCGGGATAGTCAAACATGGTCCCGTGCCCGCCCGGCAGAAACAGCGCATCGTAGCTGTCCGCGTCAAGCACCGTGAAGGGGGGCGTGGCAGCGACATCTGCCTTGAGAGCGGCATCGGAGAGATAGCGCTCGACCGAAGCGTCGTTCTGGCCGGCGGGCCCGACGCTGCGCGCATCAATCGGGACTGGGCCGCCGGCCATCGAGGCGATCGTCACCTCGGCGCCGGCATCCCGGAAGGCGTAATAGGGGGTGGTCAACTCCTCGAGCCAGAGGCCGGTCGGCTCGTCGCCCGGCGTCATGCGATCGGCGGAGGTGGTGATCATCAGGATCTTCGGCATGGACGCATTTCCTTTTTGTGAAAACAGTTTCCCGACGCTGCCGGGCGCCCGCGTAGAGGCGAGGCTCCCGAGCAGAGCGAGGCCTTGCAGGACGTGACGGCGGCTGCGCATCGGCGGTGCTCCTTGGCTTGCGCGGGAAAGATAGATGGCCGAGGAGATCACACAATCGAAGCTCTCTAGCGATCTTCCATAAGAATTCTTATATCCAAACGATGTCACTTCTTCTCCTTCGCAGTTTCGTCGAGGTCTATCGCCACTGCTCGCTGAGCGATGCAGCCCGGAGCCTCGGCCTGACCCAGCCTGCGGTCTCGCAGCACATCGCCGCGCTCGAGGTGCAGGTCGGCCTGCCGCTGTTCGCCCGGCACTCGCGCGGGGTACGTCCGACTGCGATCGCCGACGATCTCGCCGCCACGATCGGCACCAGCCTCGATACAGCGGAAAGCGCGCTAGCGCAGGTTCGGGCGCGATCCCATCTCGTGACCGGGACGGTACACATCGCGGCCCCGGCGGATATGCTGGCCGATTACGTTCTGCCGCGTCTCGCTCCGTTGCTCGATGCCGGGCTTGACCTGCGCCTGCATGTCGGCGGCCGATCGGCGCTCTACGCGCTGCTGCTCGAGGACCGCGTGCACCTCGGCCTCACCGCCTCGCGGCCCGAGAACCCGCGGCTCGATTGCGTCACTGTAGGCGGAGAGGTGCCGATCGCGGTTGCGGGGCGGGAGATGGCGCGGAGGATCGCGGTATTGCCGCTGGCTGAGGCGCTCCAACGCGAGCCCCATCTTGCCTATGACCTCGAACGGCCGCTTATGCGATCATGGCTCGAGACGAATCGGATTGTGCTGAACAGGTTGCCGGTGCTGACGGCGCCCGATCTCAGGGCCCTGAGGAATGCGGTGGCTGCGGGCTTGGGGTGGAGCGTGCTGCCCGATTACCTTGCGCGCTCCGCCGTCGAAAGGGGAGAACTGGTGCGGATCGAGACGCCTCACGACGCCCCGCGCAATGACTTCAATCTCGTATGGGCTCGCAATTCGCTTCGTCACCCTCGTGTTGCGCGCGCGCGCGAGCTGCTGCACGCGGCCCTTTCGGAGTAACCATCGGAGTGACGGTAAGCGATCAGTTTGTCACCAATTTGAACGCGTGGCGAGCACAAGCCGCCATTCGCCTATCCACCCATCGACGGTCATAAGCGGCGCCCCGGCTCGATCCCAAAAGCGGCTTAGCGGCTTTGTCTCGCTTCTGAAAAATTCCTGCCGTTCGGCAATCGACCCCGATGCGGACGCCTAGGCGGCCTTGGTTCCAGCAGAATCTGGCTCCCATAGCCGGGAGAAAACCTGACGGTAGTGCCACACCAAGATTACGTACCAAATCGGCCAGATGCTTCCCCAGACATAGCTGTGGGTCAGGAACCAATGAAAGCCGGCAATCACGAAAATCGGGGCTCCGAGAAGGATCAGACCGATTGGCGCTGACCGGTTGAAAAGCATAGCTGCTCCACCGATCAGAAACGTGACAATAAGGGCAGGGTTCATGAAGCCGGATGCGTTCAGAGCCTGAGTAAAACGGTTAGCTTCGGGATCAACTTCCACTGGATGCTGGCCGCCCGATAGCAGCACAATCGCAATCGTAGAAAGAATGAAAAACAGCCCGAATAGTACTCGGAATACTGCGATGCCGATCTGTCGATATCTCATGGTCCAGAGGCTACGGACGCGCCTCCCGAAGGTCAACCTACATGCAGTTTGCTGACTGGCGGGTTTCCACCCATGAGCAGTCATGCGCCGGGGCAGTGCGCGATCCCGAAATCTGCCGGACAGCTTCAGACAGTTTCTCGCCGGGAGCCGAATTTCTCAACGCGACCTCAATGTCGCCGTTCTCACTTTTATTGCAATGACGATGGAGAAAATGAGCCGAACGGACGTTGCTGTGCGGGATCGACGGAGATAGGGGTGGCATGTCGATCAGTCATTGGCTTATCGTTGCAATCGTCCTTCTGGTGCTCTTCGGGTGAGGCCGAACCTCCGAGACGATGGCTGAGTTCGGCAAAGGCATCCGCAGCTTCAGATGCGGAATGAGCGAAGAAGATCAGACCGGCCAACGCGCAGACGAACCAGTCCCAAATCCTCAGCTTGATCAACAAATCGAGAAGCCCGGACCTTCCAATCCTTGGCTGGTGATGAAGCGGATCGCTTTACTGCCGGTCCTTGCATCCGAACTGGGCTTGTTTCAGAGGCAATCTCATGGAACTCGTCGCTCTTCTGTCTGACCCGGCCGCTTGGCTCGCCCTGCTGACACTGATTGCACTTGAGGTCGTGCTTGGGGTCGACAATCTCATTTTCATTGCGATCCTGTCAAACAAGCTGCCCGTGCACCAGCAAGAGCGCGCGCGCAGGCTTGGCCTAATGCTCGCGTTGGGGATGCGGATCGGGCTATTGATGCTGATCGGTTGGATCGTGACGCTTCAGCAGCCGCTGTTCGATCTCGGTATCGTAGGACCGCCGGTCGAGGGCACCAACAAGGCAAGCTTTGAGACCGCCTTTTCAGGGCGCGACCTTATCTTGCTGGCGGGCGGACTGTTCCTTCTGTGGAAGGCTACCAAGGAAATCCATCACTCGATGGAGCCGAATGACCCATCCGGCGATTTGCTCGACAAGACACCCGGCGTCGCGGCTGCGGCCACGGCCAGCTTTGGCGCGGTGATCGTGCAGATCATCGCCATCGATCTGGTGTTCTCGGTGGATTCGATCCTTACGGCGGTGGGTATGACCGACGACATCCCAATCATGGTTGCAGCGGTGGTGATCACTGTCGGCATCATGCTGTTCGCCGCCACGCCGTTGGCGCGCTTCATCGAGACAAATCCGACGCTGGTTATGCTGGCGCTCGCTTTCCTCGTGATGATCGGGCTGGTGCTGATTGCCGACGGCTTCGGTTTCCACGTGCCCAAGGGCTATATCTACGCGGCGATGGGCTTTTCGGTGGGGGTCGAACTGCTCAACATCGTGCAGCGCAACAGGCGCCGCCGGATTGCAGGGCTCGGCTAGAACCACGCCGAGACGCCGGCATAGCTCTGCGCGCCCGCGCGGACGTCGAATGAACCACTTGGCGAAGCGGATTTTGGTTCGCCATCAGAGCGTAATGCCGTTAGTGGGCCGTCCCTCCTGTTCTGGCGCAAACATTGACCACCAAATATCTTACCGGGCTGCTCGCAAAGGATCTCTCGCACGCAGGTCCCGCTACGCGGACCATGGGCGAAAAGGTGTTCCAGCTGGGCTTTGCTTTGGTGCAATGGCCCTGGCTGCTCAAAAGCCTTTATGGCGGAACCAAGGCGCAAAAGGCAGCCTTGCTGCAGCGCGTTGGGCTGGATAGCGATGCTTTGCCGCATCTGGGGAGCTGGAAAGCCGATACCTATCTGCTGCACCGGATCGTTGACGAAATCGAAGCCCGCCAGCCACAGGTTGTGGTGGAATTGGGTTCGGGGGCAACCTCGCTGGTCATCGCCAAGGCATTGTCGCTGCATGGAGGCGGCGCTCTGTATAGCTACGACCAGCACGAACCATTTGTGCGGCAAATGGGAGAATGGTTGACGGAGCACGAATTGGCGGCGCGGTTCCATCATGCCCCGCTCGGGCAGCGTGATCCGGCATGGCCGGGGCTCTGGTATGAGCTGCCCGAGATACCCGCGACAATCGATATGCTGATTATCGACGGCCCGCCGTGGGCGGTGCATCCCTTTGCCAGAGGGATGGCGGAGCGCCTGTTCGAACGAGTTGCGCCAAGGGGCGTCATTTTACTCGACGATGCGGCGCGGCCGGGTGAGCGGATCGTAGCGCGGCGATGGCGCAGGAAGTGGAGAGATTTAGACTTCACCTTCGAAGGTGGAGGAACCAAGGGGCTATTGATCGGACGAAAGGGGCGTTGATGGCTATCATTGCAGCACGCGACTATCGCGAGGGCCGAGTCGTCGGCGAGCCGCTTGCGCAGGGTAAAGTGGACGGCCACGAACGACAATCTCCCGACGCGTTCGCGTGGGTCGGCCTGCTCGACCCTACCTCTGAAGAAATGTCCGCCTGTGCCAAGCGTTTTGGCCTCCATCCGCTTGCCGTGGAGGACGCGCTCCACGCGCATCAGCTTCCCAAGCTGGAAATCTATGGCGACCAGCTCTTTGTCGTTGCGCGCACTGCCAAGATGGAGGCCGGGCACATCAGCTATGGTGAGACCGCCTTGTTCGTCGGGCGCAACCATATCGTCACCGTCCGGCACGGGTCCGACCAGGGCCACTCGGCACTACGAGAGAAACTCGAGACACGGCCTGCGCTGCTGGCGCACGGAGTGGACTATGTCCTCCATGCTCTGCTCGATATGATTGCCGACAACTACTTTCCGGTCATCGATGCGGCGGGCGAGATCGTCCAGCGGCTCGAACAGAGTGCGCTCGATTCCACACTTACCCGCGCCGAGATGCGCGAACTCTTCAACCTGCGGCGGGACCTGCTTTTGCTGCAGCGAATGCTGATCCCCATGGAAGAGGTCTGCGCGAAGCTGGCCAGCCTCGATTTGCCCAATATCGACCCCGAAGTGCGCCCCTATTTCCGCGACGTGCTCGACCACGTCCGGCGTGTTTCATCGCTGGCGGCGCTGCACCGCGAAATGCTGAATTCGGTGATGGAGACAAGCGCGTTGATCGTAGCCCAGCGCCAGGGCGAGATTACCCGCAAGCTGGCCGCTTGGGCGGCGATCCTCGCAGTTCCGACTGCGATCGCTGGAATTTATGGGATGAACTTCGAGAACATGCCCGAATTGCGAATGGAATATGCCTATTTCGGTGTGCTGGGGACTATCGCGTTCATATGTGTGATGCTTTTCCTGCGCTTTAGGAAATTGGGCTGGCTATAACTCGTCTAGAAATACGCCCATGCCCGCTGTCAATGGGAGATGCCTGCCAATTGGGCGATGCCGCGGTCCGCGAAGCGCTGGGTGTTCGACAAGGTCAGGGCGGGCAAAGCAGATTTTCGCCTTTCTACCCATCCCCGGACATGAGCGGGACTGGTGCGCGATCCCCAAAGCGGCACCGCAGCTTTACCCCGTTCGCGAAAATGCCTGCCCTTCGGCGAGCGACCCCATAGACGTCATGCGGGCGCCGAGTGCGCCGTTGCCATCATCGGCGGATCGTCAGGCCCAGCGTCACAGACGAGGCGGCGGTACCGTCGATGCGGTGGCCTGCCAGCAGGTCCACGTCGATCCGTCCCCGGTCGGTCACCCAGCGCAGCCCCGCCTGACCGCCCGGCGCCCCACGATCTGTGCCGAATACCTCTCCCATCAGAACAACGTCGGGCACGAGCTCAAACTCGGCCTGAGCGCCCCAGAACAGTGCGTTGCGATCCGCTTCGCCGGGCGCGTTGATCCAGCCCAGATTGCCATGAAGCACAAGCCGTTCATTGACCCTCGCGGAAACCGGGACTGTCATACCCATGCTCTCGATCCGGTTGTCACGCGGGTTCCATGTGGCCGTCGCCGAGACCGCCACGCCAACGGGTGCCTCTTCGAACGAACGCAGGTTGAGCTTCAGTGCCGGTGCGATCCTGGTGGCGACATCATCGCCAAAGGTGCGCTGCACGGCACCAGCGATTTCAAGGCGCGGCAGGCCTTTGAGCGTGCAGGCGGGACTAGCGATCGCAAGGCCGCCCCCCTCGCTAGGCAAGTTCAACCAGCTTTCGACATGGCAAACCCCGGCAGGCAAGGTCGCATCGTCATCGACAATGTGTGCGCCTCCACCCGCACGAGCCGGGTCAGCCAGCCAAAGCGCAAAGCTGGCGGCGGCAAGCCGCAGCACACAGGCAGGCCCTCGAAGCATCGCCTCTCACAGCCACCCGCGCCGCTTGAAATAGAGGTAGGGCAGCAACATCGAGATCACCATCAGCCCCAGCGCGAAAGGGTAACCATAGGGCCATTGCAGCTCGGGCATGAATTCAAAGTTCATCCCGTAAATCGAGGCCACCAGCGTTGGCGGCAGGAACACCACGGCCGCAACCGAGAAGATCTTGATGATTCCGTTCTGTTCAATGCTGATCATGCCGAGCGTAGCATCAAGCAGAAAGTTGATCTTCTGTGAAAGGAATGCATCGTGATCGGACAAGGAACGAACATCACGTGCAACAGTCTTTAGCCGCTCGCGCAGTTCCTTGCGGCTCTTGCGCTGGAGCAGCAGGGTTGTCGCAAAGGTCGCCAGGCGTTCGAGCGACACGAGGCTGTCACGAATATTGGAAAGCTCATTGGCCTGCCTGCCGAGGTCGGACAGCACCTTGCCGAAATCGGTCTGGGACCGGGCCTTGATGTCGGTCTTGGCAAAGACGGTCTTGGCCACCGTCTCGATTTCCCGGCCATAGCGTTCGAGCACGTCAGCGAGACGATCGACAATCGCTTCGAGCAATTGCACGAACACATCTTCGCCATCGATTGCACCGGCAAGTCCGCGATCGGCGCGCTGGCTCATCAGGGCAAAGACCCGCGGCTCGTGATGGCGCAAAGTCACCAGTGATGTTGGAGTGAGAACGAATGTGACCGGAGCCATCTCGGGCTCGTCGCCATCACCGAACGCGGGCAGGATCGCGGTCATAAAGGCAGTCGAACCCTCGATGTAGAGGCGTGAGGAGATCTCAATCTCCTCCATCTCCTCGCGATCAGGGATTTCAACGCCCAGCCAGCTATTGACCTGCTCTTCGTCCTCGGGAGTGGGACGCAACAGATCGATCCAAATCGCGTTGGTAGATTGGGCAAGTGGCTGGGTAACAAACTGAAGTCTGCCGTCACATGTATCATAGATGCGCATCATCGGTCTGCCGGTTTGTAGCGGTCGGAATTGATTGTGAAGCCCTATAGGCAGGCCAAATCATCGATCCAAGGCGCCGCGTAGAGGAAAGAGCTGCCCTTCAGCTTGCCACCCAGCTGCGGTTATGAGGGGAATCAATGCGGGTTCGCTAAAACTGCCCGGCAGCTTCTTCAGGGTCGGTGCCAAATCCCGTGATCAAGTTTCCGTCAAGCAGCACACCCACTAACAGGCCGGTCCTTGCCCTTCACGATCTGGCACGGGAGAAACCGCGCGTCCGCTTAAACTCTGAGAATGAGGCGCACTACGCGCTAAATGACCCTGCCTCCCAGCACGCGGGCCCCGTTACGGCTTGCCTCGACCGATTGGCGATTGCTCAGGTGCAGCGTCATGCGTCCTGATCCGGCAGGTTCGGCCCGGTCGAGGTGACGCAGGTTGACGATCACCGAACGTTGGATGCCACGAATTCATCGGCGGGCAGGCGCTGCTCGAACTCGCCCAGCGACAGCCGCACCAGATGCCGCCGCTGAGTGATCGTGGTGACCTCGGCATAATCCTGCGCGCCTGTGATCGTCACGATATCGCCGACAGCAATCGGCACCAGTTCGTCGCCCTGCCGCGTCAGATAGCGCTGCATCGGCCCCGAAGCGACGATCTGCACCGCAGCGGACTGCCGCCCGCCGCGCAAGGCATAGGCACAGGCAGCAACCAGCGCATAAAGCACAACGCCCTGAAACAGCTGCCACACCAGCGCGACGCCCGAGAACGTCCCGAGCTGCATCTCGCCGCGCCCGATTGCACGCAGCAGCATCAGGCTCACCAGCACCAGCGCATACCAGCTCGGCGCGGATACCGGCGCGAGCACGATGTGCCACGCCCCTTGCGCGATCACCGAACGCGGGAGCACCGCGCTGTGGAGGATCAGGTAGAACCCTGCCGCAAGCCCCGCGAGCGGCACGACATTGGCAATTGCGGTACTGAGTGCGCTTGCCTAGCCTTCATCCAGCGTAACCGCGAAAACTATGGTGTAGAGCGCCAGCAGCAACGCGGCGCCCATGGCATAGACCGCCCCGACCGAAGGGAGGCGGTCGCCTGCGCGCAACGCTGGGGGGCGATCAGCAGCCTCCGCAGCACGCGCCGACCGCATGGGCTGATCTTTCGCCGGTTTTGCCATGTCATTCATCGCTGCAAACGTCCGTTCACGGCTTTTTGGCAGAGGCCGGGCGGCGCAGCGGCAAGGCAGGGCGTGACCCGATCAATCAGCCGGAGATTGCGAATCATGCGCACCGCCTCGTTTCTTTCCTGTGCCGTCATGCTGCTTGAGGCCGCTGTGGCCGTGCCTATTTATGCCCAGCAACTGGACCTGCTGCAAACACTTACCGGTGCCGAGCCCGTGACGGTCGGCCTGCGCGGCTTCACTCCGGGGGAGCAGGTCGAGATCGAGGCTGTGCGCCGAAATGCCGATGGCACCTATCGCAGCGCTGCCATCTTTGTTGTCGGCCCGGACGGAGCAATTGACCTCGCGCGTGATCCCGCGATTGCCGGAAGCTATCAGGGCGTTGATCCGGCAGGACTGTTCTGGTCGATGCGGCCCACCCCTCCGGGCGCAGCTGAGCCGGCAGGCATCACCGTGCGGGCGCTCGGCAACTGTCAGGAAGTGTCCCGCGACGCAGCGGCACTTGCCGACCTGCCCGATGGCATCGTGATGCGCCCGGTGGCCGAATTTGTCGGCGCTCGGCTTTATCGCCCCGCAGGCACGGATAGGCTTGGCGTAATCATCGTGCTGGGCGGATCTGAGGGAGGCTCAGGCTTCGGGCGCAGTATGGGGCCGGTCTTTGCTGCGCAGGGCTATGCCGTGCTTGCGCTGCCGTATTATGCGCCGAGCTGGGGGAGTGAAGAATTGTCCGGACCGCCAGGCGCCTTCACCGACATTCCGGTTGATCGGCTTGAGGACGTGCGGCGCTGGATCTTGACGCAGCCCGATATCGACCCGGCGCGCATCGGGCTTCACGGCATATCGAAGGGCGGCGAGTTCGCGCTGATTGCAGCTACGAGGATGCCCTGGCTTCGGGCCGTTTCGGCCATCGTGCCGAGAGACGTGGTGTGGGAGGGGAGGGGCAGTGATGCGCCCCCGGGCACGGCATCGTCCTTTTCATGGGACGGACAGCCTCTGCCCTTTGTCCCCTACCGCGGGATGGAGGAAGCCATCGCCGCGCTCGCGCGCGGGGAGCGGCGCGCGCTTACTGTGCCGCATCTCGAAGGCCGCCGTGCCAATCCGGACAAGGCGGCGGCAGCCCGGATCCCCGTCGAAGAATACAAAGGACCCTTATTGATTGCCGGCGGTGATCGCGATGCCACATGGCCATCGGGCGAGATGGTGCGCGCGGTAGCGGAACGGCGGGCCGGGGAGGGCCTGCCGACGGTAGCGCTTAGCTTTGCCGAAGCGGGGCATTCCTTGGGCGGGACCGGATGGACACCGATGGATTATGAGGGCCGCCCGGTTCCCGCGAGCATCGACGTCGCCGCGCAGAGGATCGTCCATGCCGCCGTTATCGACTTCTTTTCCCGAGAACTTGGCCGTTTGTCGTCGGAACCAACGCAAGCTGATCGCTGACGGTTGCGTTTGGCCGGTTCCAGCGAGTTTCTACTGGCGTCGTAGCTTGGCCGCCAGGAATGGGCTGCTGCGTTATTTGCCGCTCAGCATGAAGCTAGCGATGGCAGCTGCCACGCCCGCGGACAGCGGCAGATCGGTAGCGCGGTAGACGGCGATGTTGTCGGCCATGCTATCGCCTGCCACGTCCTTCAGCACATGGTTCATGCCGGGCACGACCAGCAGCGTGGCACGGGGCTGTGCGGCCTTCAGCCGTTCGCCATCCCCGGTGGGCACCTGAATATCCTTGCCGCCCTGCACAATGAGCATCGGCAACGCTGTGTCTGTCGCCAGACTGGCGGGATCACGCGCCATCGCGCTGATGAGATAGCCTTGTACCGCCGGATGAAACACTTGGAGGAGCGGCCCGGGTAGGGCATCGGCGGCGACCCTGCGCCCGGCAGTGAGTTCGTCGATCGCGCGCTCGCCTGCTGCGAGCAACGGGGCGTTCGCGGGGTTGGCGCGCAGCTGTTGCCGGATCACTTCGCCAAAAGGGCGTCCGCCCGCCGAAAGCAGAACGAGGCCGCACAAGTCATCGACCGCACCGGCCGATGCCAGCGCCACCAGCCCGCCCTCGCTATGGCCGATCAGCCATACGCAAGGCGCGCCGGTCTGCGCACGGATGGTGGAGACCCATGCGGCGATGTCGGCGACATAATCCGGGATCGTGACTGCATTGGGATCGGCCACTGCCGCGCGGCTGCCGAACATCCCGCGCTTGTCGATCCGCACGCTGGCGATGCCTTTGTCAGCCAGCGCTTCTGCCAGCAGGCGGTAGGTCGCGGCATTGCCGATCAGCGGATTGTTGCCATCGCGATCAGTGGGTCCGGAACCGGGAATGATGAGCGCCATGGCCCTCTGCGGGCCTGCGGCGCTGCGCAGGGTGCCCGACAGCGGAGCGTCAGGGCCGGGCGCGGCGATCGGTGTCTCAGCAGGTTCGCCGCCAAGGGCAGGGGACGCCAGCATCATGGCACAGGCGAGAAACAAGGTGGATTTCGGCATTCTGGTCTTCTCCCGGGTTCGTATCAGGTGGTATGCCTGCGCGCCAGCCACCAGCTGTAGATCACCGGCACCAGTGCAGCGCAGGTCACCAGCGCGGTGATGATGATCATCCGCACGCCGGACCGTAGCGGCGCAATGGTCGCCAGCACGATCAGCCCGCCCGCCACCATCATCAGCTTGCCCCCCAACCGGTGCGTGGCGATCCAGTTGTCGGTATTGTTCAATGTCCACGGCGTGCGGATGCCCACCAGTAAGCCGGGTCGGGATTTGGGCAGCGCATCGCCCACCATCACCAGCAGCACGCCCATGCCTACCAGCAGCAGATCCGGCCCGAGCGTCCAGCCAAGCGCGGGCGCGGCAATCGTCATCTGGACATAGACCATTAGCAGCAGCGAGCCGATCCAGACCGCGCGCAGCACCGGCGCCGAGGCTTCCAGCTGCGGCTGAAGCGGCTCAAGGCGCGGGATCGCTACGAACAGGAGGCAGAGCATGATCGCCATAACCGCCGGCATCGCGAGCGCGACCAGCGCAGGCGCCGTGCGATCCGCCTCACCCGCCAGGTTCCAGTGAACTGGCAACTGCGCGCCCGACTTCAGCCCGGCAGCGACCCACAATCCAAACCCCAACATCGCCAGCGCCAGCCCAAGCGACGCGGTCAGCAAACCGCGCACGCTCATGCTTGTTCCCCTATATCCCGCGCAGCGCCTAACCGGTCCTCGCCGATCCCGACCCGCCCCATGAAGCCCAGCAGCGCTTCTTCCAAGGTTGAAAGGTTGAGCGTGTAGATGATCGATCCGCCGCGGTTTTCGCCCCGTATCAGCCCGGCCGCCTTTAGCTTGGCGAAGTGGCCCGACATGGTTGGCTTGGAGACCGGAAACCGATCCGCAATCTCGCCCGCACTCATCCCGCCGCGTTTGAGCAGCTCCAGCACCTCGCGCCGGATGGGGTGGGACAGGACCTCGAACACTTCATTCATAGCTATTTCGCTAAATTACGAAATAAATCATGTCAACTCTTGCGAGGCAGGACATTGATGATTCCGAGTTCCGCACCACAGTCGTCCAGAAGAGCCGAGCGCCCCACGCACAATTGAAGCTTAGGCACTAGGCGCAAGATCACCGCGATCTTCGACATGACCTCGCTAGCCCGTTCGTTATCAATGTCGCTTCAAAAGATGCGACGATAAAGAAACCCATCTGAGCGCATAGCTATGCACTACAGGCAATCGAAATAGCTCAAAAGGGTCAATGTCGGAAGGCTCGGTGAATTGAGCGCCTCTGCCGATCTGATCTGATTGGGGACCCGACCAGCGCTAAGGACAAAGTGCTGCAATAACTGACGGATCACTCAACAAAATCGCAATTGCGAAAATCTATGTGACGCAACGCCTTGGAGAAATTCGATGAAGCATCAAAAATTTCGGCTTGTAATAAAACCTGGCTTTGAGGGTGCCGTCCGTTTGGCCTAGTTGTGCAACTACGCAGATAATCTCAGAACCGATCAGTCGGCTTTGATTGCCTCCGCACTATTGAACTACATCAGCAACCGCTTCTCTGATCTCGATCCTTCTATAATCATCGCTAATATACTTGAAAATCAGTTAAACGGTTGGCGCATAGAACCGAATTCTCAGCAAGATCACGATCGCCTTATGATAGCGACCGAAGGTTCGGGCATCAGCCTCGCGAACTTGGTGGAATTAATTGAAACATTCTTGCCGGAAGCGCTCGGCCAACGAATGGTCTATGAGCCTCTTGTAAATCGACGGCCATCTGAATTCGATTTTTATCTGCACTGAGGCAGAAGCATTCCGCCGGGATAGTGTCCATCAATGGCCTAGGACAGCGCGGGACCTACATATCTCGGGCAATCGCTGCGACACACCCCGTCATGGGACCATTCGGGAGGGCGCCAGAGATAGGCGAGCTTATCCCGCCAGCGCGGCGCTGTGTCCATCCGGTCCTTCAGCTGCTCGAGCCCCACAAACTGCGCCGTCAGCGGGTTGTAATCATGGGTAGGCTTGACGAGGCCGGCATTCGGCTCTTCGCCGATCACGGCATATGTGCCGAACAACCGGTCCCATACGATCAGCACCTGGGCATAATTGCGGTCGATATATTGCGGCTGATTGGCGTGGTGCACCTTGTGGATCATTGGCGTGGCGAGCCAGCGATCCAGCCATCCAAGCCGGCCGATGTAGCTGGCATGGTTCCAAATGCCAAAGGCGTTCTTCACCACGCTCACCGCGATGAACACGACCGGCGGCACGCCAAGCAGCGCCGCCACCGTATCGAACAGTGGCCGGGGCAGGCCATCAAGGAAAAATCCGCGGGCGGCGGTGGAATGATTGAATTCGTTGGAGGAATGGTGAATCGCATGAAACGCCCACAGGAGCCCGACACGGTGGCCAAGCCGACGCTCCCAGTAGTAGCTCAGATCATGCACGATGAAAGCGACCGGGACGGCAACGAGCAGCGGCAGCCCATCGATCAGCCGCCAATTGTCATACACCAGCACATAGACAGCGAGCGGCAACACCACGCCGATCACCAGATTGATAATGCTCGACAGCAGATTGAGCCCGATCGAGCACAGCGCGCCCTTGTTGTTGTAATCGGGATTACCGCGGATCGCCCAGACCCGTTCAAGGACCACGCTAACGAAACACACCCCCGCCAGCAACCAGATGGCCGCTGGCCCGCCAATTAAGTCGATAGCTGCTGCAAGGTTTTCCATGACAAAGAAGCTATCAGCTTGGCGGCGCAGATCAATCGGCTTTGCCGCGCGTCGGCCATGTTGCTGCCACGGCGACCGGATCGTCGGTTTCGGCAGGGATCAGCACGTCGGGCGCGATACCCTTGCGACGACCGGATCATGCGGCAGCCGCAGCGACCGGGTGGTTGCCCATGCCAGCTGGAACCGGCCTGATGGGGCGGGGGCGGTCATCATCTCGCCAAAGTCGATCACGCCTGCAGAATTGGCCTGCCCCATCAGCGTGCCCTTGCGGCTCTGGCGGGCGTCTATAATGAAGTTCCCCGCCGACGTTCCGATTCCATCACTCAGGAACGCGACCCGCGCGGAGTTGGGAAGGGACCCGTCTAATAACACGATCTCAAAATTCGCGCCGCAGGTGATAAACGGCTCTGTGGCGGACTACATTCGGTCACCCTCGTCGCGCTGGGTCTGGGCGACGTCAGGTGAAGTTGTGGCAAGTTGATCGGCGACGCAGCGCCGGAGCTACATGTTGAGTGGGCTCACCCGGACTTCCACGCCGATGCGCCAGATCGCGCGGGTGGCAATCCACCGCAGCAAAGGGTCATAGACAAAGTCCGAACCACAGCCGTTATTGCGCACGTCGATATTGGCCGAAGAGTTGAGCGGAAAGGTCGCGTGGCACGCGCTTGATGTAGCCAATGCAGACAGCTTCGATGCCTTCGCAGCGGCCGTCGAAGCGCGCTTTGCCCGGATCGATGCCCTCTTCAACAATGCCGGCGTGATGCCGCCCGCCCCGCTTGCGGCCCTCAAGCGCGACGAATGGAAGCGGATGATCGATGTCAACATCCACGGGGTGCTCAACGGAATGGCATCGGTGATTCCGCGCTTTATCGCCCAAGGCGGCGGGCACGTCATGAATGTTGCCTCCATTGCCGGCCACTTGGTGGTGCCGACAGCGGCGGTCTATTGCGGCACCAAGCACGCCATGCGCGCCATCACCGAAAGCCTGCGACTGGAACATGACAAAATCCGCGCCACTCTGATCTCACCCGGAGTGGTGGCGACCGAACTGGGCCATGACATCACCGATCCTGCGGTAGCCGAAGCCCTGATCACATGGCGCAGGCAATCGCTCACACCTGATGCGATCGCTCGCGCCGTTCGCTTCGCGCTCGAACAGCCTGCGGGTGTCGACATCAACGAGATTATCGTGCGGCCGACATCGGCGGGGATGTAAGAAGCTGCGGCGATGTTGGCATTAAATCAAAGAATATCGAGGTCCTGTGCGTTTAGCCCATGCTATTGTACCAGGCCTTCCGGCTAATCATCGCCCTGACATTCGACCAGCCCCAAAGTGCAGTTTTGCACTTTAGGAGCATCGACTCAGCTTCAAGCGCTGCGATGTCGATTTTGGTCACCGGCATCATCGCAGTCTGCGCCCAGTCAGCGGCGTCACGGTCGGGACCGCGGAGCATATTGCAACGCCTTCGCCCATGCTCGCCGACTGTGCTTTCGGTCAGGGCAAGCGAGCCGGGCTCTTCGGCTTTTCATCTCAATGGTGGGACGATCGTGCCTGTAAATGCTCAAAGATCATGCGCAGTTCGATCAGATTCGCCACCCTCAATGCGAATTCGAACACGTCGAAGGGCTTGGTCACAATATCGCGCGCGCCGAGCGCCAGCGCGCGGCGCTTGGCTTCTATCGAGGTGTCCGCTGTCAGCACCATGATGGGGACGAGATCGCCCTCACCGGTAAGCCGCCCGAGGCTGCCGAGCAGGGCATAGCCGTCAATGCTCGGCATCATCAGATCAAGCAGTACAAGGTCAGGTTTGAAGGCGAGGTAGCGTTCGGCTGCGAGGCGCGGTTCGGTCAGCGCCTCGAAGTGCTGATAGCCCTCGCGCGCCAGCACCGCTTGGACTAAAGCGAGGTTCGCCGGTTCGTCGTCGATCGCAAGGATGCGTACATCGGTCGGCTTGCGGGGCGTGATCATGACGTTCGCTCCATGAGGGCCAGTTCGACCACCTCGAGGAGGGAAGGAACGTCGATTGGCTTGGTCAGCACGGCCGCAGCCCCGCGCGAAGTCCAGTCGGCCTGCGCGGCGAGAGCATCCGCGGTGAGCAGGATTACCGGCAGATCGGGGAAGGACGCGCCGAGTTCGCGCAGTACCCAGTCTCCGTCCCGGTCAGGCAGGTGCAGGTCGAGCAGCACCAGATCGGGGCTATGGCGCAACGCCAGATCGAGCCCGAGCCGGGCCTGCATGGCATGAAGAATCCGCGCCTCGGGCCAATGACGCGCTGCGACCGCCTCGATCAGCTGCGCGTTGGCGAGATTGTCCTCGACGACCAGAATAGTCAGGGGACGGGGAGCAGTGTGGTTCGGCAGCGGGGGTCGGGCGGGCAGCAGATCGGGTATCTTCGATTGAGCGGTCAACGGCAGCTCGAACCAGAAGCACGCCCCGTCGCGGCCGTCGGCGCGCGGCGCATGGCCGATCGACCCGTCCATTGCTTCGATCAGCGCGCGAGATAGCGACAGGCCCAGACCTGTGCCTTCGGTGCGAGCCGCGCCAGCAGCGAGCCGGGTAAAGGGCTGGAACAGTTCGCCGGCCTGGCCCGGATCGACGCCGATGCCGGTATCGATGACCTCGACCCGTACCCGTTCACCTGCGACCTCCGCCGTGATCACCACTTCGCCGCAGGGCCGGTTGTACTTGATCGCGTTGCTCAGCAGGTTGAGCAGTACTTGCAACAAGCGCCGCCGATCCGCCGCGACAGGAGCGAGGGGGGCTGTTTCGTGCCTGATCGCGATATGGTGACTTTCCGCCTCGGGCAGCGACAGCCCGACCGCCTCGCTAATTGTATCGCAAAGCGCTACCGGCACGATCTCCATGCCTAACTTGCCGGCCTCGATCCGCGCGATGTCGAGCACCTCGTCGATCAGCGCCAGCAGATGGCGGCCGGCCCGCAAGATCTGGTCGATGCTGGCAGCGTCGGTCTTCCCGCGCCCGGAATGATCGAGCTCCAGCAGCTGCGCAAACCCAAGGATGGCATTCAGCGGCGTGCGTAACTCGTGGCTCATGCGCGAAAGGAACAGGCTTTTGGCGCTGCTCGCCTGCTCTGCCTCTTGCCGGGAGTGCTCAAGCGCCTCCTGCGCGCGGCGGCGTTCGGTGATGTCGCGGGTCACCTTGGAAAAGCCGCGCAGCTCGCCCGCTTCGTCGCGCAGGGCAGTGATGACGACATTGGCCCAGAACAGCGTGCCGTCCTTCCTGATCCGCCATCCTTCATCCTCCATCCTGCCATCGCGTACTGCCTCGGCCAGATTGCGCATCGATCGATCATACGCGTCGTCGCCGGGATAGAAGGTCGAGAAATGGCGGCCGAGTATTTCGCCGCTCGTCCAGCCTTTGATGCGCTCGGCTCCGGTGTTCCAGCTTACCACGTTGCCCTGCGCATCGAGTGCGAAGATGCCGTAGTCGCGGACGCCCTCGATGACCAATCGGAAGCGTTCCTCGCCCTCACGCAAGGCCTGTTCGCGGGCCCTCAGCAGGGCGCTTGCCTCGGTCATCCGCACGGCAAGCAGTCCAATCTCGTCGCGCCCGGCCTCCCGTTGTTCAAGCGCCTCGCCTTGGGCAAGCAACACCGCATCGCGTTCAAGCCGCTGCACCCGGCGCACGATCCCGCTTGAGAACAGGAATACCGCAAACAGGCTTCCCACCAGCCCTGCCAATGTGAGCAGGCCGGTGATGACAAGGCCGTTGAAGCGCACCCGATCAAGCCGGTCCTGACGCGCCGCGAGCAGCTCGCGCTCGCGTTCCTGCATACCCTCAATCTCGCCGCGCAAGGCGTCGAGCACCTGCTTGTTGGCAGCAAGACCCGCAGTGATCGTGGGATCGCTGACAACGTCCGCCCCTGTTCGCCTGCGCGCCGCCACCAGCTGCGATAGCCCCTCACGCTTCTGGCTGGCCAGTGCCTCGATCCGGGCGAGATGGACCGATGCCTCGGCATCGCGGATCGACCCGCGCAGGCGCTGCGTGACTTGCGGGACCAGTTGCTCGGCCCGGTCATAGGGTTCGAGAAACCGCGGTTCGCCGGTCAGCAGATAGCCGCGTACCCCGCTCGAAGCCTCGGCCAGCAAGGCGTGCACTTCGTTCACATCGTTCTGGATCGCGATGGTAAGGCGCACGTCCTGCTCTGCACGCGATTCCATCCTGCTGATCGTGTAGAGCGCGGCGACCGAGCCGAGAAAGATCAGCAGCGGGACAGCGACGACCACCAGCCCCTTGGTGGCTAGGGGCCGATTGGCCCACCAGTTCGACACGGACCGCACCATCACGCTCCCCGCCCGATGCCGTGGCGCGTTGCAAGGATCGCGGCCTGGGTCCGGTCGCGCACGCCGAGTTTACCGATCAGGCGCTCTACATGCGTCTTGACGGTGCCCGGCGTAATGCTGAGCGCAATGGCGATTTCCTTGTTGGTGCTGCCACCAGCCAGCGCAGTGAGCACTTCGCGCTCACGCGGGGTCAGGCGTTTGATGGCTGCAAGCACGGGACCAGCCTGATCTTCAGAGACGGCCCGGCGCATCAGGGCGGGCGGGAAGGCGACACCGCCGGCCGCGACCTGCGCGAGCGCGGCGAGTACCTCGGCCCGGGCAGCGTCCTTGGCCAAAAACCCGCGCGCTCCGGCTGCAATTGCGGCCCGCAGATAGTCGGCGCTGTCGTGCATGGTGATCAGCACGACGCCAAGAGTTGGCATGGTGTCTGCCAAGCGCCGCGCAACCTCCAGCCCGTCGATCCCTCCGCCGGCATAGCGGATGTCGAGCAGCGCCAGATCGGGACTGTGCTCGGCGGCAAGGGCGAGGGCTTCCTCGCCGGTGCTTGCTTCTGCCGCGATCAGATAGCCCCCAGTGCGTTCGAGCAGCGCGCGCAGGCCTTCACGCGCGAGATCGTGGTCGTCGGCGATCAACACGCGGGTTAGGCTGCTGCCGCCGATCATCGGGCAGGGATCTCCGCAATGATCCGGCAGCCCTGGCCGGGCGCGCTGGAGATAACGAGCGTGCCTCCGAGGCGGTTGATTCGCTCGCGCATGTAGGACAGGCCTAGCCCGCGCCCGGTGGTGCTCGCGAGGCGTGACCGTGGATCGAAGCCCGCGCCGTTATCGCGGATTTCAACGCGGTAGTGGCCCTCAGTCTCGCTAACGCGGATGGTCACGTGCGCACCCGCACCTGCGTGCGCCCGGGCATTGTTCAAACCTTCCTGCACAATGCGGAACATCGCCGTTTCAACCAGCGTCGGCGGACGGGCACCAAGCTTCACATCAAACGTTACATCCTGCGCTGCCCCGGCGTCTTCGATCAGCTGGCGCAGGGCTGCTGCTAGTCCCAGATCATCCAGCACCGGGGGGCGCATACCTGAAATCACCTGCCGCAATTCGCGCACCAAGCCGCGTGCCTGCCGAGCTGCCAAGACGAGGTCCTCCGGATCGCCATCGGTCGCAAGGTCAAGCCGCCGCGCCAATGCGGCAGCGGTCTGTGCGACCCCATCGTGGAGTTCATGCGCGACCCTGCTGCGTTCAGCCTCCTGTGCGCCGAGCAATTCTGCCAACAGCGTGGCGAGCCGCGCTTCGCGGGCGTGAGCTGCCAGCGCCCCGCCGACCAGCTGACCCAGTATCCCGAGCGCCTCGCGATCATCTGCCGTGTGCGATCCCACACGCTGTTCGAGTACCAACATGCCCACATGGTCCCGTCCGCTCCCCGGTGCTTCAAGCGGAATGACAAGGCTGTCCTCGCCAAGCTCGCCGGACCGGGGCAAATTATCGGTGCTCGCAATGGCGCCTTGCGCATAACCGGCCAAGTGCGCAGCCTGGTCAGCGATTGTCTGTGCGGCAGCATCGAGTTCGCCAGGAGCGCTCGCAGCAAGCGTCCTGCTCGCCTCGACGAGCACCCGCAACCGCGCCGCGCGCGCTTCTGAAGCGCGGTAGAGCGCGCGCAGATCGGATGCTGTTTCGGTGGGTGGTGCAGGAGAAGGGAGAGGCAACATAGCCGCAACGCTAAACCCTGGCGAAGGCTTTGTCATATGCCGAACGGCATAGGTCAATCGGCCTGCCATCCGGCGGACGCCGCGCGGTGCGAGGCATGCGAAATCTCCATTCATCGCAATCATGCCATGTAGACATGGAGACACCAATGAAAACCGGACCTCTTTCCCTTGTTACAGCCGCACTTCTGGCCGCCGCGTGCACCCCCGGCTATGCCAAAGAGCGTCCGCGCGCCGCCGCTGCGCCTGCCGAGCAGACCGTCAATTGCATCACCGAAAAGGAAGTCGTCGCTGCGCAGAAGGCGTGGGGCGAGGGCATCGTCAAAATCGGCAAGGTCTATCAGGACGGCGGCGACTACTCGGCTGCCGCTGCCGCGCATATCGACCAATTCTATGCCTATGATCTGAGCCTTGTGCTGTTCAAGCCGACGCTGGCGTCGGTCGATCAGTTCCGCACTTCGTTCGATTCGGCGCTGTCCTACTTCGTTGGCGGCAACCCGACCTATCCCGAAGACAAGGGCTTCGCGATCAAGCCGTGGAGCAAGGTGCGCTGGAAGAATGTCGGCATTACCAACAATGCGTGCACGATGGCCGTGGCGATGGGGAATTACTTCTTTACGCCCGTTGGCGCGACGGATGAAACCAAGGTCGAATACACCTTCGGCTATATTCGCGGGCCGGGTGGTGAACTGAAGATTGTCGTCCACCAGTCGTCTGTTCCCTACAACGGGGCGTAATTCTCCCCCCTTTACCCCCAACTCCTGTAGGGACGGAGCGCGGGCCCGACGCGACAGGGTCGCAGGGTCCGCGCTTTCTACATTTCAAAAGCGAGTGATCATGAATTTGCGCCTCATCGCCGCCGCCGCCATGTTCATCACGGCAGCCCCCGCCACGGCCACCGAAGAGGATGGCAACATCTGGCTCGGCCAATTTGCGACCATCAACGCCAGCGACAAGGTGTTCGTGAGGCTTGAGGCACAGGAGCGCTTCACCAACGATGCGGAACGCCTTGGGCAATTGTTGCTGCGCTCCTATGTCGGCTACCGCATAAACAAGGACGTCAACATTGGCGGAGGCTACGCCTTTGTATTGACCGATCCCGTGGGACCGGTCGAACTGAACGAGCACCGTTTCTACCAGGAACTGAACGTCCGCCTGCTGACCACGCCGGGGGGCACCACGCTGGATTCGCGCACGCGGCTTGAACAGCGCACCTTCGAGGAGAGGGAAGACACCCAGTGGCGCCTACGCCAGTTCGTGCAACTGCGCGTCCCGATCAGCGACAAGGGGCACCGGATCGTTGCCTACACCGAGCCCTTTGTCGACCTTGACGAAGGCAGTGTGCAGCGCGGCGGCCTATCAATCTGGCGCAACTTCGTCGGGGTCTCAATCCCGGTCGCCAAGGGCATCGAAGTAGTGCCGGGCTATCTCAACCAACATGTTTTCCGCGACGGACAGGACCGGTCGGATCATACGGCGAACGTCAATCTGTTCATGACGTTCTGACCGCCGGCACGCGCTACCGTCTGATTGTCACGCCGAATGTCAGCGTGTTGCCCGAAGCTCCGTTGATGCGGTGGCCGGCCAGCAGATCCACGTCGATCCGCCCGCGATCCGTCACCCAGCGCAGCCCCGCCTGTCCGCCGGGCGCGCCGCGATCAGATCCGAATACCTCGCCCATCAGTGCCAGCTCGCGCGCCACCGTCAACTCCGCTTGGGCGCCCCAGAACAGGGCATGACGGTCGCCGCTGCCTGTCTGCCCGATCCAACCAAGGTTGGCGTGCACGACCAGCTTTTCCTTGATCCGGTGAGACACCGGAACGTTGAGAGCGAAGGACTTGATTTGCCCATCCGCCGGGTTCCACACTGCGTTGGCTGAGACAGCCACGCCGACCGGAACCTCCTCAAAGGATCGCAGGTTGAGCTTGAGTGCAGGGGCGATTGTGGTCGCCGCGTCTTCTCCCCACTCGCGCTGCACCGCCGCCGCAATTTCGAGCCGGGGCAGGGCTGCAAGCGTACAGGCCGGCGTCGCGACCGCGAGACCGCCGCCGTGTCCGGCCAAGGTCAGCCAGGTTTCGACATGGCAGACCCCGGCGGGCAGGGCGGCATCATCATCGACGATATGCGCGCCGCCGCCTGCCAGCGCAGGACTCGCGAACATCGCCGCAAGCACGGCGGCGCCGGTTAGATTGACGGCAGGTACGTGGGACCGAAGCGTGGCACGATGCTTGGTAAAGGGGAAGACTGCAAGCATTGCTGCCGGGCTCTGGCTGATCGGGTAGCGAATAGCGAGGACCTCTTTAGCAAATGATGGCCCGTGCCGGGTGGGGCACGAGCCGTCATATCAAGAAAAGCTTCCCCGCGCTGATTCTACGGGGGCAAGGCAGATCAGAACCGGTAAGCCAGGCCCGTACTCAAGACCCACGGGTCAAGATCGTGATGACTGCGTAGCGCTACGCTGTCCCCGGCGTTGAAGGTCGCTGTGGTGCCAACGAAATAGCGCTTGGCATCAAGCGACAGCCCGAGGCCCCGATCGTTGATCGGGATGTCGACTCCTGCCTGAAGGACAAAGCCGAGCTCGTCGGACAGGTCCACTTCGGTCGCACCGAGCGCGGCCGCATCCGCGCCGACATCCTCGCCGAAGATCATGAAGTAGGTCGGGCCTGCGCCGAGGTAGGGCTTTATGCCTCCGCCCAGGTCGAAGTGATACTTGGCAGTGACGGTGGCCGGCAGGATGATCGCGTTGTCGATCAGTTCGGCACCTGCCAGGGCGCCTGCACCGCGAACATCGTGCGGCGTCACGCAGCAGATTGTCTCGATCGAGAACCTGGGTGAAACGAAGAATTCAGCGGCGATTGTTGGAACGACCGAGTCTGTCGCGCGGGTCTGAGAGCCGTCCGGCAAGCCGATGTTGTCGGCTTCGACATCACTGATTGCGCCATCGGGCAGGACGGCGGTGACGAAGCCCTTGATCTGGATAGAGCCACTTTCGTCCTGCGCCGCTGCGGGCGCGGCGATCAGGATGGCGAGGGCGGCAAATGGGAGGGTCAATCTGGACGACATGTTGGTCTCTTTCATAGGACTGGAGGGCGAGGCACAGCTGCCACCTGTCTGACGCCATGCTGAAAAGCCGGAGGCCGACGGGATTGACGGAGTGCATAGGACACGGCACCGCTCAAGCTCGTGCCGGGCCAGAGCGCAGCACCGCGGGCCAGTCGGAATACCGAAGGCGGGATGCGGGCTGCGACCATTGCAAACGTCTAATCGTGCGGCGTAGTGACGCCGTCTGCCAATTGGCATGCCGATTGGGTTAGGCCATCCGGCCAGTGCGACTTCGCAGTCGAAGGCACCCTGGTATGCGCCGATGTGAACCGCCAGCATGCGACCACATAGCTCTAGGCAACCACCGCAAGATCCCGGTGGCAGGGTGTGATCATTTATCGATGGGTAAGGCCAGCCACACGATGTCTCGGCCATGTAGAACGGTTATCAGCAGATTACGCCGGCCTAGTGTGCGGGCTGCGCTGACAGCTTCGGAAAATTGCTGTGGCGATAGAAGCTGCTGGCCGCTGACGGCAACGATGATGTCGCCAACCGCCATACCTCGTGCCTCGCCGGGGCTGTTTGGCGCAACAGCCACAACAATCAAACCTTGCGCGAGTTCATTTTGCCCCGCAACTTCGTTCAGATTCCTTGTCGTTCCAGTGAGTTGAAGGCCTGAGATCGCAATGAACGAGTCCGACGGAGCCTCGGCGGCGAGTTTATTGGCGCGGTCTGCAGCGTCGGGTTTGGCGAGAGGCAGCAGTTGGACGCTGAGGGGCCTGCCATCGCGCCACAAATCGAACCGGGCGCCGCGGTTTGCCCTGAAAGTTGCCACTTCGGCGGAAAGAGCCCCTAAACTGCTGACGGCATGGCCATTCACGGACAACACGACATCTGAAGCACGCAGGCCGGCGCGCTCAGCTGGGCTATCCGGCGCAACGCCAGTGACCAGCACTCCGTTGCCTGACGAAAGCCCAAGCGCTTCTGCAATGTCTCCAGTCAGGTTTTCAACCGCCAACCCCAGCTGGGTCCGGCTCACTCTGCCCTGCGTCTGAAGCTCGGCGATAACCCGCTGTGCCATTTCGGCCGGTAGAGCAAACCCGATACCGATATTGCCGCCAGCAGGGGCAAGAATCGCTGTATTGATCCCGACAACGTTGCCGCCGCTGTCCAGCAACGGGCCTCCGCTGTTACCTTGATTGATCGCCGCATCGATCTGAAGGAAATCATGGTAGGGTCCGGGACCGACGGTACGCCCACGCCCGGAGATGATGCCTGCGGAGACCGAGCCGCCAAGACCGAACGGCGAGCCAACGGCCGTAATATCTTCGCCTGTGCGAATATTATCACTGTCTCCCCACGTCAGCGCCGGATAACAGCTTGCCAAGGCCTCCATGCGCAAGAGCGCAATGTCTGTGCGTTCGTCGCTACCGATTAGTGTGGCGCCGCGAACGCTGCCGTCGGCGAGGCGTATAATGATTTGGGTTGCCTGCGCGACCACGTGCTCGTTGGTAACCACCAGACCATCGCCTGATATAATGAACCCGCTGCCAAGCGATTGCCGATTACTGGCCTGTGTCTCGCGCAACGCATCGCCAAGTGCCCCCTCGTAGCTTTCGTTGGTATCAGGGCCAAAGCGTGCCTGAACCTGGACGACTGCCGGCAGGACGGCTTTAACGATTTGCGCCCGCCCTGATCCCTGCGGCGGAAGCTTGAGAGGGGCACATTCGGCCATCGCTGCGGAGGGTGGCATCAAGACGAGCGCGGCAGCAAAACACAGATATTTCGTCAATTTCCTTGATCCCGCTCTTCTGACTTTGCCACGGCGCAAGATGAAGCCGTAGGCTGCAATGACTTCTCTTGGAAGCAGCATTTGCGTTCAATGGAGACCGCCATCATCATCCAATACCGCCCATGACCGGCGACTGCCGGGCATATCGATGCGCGAAGCCGTAAAAGGCGTCGTGGTGAAGTAAGTGGAGTCGGTGTCTGAGATTGTTGGAAAACACCTCTGGCAGCAAGCATTCGAACATCATACACGCCGCAGAAATTTAGCCAGTACGGTGTCGCTATTTACATAATGTTTATTATCAATCTTCCGACTTGTCTCTGCAATTTAGACAGGACACTATTTCCGCTAGATTGAAATGTCACTGTCTAATGTAGTGGGGGCTGCATCAATAACAGTGTTGGCCACGAACCACACTAGGTCTTTAGGGAACCCGGCGGCGTCGACTAACCTACGCCGGCTCAACGCCAACGCACAACAGTGCCGGTACGCAGCATTGCATCGCCCAGATCGCGGCGATCGCTCAGCCTGCAAGAGGCAACAACCCGACCGTAGCTTTGATGCGAAGCCCGGCAGCGCATTGGCGGTGCAGAAACCTTTACGTGGCCAGAAGAAAGCCTTCCCTTGGCTCCGCCCAGAAGAGCCACCAGCGCATCACGAGCCTCGACCCCTGAGGCCCGCGGGCAAGGGTGACCTGCCCGGCAACTGCCATCCAATTCGCGCGCAGCAATGTTGCCCAGGCGGATCTTAGGCCCTTCCGCGCACCAGATCGGACCATCTCCATCCCAGACAGCAACCGGCGTGCAGAGGAACGCTCCACTGGCGGCCAGCATCAAAACACTCATTCTGTGGGCCTTCCTATTTCGCCCCGCTGCAGCATCTTGAAGTGCCTCGGGCCTCCCGACCTCCCATAGCGCCGCTGATACAGAAATCAGTGCATTCCGACCCCAAAGCAAGGGCATACTGCGCATATCTGTTCTTTGGCTCACGATCAGGATCACATCAGAGGTATCGCATTATGCCTGGAGTGAGGAAGGTTGGGACACAGCATTGGGGCGCTTCCTGAGAAGGTGCTCGAACCTGCTTCGCACCTGCTCATCAAACTTGGCGTTTCGGCGCGGTATGTATGGGTTGAGGAGAGCACGCTCTGCTGAACCCTTTGGCGGCAACTCCCGGCAAACCAACACTTGCTCTACGACTTCCAGCATTCGCGCCTGTTTCTCGAGTGGTATGGAGGCCGGTTGCAATGCGCCACATTTGATCATCCGCTCGCGCACTTCCGGACGAAAGCAGACGCAGGTTGGATTGTAATACTTGTCCAACCACCGATAGTCCGGATGCTTGCTACTCCAGCGCACTTCTCCGCTCTCGATCCCGAATAATAGCTCCTCCAGCTTTGCTCTTGCTGCCTCATAACGGGCAGCGCGTGGCTTCAAATGACCGGACGCGATCAGGCGGGCGCGCAAATCGGGGCGGTGTCCAGGAAAGCTGGGGGACAGGAGATTTCTCAGCCTGTCCTCTGCAAGGTTTAGCTTGCCATACAGCCGCAATTTGGCGCGACCCTGGATGATCTCGTCGACGAGAGTTTCAGCCTGGAGCGTCGAATTCCCTTTGCTGAAGCTCGAGAGTTCGATGCGCGAATGCTGTATCGAGCCGGCCGCAAATTCCACATCAAAAAGGGGCACCCGCTCTGCAGGGATATCGATGCCCCCAAGCCTGATAGCCGTGCGCTTAGGAGCGGTGGTGCTGAACTGGCCGTCGGGACTGATGTTGGTCTTCAACATGGCCACGTCCGCAAGAGTATCGTGTGAGAACGTCAGCTCATCCTCGGCAGCGTAAACCTCTCGCATGGGGTCCAAAAATGATCGGTAGTATTGCCGCGAGCGGGAGACCGCGACACTCAGAGCATCGACAGCATAATAGTATGTGCTGCCCGGCTTCTGATCCGCCTTTCTGATCAGGCGTCCGATCTTCTGGATGGCATTGCGGTAATTGTAGGGGTTCCAGGCGCAGTCGAAGCCAAGATGAAGCTCAGGGTAATCGAAACCTTCGCGAAGTCGATAGACAACGCAGGCAATTTTGGTGTGGCCTTGCGGATCGCGCCAAGCCTGGAGCTGTGGATCGATTTCGTCGGCGCCTTGCCCCGATCTGCCCTCGCCCAAAATGGCGGTCGCATAGTTTTGCGTGCCGAAAATCGTGTTTATATATTGCGCGCAGGCCCGCGCATGCGCCTTGTTGGGTAGCCAGAAAATCGCTTTCGAGCCGCTGTGATTGGCCTGGTACAGGTTCGCCATAAGCCGATATCTGTGTTCCACCAGCGCAGGAACGTCTCGCGGGCGCAGCCCCCGCCCGGCGAGTTCCTGAAGCCGCCGGGTCAGCTTCTCGAACGTACTATCGGCACAATCCTCGTCGATGACGATATTGCTCTTTTCATGTTGGAAGGCCCTCGTCAGGTCGCGGTATTCGTCCGACAATTTGAGCTCGAGCTTCAGCGAGCAATCGACGCGCACCAAATCGACGCTGTTGAGGTGGCCGCTGTCAAATGCCGACTGATAGCCATAGAAAGCGGTGTGATTCTGCCGCTGGCCCATCGTGCTCTCGTTCAGCATCCACGGAGTTGCCGAGATCCATACCGTCTTGTGCGCCATCGACCTAATGACGGGGAAGCACCGCTTCTGTTGGTTGGCCGATTGGAACGCACCACCCATATGACATTCATCAACGAGGGCGATGTGAGGAGTGCCCTTGTCGATCAGCCCCTTGATGCAGGATGACACATATTTCCGCCAGGTGAGAAAATGCCACCGCTGTGCGGGGTCGGCGAGACCCTCCTCGACGAGCTCTGCGAGGCTGGCGCGAGCTTGCTTCAACAGGTCAATCGTGTGGGCGAGATAGTAGACCTCACCAAAACCGAGCGAACGTGCCAGCATCGCCATCACAACCGTCTTACCAGTCCCGGTCGGCGCTTCCAGATAGGCATAGTCGCTTCTGGCGAGGATCTCTTCCAGGTTGTCGACGAGATTGATCTGATAGTCCCGGGCTGTTCTCGCAGACGCGCCCTGCTCGCAATGGTGATCGCCAGGATCATCGTGGCGGCGGAAATCCGGGCTTTGGTCGTTCCAGGTCTTGAGCATGTCCTTTCCTTTCAAGGCAGATTTTCATTGGATCGTTCAGTGCTGGGGGATGGGTTCACCGCCAGAAGCCGTCGCGCCTTTGGCCGTGCTGGTTGTCGTAGTCTTCGCGCTCGTCGTAGGCGCTCTTGCGGATACCCACTTCGACGCGCTGCCCCCCGACGCTGCGGATGTGGAGATCGCGCAGATCGACCTTGTTGCGCTGCGCCCAGTCCTTCGCCTCGCGCTCACTCCCGAAGGTCCCTGCGTCTTCGTAGTCAAATGCCATGTCTGTTCTCCTTCCTGATGATGATTTTGACGGCCCGTTTCAGGGGCTTTGCGCGACCCTTGTGCAACGGGAGAAAGGCATCGGCGCGCCGTTCCCTGAAAAGAGCCGTCCGCTTCGCCACCAGCCTCACAAAGGCGGCCGCTATCGTGCCCACCAAAACGGCGACAAGGATCATCAGACCTATCGCCACCAACTCGGCGGCCATTTTCTGGTCATCGAGGGCGGCTCGCAGATCAGCGCATCCCTGAACCCCGTGCGTGGTGAGATCGCAGACCACGAAGCTGTCCCCGCCAGCGGCACGCGCAATCTCCGAGAGTCCTGCCTCGTTCACCAGATTGGTCAGGGTCAGCTGCTGCGGGAGGTGAATCTCGAACGCGTCTGAAGGCGGTTCGCCCGCTGTCGCATGGCCCATCTGTGTCACGATCTTCCTCCTATCGGCTGCGTTCGATGTTGCGTTCGGGCACGTCCAGTTGCGGCGTTGCCCGGAGGCTCGCCGGATCGATCCGCGAGGCAGAGGCTTGCCTGTCCTCAGGCGCCCTCAAATGATCGGGAATTGTGGGTCGAAACTCGCCAGCCTCGCGGCCGCTGCGCTTCGTCTCGACCTGCTTTTCGCCGAGGGTTTCGAGCGCGCTGGTCTTGTCGCCCGGGTTGCGGCCGATCTGCGCCAGGAGCCGATCGCGGTCGTTGGTGACGATTGTGATGTCGTCACGCACCCGGGTCATCATGACGAGCGCCAGACGCTGGTTCGACAAGTGCCGGGCTGATGAGTGCATCTCACCGATCGCCATGTCGCGGGTGTCGCCCTGCGCCTGATGCATGTTGATCGCATAGGCCAACCCCATGCGCTCGAGCATGCGGTCATTCTGCTTGAGTTCTACGGTCTCGCCTGCCTTGTTCTCGAGCGTGACGATCCCATCCCTGATCCCGAGGATCCTCGCCTCCTCGGACTTCATCAGCCCCCGGGCATCATCCTTTTTGGTCCAGCGGATCTTGTCGCCTTCGTAGATTGTCTCCTTGTGTTTTTCGGAGAGCCTCAAGGCATCACGCTTGTCCGAAGGGTCGATTGCCGCCGGATCGAATTTGATGAGCTTGCCGCTTTCATCGCGCAGCATGACCCGGCCCTTCGCATCGACGCCTTCGACATCGTACCGGCCCCGAACAAGCCCTCCGGGGGCGTTCTGGCGCGTCACTTCGAGCAGCTGGCCCTTGCTGTAGGTCGAGGCGTAGCGCAGCTCCTCGCGCGTCGCATGGGCCGGGAGGAGCGTGGTCAGCCTCAGCCCTTCCCCCTGGATCGCCCCTTCTGCCTTCAGGCCCTGCTGGACCATCCGGTTGAGTTCGCCGCGCGCCGCACGTCCTGACGAATAAATCGCGGTTCGCTCGCGATCGTCCGGCGACAGCTCCAGCCATTTTTGAGCGGTGACCTTGAGGTGGTCTGCGCCTGCTTCTACGACGCGCTCGCCAAGCGAGGCAAAGCTTTCCTTGAACATGCCGGCGCGCACCAGGCCCGCCGCTTCCTTCATGTGCTCGGTGCGTTGCCGCAGACTGGTGTCTATGCGGGCCATTGCGGGGTTATCGGACTGGATCAGCGAAAAGCTCTTGCCCGCCTCGATCGGTTGCAACTGAGCGCGGTCTCCAATCATGACCAGCTTTTCAACACCAAGCCGGTTAGCGATCGTGAGCAGGTCATTCATCGGCTTGTTCGCAACCAGCGACGCCTCGTCCAACACCAGCACTTTGCCGCGCAAGGCTTCGCGCGATGCCTCGAACTTCGGACCCGAACCCGCAAGCGCGGGCCGCAGATGCTCATTCACAAAGGATGAGACGGTTCTTGCTGCGATTTCCTGCCTGACGACCTCTCCGTCTGGCCCGCGGATCTCCGTCCCGGTCCGAAGATCGCTGACCATCTTGTTGGCAAAGGCGAGGCCGATCACCTCCCTTCCCTCCTGATGCGCCACGCTCGCAATCGCCGAGATGATCGTCGTCTTTCCGGCACCTGCGACACCCTGGATCACGACCGTGCGGTCCTTGCTGGCGAGCGCCAGTGTTCCGGCGGCAATCTGCTCGGCGTTGAGGTCATGAGTGCCCGCGACTTGCCGCAAGCGCCCGGGTGCCTCGGCGGCTTCGATGATGACCTGGCCTGCATCCTTTCCCGCGGCGACATTGGCCAGCGTTGCCCGCTCGATCTCGACATGTTCGGGTGTGGTGTATTTCTCGGGCCGGCCATCGAGCCTGTCGCTCTTGCCCTCAAGCACCCTCCCGTCGGCCACCAAGACGCCGATCCGTGCTTCCACCCCGTCAGCGGTCACGCCTTTTACGCCAAGGTCGAGCGCGGTCTTGACCAGGTCGCCTCGGCTCCAGGAGGTTTCACGTTCGCCGATGATCCTGATCGCAGAAGCGGTTGCCATCTCAGTGCGCAGCTGCGTGGGCGTCAGGGTGATCCGTTGCAGGCCATTGGTTGTCAGTGTGTCCGCTGGCCGAGTGTAGAGCTTCACGCTGTCGCGGAGCGCGCTCAGCGTCTCCTGCACCCGCTGAGGCGATCCCAATGGGCTCTCGCGCCCCTCGGAGCCGCGTTCACGCGCCTGTTCGACCAGCACCTTGGCATCGAACCCCAGCCCGGCAGCGCGCTTGGCCCATTCTTGCCGGAGCGCCAGCTTGTCGTCCGGATTCAGCTTGGGATCGCGGGTGCGCTTGGTGATTTCACGCAAGGCTTCTGTGTCGTTTGCGCTCTTCCCGAGTTTCTCGGCCGTTGCCAGAATGGTCAGGCGACGCTGGCTGAAGGCTTCGATCACATCGCGCGCCACGCCCTTGATTTCGAACTGGCCGTGCTTGCCCGTGATCTGGGTTTCGTAGCCGAGCTTCTCGAGGTTCGTCCGCAGCGCGGCGTTGTAGATGGAGCCAAGGACTGTGTTGTTCTTCCAAATATCTCCGTTCCACAGCGCCTTCCAGTTACCATCCTTGTCCTGGGTGATCGCGGCGATGACGGCATGGGTATGGTTCTGCGGGTCCAGCGCCCGGCTCGTGTCGTGCTGGAACAGGGCATAGAGGAGCTTGCCTGTGACCACGCCCTCGCCGTTGGCATTGCGTGATCGATCGCGGGCCTGCGCGTAGTGCTTCTCGAGATAGGCCATGGTCGCCTTGACAGCGGCCAGCTGTGCATCAAGGATCCGCTTGTCGCCGCCCAACTGCGCCAGCAGGCTGGCTGACTTCGGCATGGAGAATGTGAGGTCTATCCCCGAGCGGCGGTTTGCATTGCCATTTACGACCGTGTCATCGGGCAGTTTGCCATCGAGGACTTTTTCGAAGTCATCCTTGGCAACGGGACCAGCAAGACCGAGTGCTTCGGCGCCCTTCCCGCCCCATTCGCTGAGCTCAGCGGGACCATCTCCGACATAGTAGTCGTCCTTGGCGAAGTAGTTTGCGGCGCCGCCGGCTGACGCGACTGATGCGACCGACAGCATCTCAGGCGTCCCCTGCCTGTTCGGGCCGGAGCATGGGCCCGGCACATTGCGCGCAAAATAGGGGGCACACATTGCAGGTCTGTCCTGCCGTGCTCATCGCCCAAGCTCCTGATCATCATCGATGGAAGGGTCCTGACGGCTCTGCTTTTCGTTGCTGATGCCGCGCATGTTCTCTTTGGAAAGCTCGCTCTCCTGGGCGTCTGCCCTGCTATTCTGCGCTCGCCCCTTCGGCCCTTCGATCTTCGCCTGCGCGCCGCGCTCTTCGCTGTCGCGCATGGCAAGGTTCTGCCGCTCGCGCTGGTCCTTCTTGCCAGGGCGGTTATAGCCATACAGCTCCCCTTGCGCTGGCTTGCGCTCGAACTCTGCCCGCTCCTCTTCATCCTCGATCTTGCGC